>JBCNPI010000219.1:0-10461 GCA_039593415.1 Rhizobium sp. | reverse complement strand
TCGATGATGTGGTGCGCCGTCTCGTCGGTTATGGCCTCAAGGCCGAATGGGCCTTGCGGGCGGCGACCTTGAACGCCGCCACGCGGCTGGGCCGCAGCGATCTCGGCCTGATCGCCGCCGGGCGACGCGCGGATATCGTGCTCTTCGAAGATTTACGGCACTTCAAGGCCCGATATGTGATCGCCAATGGCGCGGCCGTTGCCGATGCCGGCCGGATGATCGACATCGTCGAGCGCGCCGATCCCGCACCGTTGCGCAATTCGGTCAAGCTGACGCCGCTCGGCGAGAACGATTTCCGTGTGGCGGCAACCGGTAGCCGCGTGCGGCTTGCGACCATCGACCAGCCGCGCTTCACGCGATGGGGAGAGACGGAGGCTGACGTGCGCGACGGCTTCGTCGTGCCGCCGGCGGGAACCACCATGATCGCCGTTGCCCATCGTCACGGCAAGGCGGATGGTCAGCCACGCGTCGGCATTCTGACCGGCTGGGGCGAATGGCGCGGCGCCTTCTGCACGACTGTTTCGCATGACAGCCACAACCTGACCGTTTTCGGCGGCAATACAGCGGATATGGCAATTGCCGCCAATGCCGTGATCGAGGCCGGCGGCGGGCTGGCCGTCGCGCGTGACGGCAGGATCGAGGCGCTATTGCCGCTGCCGCTCTCAGGCCTCGTCAGCGATGCATCGCTCGAAGAAACCGCTCTCGCCTTCCGCGCTATCCGCGAGGCGATGGATAACCTTGTCGATTGGAAGCCGCCCTATCTCGTCTTCAAGGCCTGCTTCGGTGCAACGCTTGCCTGCAATGCCGGGCCGCACCAGACGGATCGCGGCATTGCCGATGTCGCGACGGGACGGGTGCTGGAGACGCCGGTGCTTGGGAAGGTTTAGGTTTTCGCTACTATCGGCTGCGGCACACTCCAACGATCTCCCTCCTTCTGGGGGAGATGTCCCGCAAGGGACAGAGGGAGTGGCGAAGGTGCATCATATTCGAAGCAGCTTCAGCACTCCTCCCCCAATTCCTGCTCTACCAGCGTCGTCCAGAAAGCCACGCCCGAGGAAATCGCCTCGTCGTTGAAGTCATAGGCCGTATTGTGGTGCAGTGCGCCGTCGACCGCCGCGCCGTTGCCAAGCCAGACATAGCAGCCCGGAGCATTCTGGCCGAAAAAGGCGAAATCATCACCGGCGGTCGAAGGCGGAAAACGAGTCAGCACCTTCTCGCCAAAGACTGTTTTGGCTGCCTTCAACGCCCGCTCCGTGGCATCGGCATCATTCACGACGGGCGGAATACGGCGCTCGAACTGATAGTCGACATTGATGCCGAACATGGCGGCCGTCCCCTGCGCCAGGCGCCCGATCTCCTCCTCGAGCTGATCGCGGACCTTAGGCGTATAGGCGCGCGCCGTTCCGCCGATCTCGACGATGTCGGGAATGACGTTCAGCGCATTGGGATCGCCGGCCTGCAATGAGCAGGCGCTGACGACGGCCGGCTGCAGGGGATCGACGACGCGGCCGACAATGGTCTGCAACGCGGAAAGGAAGGTCGCCGCTGCCGTGATCGGATCCTTCCCGAGATGCGGCTTGGCGCCGTGGGTGCCGGTACCGCGGAAGGTGATGCGCCAGCTATCCGATGAAGCAAGCTGCGGCCCTTCGACAACCGCCATCTCGTCGACCGCAAGACCGGGCATATTGTGAAGCCCGTAGACGGCATCGCACGGAAACAGATCGAAAAGGCCGTCTTCCACCATGCGCCTTGCGCCGCCACGACCTTCTTCCGCCGGCTGGAAGATGAAATGTACCGTGCCGGAAAAGCCGCGCTTGGCGGCCAGATGACGAGCGGCACCGAGCAGCATCGTCGTATGGCCATCATGCCCGCAGGCATGCATCTTGCCCGGGATCGTGGATTTATAGGGACGATTGGCCTTTTCCGGCATGGCGAGCGCATCCATGTCGGCGCGAAGGCCAATACGGCGCGTGCCGTTGCCGACCTGTAGCGTGCCGACGACACCGGTCTTGCCGAGACCGCGGTGCACCGTCAGCCCCGCTTCCTCCAGCAAGGTGGTGACGATGCCGCTGGTGCGCTCCTCCTCGAAGCCGAGTTCCGGATGCGCATGAAGATTGCGGCGGAGCGAGGTGAGGAAAGGCAGATCCGGCTCGATCTCATGGGGAAAAGACATGGAGAGATTCCTTCGGCATGGGCACGATGATGGCGTGCCTAAAGCGCACCGCGATCTTTCAGATTCGCTTCTTGCGCTTTAGGACCTTGAATTGACGCATGTCGTTGTCGCAAAACCGCTGCACACTTTTACGCGACGTGCTTTATCTTCCCCAAAGCGTCGCCTGCTTCAACCCGAATTAACGCTCAGCTATCGGGCCTGTCGAACACATGTGCCTTTCCGATGACGCTCACCGAAACCATGCTGCCGACCTCGGGCAGGCCGACGCCAGAACTCTTGATATTCAATGTCTCGGAGCCGTTGGACAGCACGACCGTAACAGCGCAGACGGCGCCGCCGAACTCGATTTCGGTCACCTTGCCGATGCAGGCAGCACCCGCGCCGGCTTCATCGATCGCCCGGAGGCGCAACTGCTCGGGCCGCAACATGATGTCGGTGCGACCCTGCCGGTTCCCGGCATCGACCGGGATCTGTCCCAGGACACATTTGGCCAGACCTTGATCGAGGTCGGCCTGCAACACGATGGCATCGCCGAGGAAGAGCGCGGTCTCGCGATCTCTGGGGCTTAGATAGAGCGCCTGCGGCGTGCCGGCCTGTATGAGCTTGCCCTCGCGCAGGACAGCAACCTGATCGGCAAAGGATAAGGCCTCCGCCTGATCATGCGTCACCAGAACCGCAGTGATGCCGGCAATCTGCAGCACGCGGGCGACGGCCTTGCGCATGTTTTCACGCAGGCCGGTATCGAGAGCGGAGAAAGGCTCGTCGAGCAGCATCAGCCGCGGCTTGCGGCCGAGCGCGCGGGCAAGCGCGACGCGCTGCTGCTGGCCGCCGGAAAGCTGATGCGGGCGGCGATCGAGCATGCCGCGGTCGAGTTCGACCATGTCGACCAGGGCATTGATGCGCTGATCGCGGTCGCGCGCGCCGCGCTCCATGCCGAAACCGATATTCTCCGATACGCTTAGATGCGGAAACAGTGCGCCATCCTGAGATACAATGCCTATACCGCGCCGATGCGCGGGTACGATAGCCTCTCCATCCGCCAGTGTTTCGCCCTGAAGCACCACCTGACCGGCATCGGGAGTTTCGAAGCCGGCGATGATCCGCAGCAGCGTCGTCTTGCCGGAGCCGGACGGGCCGACGATAGCCGTGCGGCTGCCAGCAGCTATCGTGAGGTCGATATTGTCGAGCGCCTGCACGGGACCATAGCGCTTGCTGATATTCTTGATCGCCAGAAAGGTCATTGTCCGGCCGTTCGCTTTGATTGCATGTAGAGAAGAAGGGTGAGCGGCAGCGACAGGACCACCATCATGAAGGCGTAGGGCGCTGCGGAAACATAATCAATCTCGCTGGTCAGCGACCAGAATTTCGTCGCCAGCGTTTCCGTACCGTTGGGAGAGAGCATCAGCGTCGCCGTCAGCTCGTTGGTGATGCCGAGCGCGACAAGCGCGACGCTTGCCGCAAAGCCGGGAGCGGCAAGCCGCATGGTGATCTGCCGTACCGCCTGCGCCGGCGTGCGGCCGAGCGCCATGGCGGCACGTTCGAGTTCCACGGGTGCCTGGGCGATGCTGGCGCGCAGGCCAACCATGGCGCGCGGCAGGAACAGCAGCACATAGGCGAGCAGAAGGGTCGCAAACGTCTGGTAGAGCGGCAAGATCAACCGGACGGTGATCGAAACGAGCGCCAGGGCGACGACGACGCCCGGCAGCGAGCCGACATAATAGTGGCAGGCTTCGAGAATCCGCTGCAGCCGGCCGGGCGCGCGTACCGATAGCCATGCCATCGGGGTCGCTGCAATGGTGGCGAGGAGGCCACCGGCGATCGCGAGAAGAATGGTCTGCAGCAAGGCCGATCCGACGGTGTCGATCCGCCAGACGCCCGTGCCGCCGAGATAAAGCCAGCGCGCCAGGGTGACGAAGGGAACACCGAGCGTCAAGGCGGCCGTGACGATCGGCAGCGCGACCGCGGGAACGACGAACCAGCCGAGACGGCGCCGATCGGCCGGCCGGGCGGCACCCGAGCCGATGCGGGCATAGCGTTCGTTGCCGCGCGCCAGCACCTCGATGCCGAGCAGCAGCAGGCAGCAGAAGACGAGGACGCCGCCGAGCATGTTTGCCGCCGGACTGTTATAGGCCGACTGGAACTGGTCGACGATGGCGGTCGAGAAGGTATCGAAGCGGATCATCACGTAGAGACCGTATTCCGCCAGGAGATGCAGGCCGATCAGCAGCGAGCCGCCGCAGATGGCGAGGCGAAGCTGCGGCAGGATCGCCCGGAAGAAGACCTGCCAGGGACCGAGGCCGAGCGAGGCTGCGGCATCCTCGATCGCCGGATCGAGCCGGCGCAGCGCCGCTGCGACCGGCAGATAGAGGAACGGAAAATAGGCAAGCACCGACACCAGCACGCCGCTCCAGAGCCCGCGCATGCTCGGCACGAGGCTGACCCAGGCGTAGCTGTGCACGAAGGCGGGGACGGCAAGCGGTGCAGCCGCCAGCCAGGACCAGAGACGCGCGCCGGGAATATCGGTTCGTTCGGTCAGCCAGGCGAGCGTCACCGCCAGCAGGATGGAAAGCGGAATGGTGCAGACTTCGAGCAGGACAGTATTGACGAGCAGATCGCCAACGCGGCTGCGGAAAATCAGGGCGACGACTTCTGCCCAGCCGGTGTCGATCGTGATCCAGACGATGAAGCCGAGCGGCACCAGGCTCAGAAGCGCGACGATCGAAGCAAGGGCGACGACGGATGCGTGCCGAACGCGGCTACGGGGAGCAGCCGTCAACGGGGGCATTCGCATGGCGGCGGCCTCGCCGGCATATGTGTTCTTCTGCAGCAAATCCGAGCTGCCTTTCACGCCCTGAAATAGGAAGGCAACCGCCGCTGACGGCGGTTGCCCGATCGATCGACCCTGCGGCCATTCGTATGCCCTAGCAGGGCAGGCGGACGGGATGCAAGGGCCGAGCCCACACGAAAGCCCGCCAAACGTGTTCTCGCGCGGGCTTTTGCGTTAGATGAGACCTGCTTCCGTCATCAGGTCGGTAACCTTCTTGCTGTTCAGCTTCGAAGGTTCGACTTTCGGAGCCTGAAGGTCGGAGAGCGGCACGAGCTTCGGATTGGAAGCCTCGCCATTGCCGACGGCATATTCAAACGAGTTGCCATCGCGCAGGACGGCCTGGCCGCCCTTGCCGGTGATCCACTTCAGGAAAGCCTGTGCTTCCTTCTGGTGCTGGCTGGACGCCAGAACGCCGCCGCCGGAAATGCTGACGAAGGCACCCGGATCCTGGTTCTTGAAATAGTGCAGCGAGACATTCTTGCTGTTTTCGCCGGTCTTGGCCTGATCGCCGAACCAGTAATAGTGATAGATGACAGCGCCTTCGGTATCGCCGGCATTGACGGCCTTCATCGCGACGCTGTTGCCCTTGTAGAAGCTCGCATTTTCCTTCATCGCCTTCAGCCAGGCGCGGGTTGCGTCCTCGCCCTTCAGCTCAAGCAGCGCGCTGACGATCGCCTGGAAATCGGCGCCGGCCGGCGAAGCGCCCCAGCGGCCCTTCCACTTGGGATCGGCAAGATCGAGGAGCGATTTCGGCAGATCGGCTTCCTTCAGCTTGGTCTTGTCGTAGGCGAAAACGGTGGAACGGGCGGCGACGCCGACCCAGTTGCCATCGGCTGCCTTGAAGGTTTCCGGCACCTGGGCGAGTGTCGCGGCATCGACCGGAGCGAAGAGCTTGTTGGCATCGACCAGTGCCATGCCCGGCGAATTTTCCGTCAGATAAACGTCTGCCGGAGAGGCAGCACCTTCCTGGACGATCTGGTTGGCAAACTGCATGTCGCTGCCGTTGCGGATCGTGACCTTGATGCCGGTTTCCTTGGTGAAGCCATCCGCCCATGCCTGCGTCAGCGTCTCATGCTGGGCGTTATAGACAACGATGCCTTCGGATTCAGCTGCATTCGCCATCATCGGAGCAACCGCAAGACCTGCGGCAAGCGCCAGCGCGCTGGTGAGATGAGTAAAGGAAAAAGTCATTAAGTCCTCTCGCTTGAAAGTCACCGCCTGTGGCGGCCCTGGGATAGCCTATATTTTTCCTGAGGATTTTTTTCAAGTTTACACTGACGCTTAATCATCAAAAAAGTTTGAAAAAGGAGTCAAGATTTCATCGCCATCTCTGCGGCGAGATCGAGCCACGCTTTGCCGGCATGCGAGAGATAGCCGCCTCGTCGCCATATCCACGCCATGTGCCACGCCATTTCCGGCTCGACCACGAGCGCGTGGCTGACGCCAGGACGCTGCCGCTGCTCGGCGATCAGCCGCGGCAGGAAACCTACGCCGAGGCCGGCTGCGACAAGCTCGACGATGAAATTGATCTGGCTCGAGCGGGCAGCGATGTCAGGCGCAAAGCCCACATTGCGGCAGGCATCGAGAATGATGCCATTGAGGGCAAAGCCGACTTCAAACAAGATGAAGGAATTGCCCTGCAGCGCGGTGAGCGGCACCGCCCCAAGCCCGGCGAGCGGATGCGTTGATGGCAGCAGCACATGCATCGGCTCGCAGCGCACGCTCTGCCACTCGAATATATCGCGCGTCGGCAGCAGCGAGGCGCCGAGATCGACTTCGCCGGAAAGAACCATTTCCTCCAGGCGCATGGACCCCTGCTCCGCCAGCTTGATCTCGATCCCCGGATAGCGATTGCGGAAGACGGCAAACATCGGTGCAAACAGCGCATCGTTGCCGATCGGCGGCAGGCCGAGACGCAGAGTGCCTCGGGCAAGGCCGCGCAATTCGGCGAGCTCGGCGAGCAGATCGTCTCGCGCGGCAAGCATTGCGACGGCCCGTCGATACACCACCTCGCCTGCATCCGTCAGGGTCGTGCTGTGACCAATACGATTGAGCAGCGTCAGACCGAGCTCGTCCTCGAGCTGGCGCACGGCCTTGCTGACGGCGGACTGGGTTGTAAATACCACCTTGGCCGCCTCCGAAAATCCGCCCTGGCGTACCACCTCGACAAAGGCCCTTAAGGTTCGAAGTTCCATCGCTATTCCTTATGGGACTGAATTCGATGAAATCAATTCATTTTATTCATGCCGTCGCAAGGCTTATCTTCAGGCCATCGAATTTTCCCGAGTTTCTTCATGCGCATCAATCTGCAAAACCGTCCGAAACTGAGCCGTTTGGCTCAGATCCTGCTGCTGCTCGCCTTCTGGCAGGCGGGCGAAACCATCGTACGCCTGACGCATCTGCCGATACCGGGCGCCATCGCCGGCATGCTGCTGGTGCTCGCGCTATTTGCCAGCGGCAGGATGAGCATGGCGAGCATGAAACGTGGTGCGGAGTGGTTTCTCGGCGAGATGCTACTGTTCTTCGTGCCGGCGGTGCTGGCCCTGCTCGATCATGGCGAATTCGTCGGTATCGTCGGGCTGAAGGTGCTCATAGTGATCTTCGCCGGCACGCTCATCGTCATGAGCGTTACCGCCATTGCGATCGATATCGGCTACCGCCTGATGATGCGCCAGGGAGCCTCCCGGCATGCCCAGCATTGAAACCCTTGCATCGGGGCTTTTCTGGCCGCTTGCGACGATCGGCCTCTATTACGTGTCAAAGGTGCTCTACCGGCGCTGCCCCTCGCTCTGGCTGTCCCCACTGGTGGCGGCGCCCACAGTTCTGATCGCCATCGCCCTCATATTGCATGCAGATTATCAGGACTACATGCATGACAGCCGATGGCTGCTGGCTCTGCTCGGGCCAGCGACCGTTGCCTTTGCCGTGCCGATCTACGAGCAGCGCGACCTCATCAAACGCTATTGGCCCGTTCTCCTGTTCGGCGTGACGGTCGGAAGCGCGACGGCCATGATTTCGGCCTGGGGGCTCGCCAGCCTTCTCGGCCTCGACGAGAGCCTGCGGCTCAGCCTGATGCCACGCTCGATCAGCACGCCTTTTGCCATGGTCGTTTCGGGCGACATCGGCGGCGTACCCAACCTCACTGCCGTTTTCGTCGTCATTACCGGCCTGTTCGGCGCCGTTGTCGGACAAATCTTGCTGCGGCTGCTGCCATTAAGATCAGGCATGGCGCGCGGAGCGCTCTACGGCATGGGCGCGCACGGTATCGGCGTCGCCAAGGCGCATGAAATCGGCCGTGAGGAAGGATCGATCGCCGGCCTCGTTATGGTGCTGGTGGGGCTGGCGAACGTGCTGGCAGCGCCGCTGATCGCGTGGCTCATGCATTCGGCGTGAACGTAAAAAGGCCGCGGCACTTTTATGCCGCGGCCTTTTGCGATTTTAAAAATTCCGTCTCAGTTGTCTCGCGTCTCCAGCGTCTTGCTGAAGAAGATCGCGACAAGCGTGCAGACAACGCCCGACAGCAGATAAAGGCTGGTGTAAACGAGGCCGAACTGGCTGGAGAGGGCGAGTGCCACGAAAGGCGCGAAGCCGGCGCCGATCAGCCAGGACAAATCGGATACGAGAGCCGAGCCGCTGTAGCGATAGTTGCGGGTGAAGCGCGAGGCGCTGGCGCCGGCTGCCTGACCGAAGGAAAGACCGAGCAGCGTGAAGCCGAGAACCACGTAGACATGACGGCCGGTCGCCCCGCCATCGAGCAGCCAGGGGGCGACGAAAGCGAAGCAGGCGATCAGGACCGCACCGATGGCGAGCTGGTTGCGGCGGCCGATCCGGTCGGCCAGCATACCTGAACAGATGATGGCGAGGATGCCGCAGATCGCGCCTAGGAATTCCATCAGCAGGAACGAGCCGGGGCTCTGCTCGCTGTAGAGCGTGACCCAGCCGAGCGGGAAGACCGTGACCAGATGGAAGGTCGCAAAGCTTGCCAGCGGCACGAAGGCGCCAATCAGGACGTCCCGGCCATGGACGCGCAGCAGTTCCGTCATCTTCACAGGCTCGAGCTCATGGCGGTCCAGCAGAGTGCCGAATTCCTCGGTCGCGACTAGACGCAGGCGGGCGAAGAGCGCAACGACATTGACGGCGAAGGCGCAGAAGAACGGGTAGCGCCAGCCCCAGTCAATGAAGTCCGCCGTCGTGAGGCTCGTGACGAAATAGGCAAACAGCGCGCTTGCCAGCATGAAGCCGATCGGCGCGCCAAGCTGCGGGATCATCGCATACCAGCCGCGGTGATTGGTCGGAGCATTGAGCGCAAGGAGCGAGGCCAGGCCATCCCAGGCGCCGCCGAGCGCCAGGCCCTGGCCGATGCGGAAGATGGCAAGCAGGATGATCGCATAGACGCCGACTTCGGAATAGCCGGGCAGGAAGCTCATCGCCGCCGTCGATCCGCCAAGCAGGAACAGCGCGATCGTCAGCTTGACGCCGCGCCCATACCTGCGGTCAACTGCCATGAAGATGAATGATCCGATCGGGCGGGCGATGAAGGCCAGCGCAAAGACCAGGAAGGAAAGCATCGTGCCATGCAGCGGGTCGGCGAAGGGGAAGATGAGCTTCGGGAAGACCAGTACGGATGCAATGGCATAGACGAAGAAATCGAAGAACTCGGACGTGCGACCAATGATCACGCCGATGGCGATGTTGCCGGGGGCGACCGAGCCCCTCGCATGCATGCTGCGGGCATCGCTCTCCAGAGTTGAAGATTTGGGGTTGAGTGATTCATGCGTTACGCTGACCATGCGCGGGAGCCTCCCTCTCCGAGCACGAATTCCTCCACGAATTCGCGCGTAATGAAAATGTCGATCAAACGTGCGAACATATCAAGTATCCAGCATGAAATAATTCGCAAATTGGCCATCGGTCGAGCCATTGTCCGCCATTGGTGCCGCATTCGGGACGAAGAAAAACCGCCGGTGATAGCCATTTGTTCCGATCCAGGTATATTAGCGCCGGCGAAAGCGAATTGCTTGATAGAAAACCTTCTAGATTTTCGAGGGTTTTCCCGATAGGTGGGACAGCATTCCATACCGCAATGCACTCAAGCTTGCTGCGGTGCGACGAAACACCTCATATCGTTCATGACCGCCGTCCTTTAGTCGCGGTAGGGTCGAAACAAGAAGAGCTTTAAGACGTGCCAAGACTATTGAAGATTTTCAGCCGTTTATCCATCATCCCTTTGTTTTTGCTACTATCAGGCTGCAATCTGGTGGTGATGGCCCCCTCCGGCGATATCGCCATGCAGCAGCGAGACCTCATCATCGTCTCGGTGGTGCTGATGCTGATCATCATCATCCCGGTGATCTTGCTGACGCTGTTCTTCGCCTGGAAATACCGTCAGTCGAACACGCAAGCGACCTACGAGCCGGATTGGCATCATTCGACACGTCTGGAGCTGGTCATCTGGTCCGCT
>JBCNPI010000218.1:0-10482 GCA_039593415.1 Rhizobium sp. | reverse complement strand
TGCGCACCCTTGCGGGCCGGCGCCAGATGCGGGCCTTCCAGATGCAGGCCGGCCACGCCGCGATTGGCCTTCACGGCTTCGACCGCCGCTTCGATTGCGGCCGTCGTAGCGGGCGCCACATCGGTAATGAGGGTCGGCAGCAGCGAGGTCGTGCCGTAGGGACGATGCCCCTCGGCAATCATATACATGGATTCAGGCGAGGGTTCGTCGTTCAGCATGCGGCCGCCGCCGCCGTTGACCTGCGCGTCGATGAAGCCTGGGGAGAGGACGCCACCCTTCAGCTGGATGGTTTCGGCATTATCCGGCACATCGTTGATGCTGGTGATGGCATGGATGCGGCCATTGCCGATCACCAGCGCGCTGTCCTCATGAAAACGGTCGCCATCGAAGATGCGGGCGCCGGTAAAGACCTTGTAGTCCATCACATGGTCTCCGTTACCTTGAGAAGATTAGCCGGCTTGTCCGGATCGAAACCCTTGCGCCGGGTCACCGACTCGATGAGGCGATAGTAGCACAGCAGCGACACCAGCGGATCGAGCAGGCCGTTGCCGGTCGTCGGCATGCGCAGGTTGATGCCGGCCAGCGGCGCGGTCGAGAAGGAGACCGCGGTTGCGCCGAGCTTCTGCAGGCGTTCCAGGGCCTGGGCATTTTTGGCGAAGGCGGCATCATCGGGCGAGAAGGCAACGATCGGGAATCCAGGCTGTACGAGGCGCATCGGACCGTGCATCAATTCGGCCAGCGAGAAAGCTTCGGCATGAATGCCGGCGGTTTCCTTCGCCTTCAGGGCGGCTTCGAGTGCTATGGCGAAGGCGGGGCCGCGGCCGCCGGTATAGAGCGAGGAGGCATCGAAGAGTACATCTTCAGCCGCCTTGCCGTCAATGCCCGCGGTTGCAGCAAGCGCCTCCGGCAGTTTGGCAAGGCCATTGGTCAGTGCCTTGTCATCCGACACTGCAGCGGTCACGCCGGCGAGGGCTGCTGCGGAGGCGATGAAGGACTTGGTGGCGGCGACGCTCTGTTCCTTGCCGGCATTGAGGCCGAGCACGATGTCGGCTTCCTTGGCAAGCGGGCTGTCGGTGACATTGACGACAGCGATCGTGGTGGCGCCGCCCTTCCTGGCGGCGGCCTGCATGGCGATGATATCGGGGCTGCCGCCAGACTGGGAGACCGTGAAGTGAATGCCGCCCTTCAGGTGCAGCGGAGCGCCATAAACGGAGGCGATCGACGGGCCGACCGAGGCGACGGGGATGCCGCGGGAGATTTCGAAGAGATATTTGAAGAAGGTGGCTGCGTGATCGGACGAGCCACGCGCCGCCGTCGTGATCAGGGATGGACGACCGGTCGAGAAGAGCTTCGCGATCTCGGCAAAGGCAGGCTTTTCCTTTTCAAGCAGCGTCGCAACCACGTCGGGCGATTGGCCGGCTTCCGTCAGCATCAGGGATGGGGTCTCGCTCATAGGTCATCTCCAATTCTCAATTCTGCAACAAAATCATAGGCGTCGCCGCGATAATGCGAGCGGGTGTATTCAACGACGCGTTGATCTGCCAGGCGGGAAACGCGCTCGATCAGAAGTGCCGGCGCACCTGCCTTGACGGTCAGGATCGATGCGGATGTCGGGTCGAGCGTCACGGCGGTCAGCCTCTGCTGGGCGCGTACGGGCTTGAAGCCGTTAGCCGCCAGTGCGTCGTAAAGCGACCCTTCGGATATGGCATTTTCGCCCAGAAACTTGATGGGAACCACAGCGCGCTCGATGGCCAGCGGCTGACCATCGGCCAGGCGCAACCGGTCGAGCCGCAGCACGGGTTCATCGACGCCAAGGCCGAGAAGGAAGGATTCCTCTGGAGCCGGTGTGCTGATGCTGCGCTGGAGAATGCGGGCAGCCGGTTCGCGGCCGCGCGAGCGCATGTCGGCGGAGAAGGAGGAGAGGCGCCAGAGCGGCTGCTCGATGCGCTCGACATGCTGCGAGACGAAGGTGCCGCTGCCATGACGCGATTCTATAACGCCGGAGGCCAGCAGGTCGCGATAGGCGGTTCTGACCGTCACCCGGCCGATCTGCAGGGCGCCGGCGAGATCGCGCTCGCCCGGCAGCGCCGTTCCGGCTTTGAGCAGCCCTTCCTGGATGAGACCCGTCAACGCCTGCGCCAGGCGCTTGTACAGCGGCCCGGTCCCGGTCCCGTCGCTGAGGCCGCGATTGTTCAATTCGGCGATCAAACTGGTTCTATCCATATCTCTTATATAGAACCTATTTAGAACCAATTCACAAGATGAATCTAGCCGCAGTGCAAAAAAAGAATCGGCCGGGCGCTTTGGACGCCCGGCCGAAATTCACGAGAGCAAGGCATTCCTGGCTCAATTCTTGGTAAAGATATAATCCGTTTCCTGCCGCAATACCTCGCCGGGGCGAAGCACGGCATTGGGGAACCCTTCGTGGTTGATGGCGTCAGGCCAGATCTGCGTTTCCAGGCAGAAGCCGGCGAACGGGCCGATCTTGCGGCCGTCATGGCCCGGAACCGGCACATCGAGCTTGAAACCCGCATAGAACTGCACGCCGGGCTCGGTGGTGCGCACTTCCAGCGAGACGCCGGAGTTGACGCTGCGGGCGAGCACGACCGAACGCTTGACGGTGCGTTCGCTGGAGAGGCAGAAATTGTGATCGTAGAGCGCCTGCTCGCTTCCTTCGAAGCGTTTCATCGGCGACATCTCGCGGAAATCGAAGACGGTGCCTTCAACGGAACGAATCTCGCCAGTCGGCACCTGCTTGTCATCGGTCGGCGTATAGTGATCGGCGGCGATCATGATGTCGTGGCCCAGTGCATCGTCGCGGCCGTCGAGGTTGAAATAGGCGTGCTGGCAGACATTGGCGAGCGTCGGCTGGTCGGTGGTCGATTCGTAGGTGACGGAAAGTTCGCCATTGCCATGTACGCGATAGGTCGCCTGGATCGTGCAGTTGCCGGGATAGCCGGCGCGGCCGTCGGGATCGACGATCTTTAGGACGACACGGTCGGTATCGTGTTCGACGATGGTCCAGTTGCGCTTGGCGATATTATCCTTGCCGCCATGCAGATGGGTAACGCCTTTTTCGTTGAGCTCCAGCTGGTACTGCTTGCCATCAAGCGTGAAGCGGCCGGAGCCGATGCGGTTGGCGCAGCGGCCGGGCGTGGCGCCGAAATAGGAGGAATGGGCGGGATAATCAGGGAAATTGTCGAAACCGAGCAGTAGCGAGGGCTCGTGGCCGTCAAGGCGGAGATCCTGTATGACCGCGCCCCATGACATGATATGGGCGGTCAAACCGCCACCGACGATCTTGACGCGATAGACGGTATCTCCATCCGCCGTCCTTCCAAAATGTTCCCGCTGCAAAGTGCTTTCCGTCATATCAGCTCATCCATTGCTTTTGAATATGCGAGGCCAGACCCTGCCTCCATTCGCGCCTTTCCGCAACCGGTCCGATGGCGAAAGTTAGGGGCGGGCTGAAAGGGGGCAAGGTCTGATTAGGCCTTGCCCATAGCTTCGAGCTGACATCTTACGCCGCGAATGTGCGACACATAAGACAGGCGATCGATTTCCTCCTGATCCATCACGGCTTGTCGTAAAGAGAATTGGCTGTCCGTCTGCTGAAAAGCGTTCGAATTAATTGGTTCGACCCATCCGCTTTTTCGGCCTTCATGATCAGCACCAACCTGTCGCCGCGAACGACGAGCAGGATATAGAATGCCTTTCGGCTGAATTTTTCCACATAGGAGCTCCAGCGTCCCATACCTGCCGCGTAGTTGGCGTTTCCGTAACTGCTTGTCTCCGCAGTAGCGCTCCAGCCATTGCTGGTGCTGATCCTCGTAAACCTGCCCTGCCTGATTATTCCTATGTGGCATTTTTCACCGACGCCGGCGTGGGAGTCGATCTGTTCCCATTGTCCGGAGAAGCCCCCCTTCTTCGGATCGTGCCTGCTGCGAGGCGAACAGAATGGTTACGATGAAGAAAAGGAATTTTACGGCGTAGCGCACGCATATCTCCGCCAGTTTCCGCAGCGATTCGCGACGGTATCTGCCGTGCTTCTCTTTCTACAAATGGTTGTGTTTATTTGGTGACGCTACGGCAAGCAAAATACCGATCAGTCATCGCGACAATTCCCGCGTCGCCTTCTCCAACCCACCAAGCGTCAGGGGATACATGCGGTCGCTCATCAGCCGGCGGATCATCGAGATCGAGGTCGTATAGCCCCAATAGTTTTCCGGTACCGGATTGATCCAGATGCATTTGCGGAAATGGCCGGTCATCCGGGCGAGCCAGGTCTCGCCCGCCTCCTTGTTCCAATGCTCTACCGAGCCGCCGGGCTGCATGATCTCGTAGGGGCTCATGGAGGCGTCGCCGACAAAGACCACGCGGTAGTCGGGGCCGAAGGTGCGGATGAGATCGGTCGTTGCGGTGATATCGACGCGCCGGCGGCGATTGTCCTTCCAGACGCCCTCGTAGAGGCAGTTGTGGAAGTAAAAATATTCCATGTGGCGAAACTCCGATCGCGCAGCGGAGAAGAGTTCTTCTACGATGCGGATATGGTCGTCCATCGAGCCGCCGACATCGAAAAACATCAGGAGTTTGACGGCATTGCGCCGCTCCGGCCGCGTCCGGACGTCGAGATAGCCATGTTCGGCGCTGGAGCGGATGGTGCCGGAGAGATCCAGCTCCTCGGCGGCACCCTCGCGCACCCAGCGGCGCAGGCGCTTCAGCGCTACCTTGATGTTGCGGGTGCCAAGCTCGACGCCATCGTCGAGATTCTGGAAGTCGCGCCGATCCCAGACCTTGACCGCGCGGCGATGGCGTGAGTTTTCCTGGCCGATGCGCACGCCTTCTGGATTGTAGCCATAGGCGCCGAAGGGGGAGGTGCCAGCCGTGCCGATCCACTTTGAGCCGCCCTGATGGCGGCCCTTCTGCTCAGCCAGCCGCTCACGCAGCGTTTCCATCAGCTTATCGAAGCCGCCGAGCGCCTCGATCTGCCGTCTTTCCTCTTCGGTCAGATGCCGCTCAGCGAGCTTGCGCAGCCATTCCTCGGGGATGGAGGTCGGCTCCACCGCTTCTCCATCGGCATTGCCGCCGATTGCTTCGACACCACGGAAATAGTCTGCGAAAACCTGATCGAAGCGATCGATGAAGCGCTCATCCTTGATCAGCGTCGTGCGCGCCAGATAGTAGAAGGCCTCGATGTCATAGTCGGCAATCCCTTCTTCCATTCCTTCAAGCAGCGCGAGGAACTCGCGGAGCGTTACCGGAACCTTCGCTTCCTTCAGCTTCAGGAAGAAGGGTATGAACAAGCCTCAAGTCCTTTCCTGGCCGATCTCCTCCAGATCATACGGCGTGGTCTGGTAGATCTCGTTGATCCAGTTGCCGAAGAACAGGTGCGCGTGGCTGCGCCACCGGTTCTGCGGAGGAATTTCGGGATCGTTATGCGGAAAGTAGTTGTGCGGCATCTTGATCGGCACGCCCGCATTCACATCCCGAAAATATTCGTCCGCCAGTGAAGTGGAATCATACTCCACATGATTGAACATGTAGAGCCGGTTGCAGGCCTGCTCGTGCACGAGGCAGACGCCCATCTCGCTCGAATCCATCAGGATCTGTAGGCCGGGCACCTTCTCGATATCGGCGCGCTTCACCTCCGTCCAGCGCGAAACCGGCACGGCGAAATCGTCGGAAAAGCCGTTGAGATAGACGGAGGAGGGCTTCAGGTTCTGGTGGCGGTAGACGCCGAAGGCCTTTTCCGTCAGCGTATATTTCGGCACCTTGTGGAAGTGATAGATCGCCGCCATCGCGCCCCAGCAGACGTTGAGCGTCGAATGCACGTTGGTCGCCGTCCAGTCGAATATCTGCTGCATCTCTTCCCAGTAGGTCACGTCTTCATAGTCGAGCAGCTCGATCGGCGCGCCAGTGATGATGAAGCCGTCGAACTTGCGGTGCTTCACCTCTTCCCAGGTCTGATAGAAGGACAGCAGATGCTCCTCGGAGGTATTTTTTGCCTTATGCGCACCGATGCGCACCAGCGAGAACTCCACCTGCAGCGGCGATGCGCCGACCAGGCGCGCCATCTGGACCTCCGTCTTGATCTTGTTCGGCATGAGATTGAGAAGCCCGATCTGAAGGGGGCGGATATCCTGACGGAACGCCACCGTTTCGGTCATCACCCGCACACCCTCGCTCTGGAGGGTTTCGAATGCGGGCAGCGTATCGGGAATCTTGATGGGCATCGTTTCACTCGCCAAATACAAAAAAACCGGCCGCGATGAATCGCTACCGGTCCGCACGCGGCCCTTTAGCGACTTATTTAACGTGGCTGCAAGCCGGCCGGCCAAATCACCACAGGCTGAAATCCATAAACCTGCCCGTGCGGCGGGTCAATGGGCAAGCTTTGGGGAGCTGGCGGCCGCGTTCTGACGTCGGTTGCCGCTTACAGATGTTCGAGAAGTGCTTGCATCCCGGCTTGGCGAATTATTTGGCTCCGGGGTTGCCTCGCCCTTCGAGGCCTTGGCGTTTGCGCTGACGCTTCAACGCCAAGGCACCTCAGGATGATTCAGTGAGGCTTCGAGCCGAACAGCAGCAGATCAGACCTCACCCTGAGGTGCGGAGGCTACAAGCCGGAGCCTCGAAGGACGAGGGCCGGCGATTACCCTCGTTGTCTGTGAAGAAAGCTTCTGCAATTTTGCGGGCGGAAAATGCGGCATCCGGCTGCATTACTTGCCCTGTCCACGCGCCATGAAAGCCAGCCGCTCGAAGAGGTGCACATCCTGCTCGTTTTTCAGCAGCGCGCCATGGAGCTTCGGCAATGAATTTTTTGCATCGGCGCGCAGCGTTTCCGGCTCGACATCATCGGCGACCAGCAGGCGGATCCAGTCGAGCGCTTCGGAGGTAGAGGGCTTCTTCTTCAGGCCCGGGATCTCGCGAATTTCGAAGAATTGCGCCAGGGCGGCATGCACGAGCGCCCGCTTGATGCCGGGATAGTGAACCTCGACGATGCGGGTCAATGTCTCCATGTCCGGGAATCGGATGTAATGGAAGAAGCAGCGGCGCAGGAAAGCATCCGGCAGTTCCTTCTCATTGTTCGAGGTGATGACGACGATCGGACGGATGGCGGCGCGGACGGTTTCGCCGGTTTCGTAGACATGAAACTCCATGCGGTCGAGTTCCTGCAGGAGATCGTTCGGAAATTCGATGTCGGCCTTGTCGATTTCGTCGATCAGCAGCACGCACTTCTTCGGCGAAGCGAAGGCCTGCCAAAGCTTGCCTTGCCGGATATAGTTGCGGACGTCATGAACTCTGATGTCGCCGAGCTGGCTGTCGCGCAGGCGCGAAACGGCATCATACTCGTAAAGACCCTGCTGCGCCTTCGTCGTCGACTTGACATTCCACTCGATAAGATCGAGCCCAAGGGCGGCCGCTACCTGGCGCGCAAGCTCGGTCTTGCCCGTACCTGGCTCGCCTTTGACGAGGAGGGGACGCTCCAGCCTGATAGCGGCGTTGACGGCGACCATCAGATCCTTGTCCGCGATGTAGTCCGCAGTTCCTTGAAATTGCATCGGAAGGCTTTCTCAATCTCTCGAGTGCAGGCTACTGCATAATTCCTTAATCCGGAATCGATTTAAGAATAAAATTATGCAGTACATTTAAAGTGTTACAGCGATCTTTGTGCGTCATATATGACGTGCGGCGCTCTAATTGCTGACCTAATTCGGTTCAACACGCGAAACCGTGTATATAGGAACGTGATCGCACCGATCTGTTGCAAGGATGGATATGTGGGCGAGTCATGATTAACTGACGGGACGTGCGTCGCAGGGAAGTGCTGATGGCAGTTGAAGTGCAAGCCAAGCCGAATATTCAGGCAAACGAACAGGTCGGATATGATTTGAGCCTCTTCTTTCGGTTGAGGATGATGTTGTCTGCTTTCTGGATCTCGGCCGTCCGGATCAAGATCATTTCCCTGACCGTCGCGCTCTTTGTAATCATCCTGGGCACGGCCTATGTCCAGGTGCTGCTCAATAGCTGGAATGCTCCCTTCTACGATTCGCTGGCAAGGCGCGATATTCCCGCGTTCTTCCACCAGCTCGGTGTTTTCGGCATTATCGCCGGCTCGCTGCTGGTTCTCAACGTCGTCCAGGCCTGGCTCAACCAGATGACTGCGCTCTATATGCGCGAGGGGCTGGCGCGCGATCTGGTCGATCAATGGCTGCAGGCCAAGCGTGCGCTTCGCCTGGCATCCTCCGGTCTCATCGGCGTCAATCCGGATCAGCGCTTGCATGAAGATGCCCGTAACCTTGCCGAAAGCTCGACGGGGCTTGCCATCGGTCTGGTGCAGGCGACGATCCTGCTGCTCAGCTTCATCGGCGTGCTCTGGGAACTTTCCAGCGGCATGGTGTTCAAAGTCAACGGTATGAGCTTCTCCATTCCGGGCTACATGGTCTGGGCGGCGATCCTCTATGCCGGGTCGGCCTCGTTTCTCAGCCAGTTCGTGGGCCGGCGTCTGGTACGGCTGAATGCCGACCGCTATTCCAAAGAGGCTGAGCTTCGCTTCGCGCTTATGCATGCCAACGAGCATATGCCGGCGATCACGATTGCCGGCGGCGAGGAGAACGAGCGCCGGCGGATCAATCTCGATATTTCCGCCGTGCTCGCCGTCATCCGCCAGCTGGCCGTCGCCAACACCAATTTGACCTGGGTTTCCGCCGGTTATGGCTGGCTGGTGCTGATCATCCCGATCCTGGTGGCCGCGCCCGCCTATTTCTCGGGCGGCCTGACTTTCGGGCAGCTCATGGTGGCCGTTGGCGCCTTCAATCAGGTCAATTCGGCGCTGCGCTGGTATGTCGCCAATTTCGGTCCGATCGCGGAATGGCGCGCCACGCTGATGCGTGTCACCGATTTCCGCAAGGCGCTGATGGAGATGGACGACAAGATGCCTATGCCGCATACCCTTGTCTTCGACAAGGCCGCTCCCGGTACGATGGTGTGGACCGACCTGGAGGTTTCGACGAAGACCAGCGACGAAGCTACGGAGAACGGCTTCCGGATTGCCGAGGGAACGGTGACGATCAATGCCGGCGAACACATCATGATCAACGGCGATCACGGCGTTAACCGCAGGCTGCTGTTCGAGGTGCTGGCGCATCAATGGTACAGCGGCGCCGGAACGGTGAGCCTGCCGCCGATGGACGACATGATGTTCGTGCCGCACACGCCCTATGTGCCAAGCGGCACACTCAGGGAGGCAATCTGTTTCCCGGACGATAGGGATGCCTATGACGATGCCGCAGTCGAAGCCGTCATGGATAAGGTGGGTCTCGGCCGCTTGAAGAGCCGCCTCGACACGCAGGCCCGCTGGGACCGGTTGCTGGATACCGAGGAGCAGAAAGCCGTCGGCTTTGCGCATCTGCTGCTGGCGAAGCCGAAATGGATCGTCTTCGACGATGCTTTTGAGGGGCTGGAGGCCGAAGTTCAGGCGAAGGCCTGCGCCATGCTGGCGGAGCTTACGGATGTGACGATGATCTATATCGGCCGTTCCGATGCCTATGCGCAGGCGATGTCGCCGCGTGTCCTGCATATGCAGGCTTTGGCACCGCACGAGCACAGCATCGAAATAAATGCACCTTCCGAACCCGCCAAAGCGGAAGAGAAGAGCGAGAAGAAGGCCAGCACGCGATAGGGCGTGATACCGAAAAGTGTCGGGAGGATTTCGGACGATATCCGGCTTTAGAGTGGTTCAGCATTTCCCGGAATCCCTGAGCCGCTCCATCCCGTTGTTTCGAGCAATTGCGGACGGAAGCCGCATTTTTCCTGGAATTGCTCTCGTGCGTCTTGCCCGCTGGCGTAACCGGCGCGGTTTCAAGTCACCTGAAACGCAAAACGCCCCGTCACGGGACGAGGCGTTTTCCATTGGGCGGAGCCCGAATGCTCAGTCCTTGGCGCGTTCCACGTAGGAATTGTCTTCCGTGGCGATGACGACGCGGGTGCCGGCGTTGATGTGCGGCGGCACCATGGTACGCACGCCGTTCGACAGCATGGCGGGCTTGTAAGAGGACGAAGCCGTCTGGCCCTTGACGACCGGTTCCGTCTCCGTGATCTCAAGCGTGACGTGACGCGGCAGTTCGATTGCCAGCGGAACGCCTTCATGAATCGACAGGATGCAGGTCATGCCTTCCTGAAGATAGGCCTTCTGGTCACCCATGGTTTCGACGTCGACCACGACCTGATCGTAAGTGGCCGGGTTCATGAAGTGGAAGCCTTCGCCGTCTTCATAAAGGTACTGGAAGTTCACATCTTCGACGAAGGCGCGCTCGACCTGCTCGGTGGTGCGCCAGCGCTCGGACACTTTCACGCCGTCGACGATGCGGCGCATGTCGACCTGGGTGACCGGCGTGCCCTTGCCCGGATGAAAGTTCTGTGCGGTGAGAACGACGTAGAGCTTGCCGTCGACGTCGAGAACGTTGCCCTTGCGGACCGAAGAGG
>JBCNPI010000217.1:0-10492 GCA_039593415.1 Rhizobium sp. | reverse complement strand
AACCTGCCCGTCTGAATAGTGATGGTGGCTCATGGTGTCCGCTCCCTCAAAAATCCGAATGCAATGTTCACAAGGGACCGATACGCGCCAAATCGCATCAATCGACAAACTCTAACAAACATACCGGCCGCCTGTAAATTAGGTAGCAGCCTAATATTAACCGTCCCTTGCTTTAAAATTATGTGTGTTGTTCAGGCATGGAGTTGAAGAGGCATTTTCAAAACGCACTGTTCAGAAAAGCCAGCCAATTCGCCAATTTCATCGTCGACTCGGCCGCCGATGCAGGAATCCATTCATGCGATGAAAAAAACGATGCCGGCGTTTTGCGGCTGGAAATCGTGCTGGACGCTTGCTATTTAAGGGGCAGATGTAACGCTGCGGATCTTGACCCCGCATGTGAAAAGGAACTGGACAATGAGCGGCATTCAGGAATTCATCGCCAACGAAGTTAAGAACAACGACGTCGTTCTCTTCATGAAAGGCACGCCCCAGTTCCCGCAGTGTGGTTTCTCCGGCCAGGTGGTCCAGATTCTCGACTACATCGGCGTCGATTACAAGGGCATCAATGTCCTGGCCGACGCTGAAATCCGTCAGGGAATCAAGGACTATTCCAACTGGCCGACCATACCGCAGCTTTACGTAAAGGGCGAATTCATCGGCGGCTGCGATATCGTGCGCGAAATGTTCCAGGCGGGCGAACTGCAGCAGCACCTTCAGGAAAACGGCATCAGCGTTCGCGGCGCCGCCTGATCGGGCACCGGGCGATCCGTCCGGTTTCCATAGTTCAATTCGATCGATAAGGCGCTGCCACCGGGCGGCGCCTTGATATGTTTATGGGAATAAAACCGTGACGACTAAATCCCAGGCTATGTCCCATGGGCAATTGCCAATGGGCAAGCGCGAGTTCATCGCACTCGCGGCCTTCCTGATGGCGACCAATTCGCTTGCAATCGACATCATGCTTCCCGCTCTCCAGCAGATCGGCTCAAGCCTCGGCGTGATGAACGAGAATCATCGGCAGTATGTAGTGACGGCCTACCTGATCGGCTTCGGTTCGGCGCAGCTCATCTACGGTCCCGTGTCGGATCGATTCGGCCGCCGTATGCCCCTTTTGATCGGCCTCACCGTCTACGTCGTTTCGGCATTCGGCATTGCACTCATTCCGTCCTTTACCGGCCTTCTCACCCTGCGTTTCATACAGGGCCTGGGCTCGGCGGCGACCCGCGTTATCACCGTGTCCATCGTCCGCGACGTCTTCGGCGGCCGCCTGATGGCCGAAGTGATGTCGCTCATCATGATGGTCTTCATGATCGTTCCGGTCATTGCGCCGGGAAGCGGCCAGATCATCATGCTCGTCAGCACTTGGCACATGATCTTCGTCTTCATCGGCGCCATGGCAACACTCGTCGGCCTCTGGATGTATTTCCGGCTTCCGGAGACGCTGAAGCCTGAAAATGTACGTCCCCTCACCGTCAGATCGGTTGCTTCCGGCTTCAAGATTGTTCTGACGGACCGGGTGGCGCTCTGTTACACCTTGGCGAGTACATTCCTATTCGGCGCGTTGTTCGGCTTCATCAATTCCGCCCAGCAAATCTACAACAATATCTACGGTCTTGGCGTCTATACGCCGCTCGCGTTCGGCGGCGTGGCGGCGTTCATGGCCCTGTCGTCTTTCGTCAACTCCCAGTTCGTCGGTCGGTTCGGCATGCGCCGGCTATCACACACGGCCCTGCTCGGCTTTGTCGCCATCACCTTCTGTTGGCTGCTGGTGCAGCTTTACGGACCTGCGCCGATGCCCTTCCCCCTGTTCATGGTCTTTTTCGCGCTAGCCATGTTCCAATTCGGCTGGATCGGTTCCAACTTCAACTCTCTCGCGATGGAGCCCCTCGGCCACGTCGCCGGCACGGCATCCTCCGTACTCGGCTTCATGAGCACAGTCGGCGGCGCATCGATCGGCGCCTGCATCGGACAGTTCTACAACGGCACTGCTACACCGATGGTCATCGGCTACTTCACCGTTTCCCTCATTGGCGTTGTCTTCGTGCTGATTGCTGAAAAGGGAAAGCTGTTCCGCCCGCACAATGCACCGCCTCCGGCCGATCAGTCTCTCGCTTTACATTGACAGGCATATTCGAATGACAACCCCGCCTCAATCCCAGTCGCCGGCCCAGCCGCCGGTGCAGTCCGGCTCCGGCCGCATCGGCCTCGGCATTGCGGAATTCATCCTCACGATCGCCCTGATGACGGCCAGCATTTCGATGGGCATCGACAGCATGCTGCCGGCGCTGCCGAATATCGGCCAGTCGCTTCACGTCGCCAATCCGAATGACACCCAGCTCGTCATCGGCGTCTATTTCCTCGGTTTCGGCATCTGCCAGCTTTTCTTCGGCAGCCTGTCGGATACCTATGGCCGGCGGTACATCCTCCTTGGAGGTCTTGCTTTCTATACGGTCACCCTGTTTGCCGCCGCCTGGAGCGGCAGCCTGTTTGCCTTGCTGGCCATGCGTTTTGCTCAGGGTGTCGGCGCCGCAGCCGTGCGCATCACCACGCTAGCTATCGTCCGCGATTGCTTCGGCGGCCGAGAAATGGCCCGCGTCATGTCCTATGTCATGATCGTCTTCATGATCATGCCGATGGTGGCGCCCTTCGTTGGTCAGATGATCGTTGCCTATTCGAACTGGCAGTGGATCTTCATCCTGCTCGGCATCGTCAGCGCGGGCCTTTTCCTGGTCGCCTTCTTTCGCATGAAGGAAACGCTACCCGCCGAAGAGCGCCTGCCGCTCTCGGTCGCTTCCGTGCTGTCCGGCTTCAAGACCGTGCTGACCAACCGCATCACCTGCGGCTACATGATCGGCCTGACGCTCTATACCGGCGTCATCTGCGCCTACATCGTCTCCGTGCAGCAGGTTTTTGGCGAGGTCTATGGGCTCGGGGACATGTTTCCGATCGCCTTTGCGGCAACCGCCGCCGGCACCGCCGTCGCGCAGTTTGCCAATGGCTATTTCGTCCGCAGCTTCGGCATGCGCCGCATTTCCCACGCCGCCATGATCGTTTTCACCGTCCTCGGTGCAGTCGGTTATGCCGTCGGCATGTTTGGTCAGCCGAGCTTCACCTTCATTTATGTGCTGATCTCGGTCATGCTGATGATGTTTGCCGTCATCACCACCAACTGCATGGCGATCAGCCTCGAACCGATGGGCCACCTGGCAGGCACGGCAGCCGCCATCACCAGCTCGGTCTCCACCACGGTCGGCGTCCTGATCGGCGGCGTCGTGGGTCAAATGTTCGATGGCACGGCGCAGCCACTGCTCGCCGGCTTTACCATATTCGGTGTACTGTCGATCCTGGCGACGCTGTGGGCTGAGCGCGGCAAGCTCTTCACCCATCCGGGCGATGCGCCGGCGCTGGAACCCGGCATGGGTCACGTCTGAGCGGCGTGACCTCATTAAATGCCGCTGCGCGGTCGGCGGACCCAGCGAAGCGCGGCGGCGATTGCAAGCCCGAAGAGCGGCCACATCGCCCAGGGCGTGCCGTGCCAGGTAAAAAGATTGATCGCGACGATGCCGATGCCGGTAATGACAAGACTCGCGATCGCCATATCAATCTGCCTGTTGCTGCGGACGTAGCGGACAGCCGCAACCCATAGAATCACAAGTATCGGCCACTTCGCCCAGAACTCGCCATGCCAGGTCAGCCCGTTGATTATGGCAAGAGCGATGCAGGCGATGAGGACGGCACCGTAGCTCCGCCGCCAGTCTTGCGGCACCGCTTCCTGCATCGCCGCTTCCGGCGCCCGCACGGGAGCCGGCTCAGGGGCAGATCGATAATCGGATGTGGTGTCGACAACCTGCACGCCCCCGATCCGCACCGCATAGCTCGGCACGCCGCCTTCGATATTCTTGACCTCGAGCTGCCCGAGAAAATCGAAACCGACCGCCACCTTGTTACGGACCTGATCGTAGACGGTGTTGGAAATGACGATACCGCCCGGGACAGCGCGCGATTGCAGCCGGGCGGCAATATTGACGCCGTCGCCATAGAGATCATCGCCATCCGCGATCACATCACCGAGATTGAGGCCGATGCGAAAGAGCATCTGCTTGTCGGGGTCTGTTACGGCATTGTAGCCGGCAAGCTCGTTTTGCGTGTCGATCGCAGCCCGCACGGCTTCGACCACGCTCGGAAACTCGGCGAAGACGCCATCGCCCCAGGTATTGATGACCCGGCCCCCATGCGCTTCGATCAGCCGTTTCATCGCGTCGCGGTAACGACGAAGGGTTGAAAGCGTCCCCTCCTCGTCCTTCCCCATGAGGCGCGTATAGTCCTGCACATCTGCGCAGAAGATGGTGGTCAGCTTGCGGCTCGTCTCGGACATCTGCCTCACCCTCGCGGCAAGCCCCGACTAAGGCCTCTTGCCTGTTGGAGCAAAGATAGCCCCGCTGCCATGACTTTCCAAGGGGCCTTACCGGCTCTCCCTGCACGCGTCTTAACTTAAATAGTAAAGACCTCGCGCCGCAGCAGCTCCCATGTGTCCTTGTCCACCGCGATCAGCAGCCCGCCGTCGAGATGATGCGGCAAATAGGGCGAACCATCAAAACGACGCACGTAGGCGCCCGCTTCCTCCGAAATCAGCGCCCCAGCCAGGTGATCCCAGGGCATCAGCTTGTTGTACATGAGGTAATGCACATAGCCGCTCGCGAGCGTGCGGTATTCATGCGCCGCACAGCGATAGCAGGTTGTATAGCGCACCTTGGCAAGATTACCCATGATCTCGGCGCGCTTTCCCTGGGGCAAAAAGCCCGTGGCCGCCATGCCGACCAGCTCGTCCAGCGGGACGGATGGAGCAACGTTGAGACGCAGCGTCTCGCCATCCGGCCGCCGCAGCCACGCGCCGCTGCCGCGCTCCGCCAGCACCCAATCATCGCCCATCGGATCGAAGATGATGCCGGCGACGGTCTCGCCCTTTGAAACGACCGAGGCCATGACGCCAAAGGCCGGAATACCGGCGGCAAAATTGAACGTACCGTCGACGGGATCGACGATGATGGCGAGATCGGCATCCTGCAGCTTCATCAGCAGATCCGGGTCGGCCGCGACCGATTCCTCGCCGACGAACAGCGCTTCCGGCCAGAGCCGGGCAACCTCGACCTTGATCATGCGCTCGGCACGCTCGTCGGCTTCCGTCACCAGGTCAGTCGCCTCGCTCTTGGCGCGGACATCGTCGCTGCCGAGCCTGCGGAAACGCGGCAGTATCTCCGTCTGCGCCGCACGGCGCAGCACATGAGCAAGCGTAGTAACGTCAACGACCGATGTCATGCTTTTCCTTTCCTGTCAGGCGCCGATGATTTCGCGGCGGATCAGCCGCCAGCTTTCCTCATCCGGCGCAGAAATAATGCCACCCGTCGTTTCGCCGGGCCTGTGGGGCGTACCATCGAATTTGGCTGTATAACCGCCGGCTTCCTGATGCGCCAGCACGCCGGCAAGATGATCCCAAGGCATCAGCTTGGAATGGCCGATGAAATGCCATTTGCCTGAAGCCACCATCCAATATTCATAAGCCGAGCAATTGAGCGAAAAAGCCATGCGGGTCTTCGACAGATTGGTGCTGATGCGGGATCGGTCTGGCTCATCCATGTGACCCCAGGATATGGCACCCGTCATCGCGTTTAAAGGGGCGGGTGCGGCAACGGTGAGCCGTCTCGCCTGTCCGGTTTGCCGACGGAGGAAAGTGCCGCCGCCCTTCATGGCAGTCACGGTGTCGCCCAGCACGGGATCGTGGATGATGCTCGCGATCGTCTCGCCATTGGCGATGACGGCGACGATCGTCCCGAAGACCGGCAGTCCGGCCGCGAAATTGAATGTGCCATCCACCGGGTCGATGGTGAAGGCCAACTCCGCATGTGCGAGCGCCGGCACGACAGACTTGTCGGCCTCATAGGCTTCTTCGCCGACGATCACAGCTTTTGGAAAACGTGCCTTAAGTGCCGCGGTTATGTGCCGTTCGGCCAGAAGATCGGCCTCGGTGACGAGGTCGATAGCCGAGGTCTTTTCCGATATGTCGCCGGCATCCAGATTGCGGAAGCGCAGCATGATCTCCTTTGACGCCGCTTCGGCAACGATCGTCATCACATAGTCGAAATCCGCATCGGAAAAAGTCATCGGAAGCCTCTGTTCTGAAAGGGCTTCCTCTTATGCCCGATTCGATGACATCGGTGTGGCAAAAGCCTTGAATTTATGCCGGATCGCTCGAAGAGCCCTGCGTCATCAAACCCGCAAAATCGAACAGCTTGGGATCGAGCAGATGTGATGGGTTCACATGCGCCAGCGCGCGCAGCATCGCATCCTTGCGGCCCGGCATGCGCCGCTCGATATCGGCGAGCATGTCCTTCATGGCATTGCGCTGCAATCCGTCCTGCGAGCCGCAGAGATCGCAGGGAATGATCGGAAACTGCATGGCGGCGGCGAATTTGGCGAGATCGTCCTCCGCTGCGTAGGCCAGCGGACGCAGCAGCATCAGATCGCCTTCGTCATTGAGAAGCTTTGCCGGCATGGAGGCCAGCCGGCCGCCATGGAAGAAGTTCATGAAGAAGGTTTCGAGAATATCCTCGCGGTGATGGCCAAGTACCAGCGCGTCACAGCCTTCCTCGCGGGCAATGCGATAGAGGTTGCCGCGGCGCAGGCGCGAACAGAGCGAGCAATAGGTCGCGCCCTCCGGCACCTTCTCCTTCACGATCGAATAGGTGTCGCGGTACTCGATGCGATGCGCAACGCCGATCTTCGTCAGATAGTCCGGCAGGATATGCTTAGGAAAATTCGGCTGCCCCTGATCGAGATTGCAGGCGATCAATTCCACCGGCAGCAGGCCACGCCATTTGAGATCGAGCAGAAGCGCCAAGAGCCCATAGGAATCCTTGCCGCCGGACAGGCCGACCAGCCAGCGCTTCTGACCCTTCAGCATCTGGAAATCGTCCATCGCCTGGCGCACCTGCCGCAGCAGGCGCTTGCGAAGCTTGTTGAAGGAAACGGAACGCGGCGCATCGGAAAACATCGGATGTGCGGCAGAACCGGCATCATCAGCCTCGATATCGATGTCGTCTTTCACCGTGGTCGCGATATTCATTCCGTCATTCCTTGCATCTCGCCACGCTGATAGCAGAAAGCGGCGCCAGAAAACATGGGTTTCAATCGCCGAATACCGACCAGCCGGTGCGCGCAGCCAGCATTTCCAAAGCCACGGCACCGAGCTGCGAATTGCCGACCTTGTTCAATCCCGGCGACCAGACGGCAATGGAGCCGATACCCGGCGCTACGGCCAGAATGCCGCCGCCGACGCCGCTCTTACCCGGCAGACCGACGTGATAGGCGAAATCCCCCGAGCCGTCATAGTGGCCGCAGGTCAGCATCAGCGCATTGATACGCCGCGCCCGCTTCGGCGAGACGACGGAGTGTCCGGTAATCGGATTGCTGCCGCGCGCGGCGAGATAGAGTCCCGCCTTGGCAAGCTGCTGACAGCTCATCGACAGCGCACATTGATGGAAATAGACGCCGAGCACATGCTCTACCGGGTGATGGATATTGCCATAGGCCCGCATGAAATTGGCGAGCGCGAAATTGCGAAAGCCCGTCTGCGTTTCCGAACGTGCGACCTTGTCATCGATGCTGATCGTCTCATCGTCGGCCACATAACGTACGAAGCGCAGCAGCTCGCCGATCGCCTCGCGCGGCTCGTGCCCAGCCAGTACGACATCGCTGACGGCGATGGCACCTGCATTGACGAAGGGATTGCGCGGAATACCCTCTTCCCGCTCGAGTTGGACGATGGAATTGAACGCCGTGCCGGATGGCTCGCGCCCTACCCGCTTCCAAAGGCTTTCCCCGACCTTGCCGAGCGCCAGCGTCAGCATGAAGACCTTGGAGATGCTCTGGATGGAGAAGGAAATGCCGGCATCGCCGACGCTGTAGACATCGCCGTTAACTGTTGCGATCGCCATGCCGAACTGCTTAGGATCGACTTTTGCCAGTTCCGGAATGTAATCGGCAACCTTGCCCTCGCCGATACGCGGAGAAAGCTCCGCATGAATGCCGTCGAGAATGGCCTGCAAATCCGTCATAAGACGCTCCAAAGACAAAAAAGCCGCTCGAACCGAGCGGCTTTTCATTCATCAAGAAAGTTATCCGCTTATTAACGCGAATAGAATTCGACGACCAGATGCGGTTCCATGACGACGGCGTACGGTACGTCTCCGAGAGCCGGAACGCGAGCGAAGGTCGCAACCATCTTGTTGTGGTCGACTTCGATGTATTCCGGAACGTCACGCTCAGCCAGAGCAACCGATTCCAGAACGGTTACGAGCTGCTTGGACTTTTCGCGAACTTCGATAACGTCGCCGGCCTTGCAGCGGTAGGAACCGATGTTGACGCGAACGCCGTTCACAGTGACGTGGCCATGGTTGACGAACTGACGGGCAGCGAAGACGGTCGGAACGAACTTGGCGCGGTAGACGATCGCGTCGAGGCGCGATTCGAGCAGGCCGATCAGATTTTCCGAGGTGTCGCCCTTGCGGCGGTTGGCTTCGTCGAAGGTGGCGCGGAACTGCTTTTCACGCAGGTCGCCGTAGTAGCCCTTCAGCTTCTGCTTGGCGCGCAGCTGCACGCCGAAGTCGGAAAGCTTGCCCTTGCGGCGCTGGCCGTGCTGGCCCGGGCCGTATTCGCGACGGTTTACCGGGGACTTCGGACGGCCCCAGATGTTCTCGCCCATACGGCGGTCAATTTTGTACTTGGACGATTCGCGCTTGCTCATCGCATTTCCTTTCAAGTGTTATGGCAGCCCGTTACCGAACCGCGAAGGAAACACGCCCTCCTCTGAACTCCGTTTTCGAGCTCTGACAGGCTTCTCACGTTAGCGAACGGACGAAGCCACGGGACATGTCAAATGAAACACCGGACATTTCTGCCCGGCGTTGGCGCGGTCTATAAGGCGTCGTCATGAAAATGTCAACAGCCTCGGGTGGCGGCAGTTGAGAATGAAGCAGCAAATGCTATATTTGATGCGTGATGACTGATGCTCGATCAAGGTGCGACGATGCGAACAACCCTGGCAATTGACGACGACGTACTCGCCGCAGCAAAGGCGATGGCAGAACAACAGCGCCGCAGCATCGGCGATGTCATTTCCGACCTTGCTCGCCGATCGCTCAACCGTGCACAGCCGGCAAAGGAGCGGAATGGTGTTCCGTTGCTGACGCCCAAGACAGGCAATCCCCCTGTTACGCTTGATCTTGTCAACAAACTTCGTGACGAGCTTCCGTGACATTTCTGTTGGACGTCAATGTTCTGATCGCTTTATTCGATCCGAGCCATGTATCGCATGATATCGCCCATGAGTGGTTTCATTCCCTGGCCGGCGACAGTTGGGCAACGTGCCCGTTAACGGAAAATGGCGTTGTCCGAATTCTTAGTCAGCCGAGCTATCCCAACTCTCCCGGTCCACCCTCGACGACCGCGCTTCTTGTTGTCCAACTTCGGGGCTTGCCGGGTCACCAATTCTGGGCCGACGATATCAGTCTGCTGGACGATACGTTGGTAGATTCGACACGCATTCTGACTCCTGGACAAATCACCGACACCTACCTGTTGGCATTGGCGAAATTCCATGGGGGCCAACTAGCAACGCTCGACCGACGCCTATCGACTTCGGCCGTCAAGGACGGCAAAGCCGCCCTCCACATCATCGGCAGCAACGCGTAACCGACAGCTATTCCGCCGCAGCCTGCTCGCCACCTTCCAGATGGGGCGCATTGGCATCGCCGGGCGCAGTCTGCGAGCCCATATCCGGGAAGGCGACGATGCGCTTGCCGGAGAAATCCGTGTGAACGACGACGCTGCCTTGCTCCTCGAAATAGCTGAGGAGGCGCCGGGCGCGCCGTGCCGAATGCGTGCCATAAGCACGGGCAATGCGTGCATCGGACGGGCACGGCTCGCCGCTGATCGCGGCCTTGGCCAGCATCAGGAAGACGCCCTGTAGATCATCGGTGACGCTGATAGACAGCGAAAGCGCCGTTGCCCACTGGTCGGTCGCCATGACCTCTTCGTCAGCCCCGGAGCGCACGATCGCCACTCGACGGCGGAATTCCGAGAGGCTCATCGGGGCGCCGGGAACGCGGCGCATGCGCAGCCGTACGAGAAATTCCTGATAGAGCACCGAATCCGTACGGAATCCTGAGGCCGGATCATCGAGGATTTCGGAGAGCACGGCGCTCACTCTCGCCTCGCGATCCTCGCTCGATAGTTCCGGCTGATTGACCTTCGGCTCGGAAGGCGCAGGGCTTGCCGCCGGTACGGAACGGGAAAGTTCTGCCAGAATATCGGTCGTCGGCCGCGGCGCCGGCGTGGTGCGCCGAACAACAGGACGAGTGAACTCTTCCGGGTCCGGCGTGAAAATCAGATCTTCGACATCCTGCGGCGCATCCGGCAGCGGCATCAGCTTCGGGCT
>JBCNPI010000216.1:0-10556 GCA_039593415.1 Rhizobium sp. | reverse complement strand
AAACGAAGGCGACCTTGGCATTGAGCTTGTTTTGGGTGTTGCTCAGAACCTGATCGAACTTGACTTCCGTACCCCGGAAACCCGTCGTGTTCACGTTGGCCAAGTTGTCGGCGATCGTTGTCAGGCGCCGCTCAAGCGCCATCTGGGACGACAGCGCCACATAAATTCCAGACTGCATTTTCCAGGCCCTCCGGACATTGGAGAATAACGGGAAAGGAAACGCCGCGACGCTCCTACATTTCGTTAGCGGGCATGGATGCCCTTACCCGCTATCCTGCAGGGCTTGGCTTGTGCGAAGCTGACAACGCAAAAAGGACGCGTTCAGGCCGGATCGAACAGCCTCACGCAAGGCAGGTCCCCTAGTTCATCGTATGAAGCAACGTTCAGGTGTGGACCGACGATGAATATTATTATCGGATTTGTAGTGACCTGCGGCTGCATCATAGGCAGCTTCATGGCTATGGGCGGAGACGTGGGCGCGCTGTTCCAGCCCTTCGAATTTGTCATTATCGCGGGCGCCGGTCTCGGCGGCTTCATCATGGCCAATCCGATGAAGGTCGTGAAGGATTCGGGCAAGGCGCTCGGAGAAGCTTTCCGCCATGCGGTCCCGAAGGAGCGCGATTATCTCGATACGCTCGGTGTACTTTATGCCCTGATGCGCGACCTGCGCACCAAGTCGCGCAACGAGATCGAAGCCCATATCGACAATCCCGACGAATCAACGATCTTCAAGGCAGCGCCGACGGTTCTGAAGAACAAGGATCTTACGGCCTTCATCTGCGATTACGTCCGCCTCATCATCATCGGCAACGCCCGCTCGCACGAGATCGAGGCGTTGATGGATGAAGAACTCGACACCATGATGCACGACAAGATGAAGCCCTATCATTCGATCACGATCATGGGCGATTCCTTCCCCGCAATCGGTATCGTCGCAGCCGTTCTCGGCGTCATCAAAGCCATGAGCCATATCAACGAATCGCCGGAGGTACTCGGCCATCTCATCGGTTCGGCCCTGGTCGGCACCTTCCTCGGCATCATCCTGTCCTATTCCGTCTGCGCGCCGCTGGTTTCCCAGATCAAGGTCGTGCGCAACAAGCAGCACCGCCTCTATGTGATCGTGAAGCAGACGCTGCTTGCCTACATGAACGGATCGGTGCCGCAGGTCGCGCTCGAATATGGCCGCAAGACCATTTCCTCCTACGAGCGTCCCTCGATCGACGCCGTCGAACAGGAGATGATGAACCCCGGCGGTGAAAGCAAGGCAGCCTGACGATCATGAGCCAGCAATCAGCGCATAATGTACAGACGATGGACCGTACTCTCTTTGCCAAGCTTACCGGCAATCTCGGGGATCAGGCGGCGCTTGCCAGGTTCGGCGCCGCCTTTGCCCAGGTCTATGCGGAATTCCTGCCCGACATCATCAAGAGCGAGACGGGTCTGGATATCACTATCGCCTATGCCGGCTGCCAGTCCGGCCTGATGAACGACCTGATTGCCGGACTCGGGGGCAATCACGCCCTGGTTAACGGCTCGCTGCGCAACTGGGCGCCGAAATTCATCCTCGGCTGCGGTTCAGGCTTCATCATGACCTTGATGGAACACATGCTCGGCGCCCGTCCGGAAGACATGGAAGCCGCCGTTGCCCGGCCGCTTTCCATTATCGAGCTCGACCTTTCGGTCATGGTGTTCGAGAAGATCGCCAACGTGCTGCGCTCGGCGGTCAATGCGTCCGGCGGCTTCGAGCCCTATCTCGACCCGCCCTACAACGTCGAGAACCGCCCCGCCGCCGGCGACGACGGCAATGATTTCGCCGCCGCAATCGCGATGACGATCTCGCTCGGCAAGTCGCTTTCCCAGATCGTCATCATCGTCCCCCAGCGCGATCTGCTACGCACCGTCGTCAGCGCTCCCCGCGCAAAGAACCCGACGGCTGCCTCCCAGGCATGGTCGGACCAGCTCAGCGAGCAGGTGCGCCGCTCGCAGGTGACGCTCGAGGCGCGAATCCGGCTCGAATCGCTGACGCTCGATACCATTTCCAAGCTCGCGGTCGGCGATGTCATTCCCTTCATGGATACCGGCGATGTCCGGGTCGAGGTCAGCGCCAACAGCAAGGACCTTTACATCTGCGAATTCGGCCGTTCCGGCGAAAATTATACGGTGCGCGTCAAAGACAACGTCAATTCCGACGACGAGCTTCTTCGACACTTGATGAATTGAACGGCCGGTGGGTGAGCCCATCCACGGCAGCTTGAGGCAAGTTTCAACTGGAATAGTGATTTCATGGCTACGAAGACGACACAGCAAAGCAGCGAGGAATCGCTGGAAGTTTCAAGCAGCGACGCCGCATTGGACGACGCCATCGACGGTCTGCGCGGCGTCCTGAAAAAGGACGACGAAGGCGGTCTGCCAGATTTCGAAGCCGATCCGTTCGGCGCGGAAACAGGCACGGATCTTTCCACCTTCGGCGATTTCGGCGACGATAATTCGGGTCCTGTCGTAGACGAGGGCGATTTCGGCGGTTCTTCCTCAGCGCCTGCGGCTCCCGGCAGCGCACTGACCTCCAATCTCGACCTGATCATGGACATCCCGATCGACGTCCAGATCGTGCTCGGCAGTAGCCGCATGCAGGTGTCCGGCCTGATGAACCTGACCGAAGGCGCGATCATCGCGCTCGACAAGAAAATCGGCGAACCCGTCGAGATCACCGTGAACGGCCGCAGAATCGGCCGGGGCGAGATTACCGTTCTGGAACATGATGACACCAGATTCGGCATCAAGCTCACTGAAATTTACAACACGAAGAAAAGCTGAACCCGGCTCAGGATGAGCCCACTCCCTCTGCGGGATGGAGACGAAGACCATGATGGACTTTGACGATTTCAGCGGCGCTCTTGCCGAGAAACCGTTGACTCAGACTGAAAAAGCAGCGGCCGTCCTTCTCGCCATGGGAAAACAGGTGGCGGGGCGGCTGCTCAAATATTTCACGCAGAACGAGTTGCAGCTGATCATTGCCTCGGCGCAATCGCTGAGGCTCATCCCACCGGACGAACTGGCACAGCTTGTGGCGGAATTCGAGGATCTCTTTACCGAAGGCGCCGGTCTCATGGACAACGCCAAGGCGATCGAGGGTATTCTCGAGGAGGGCCTGACGCCCGACGAGGTCGACAGCCTGCTTGGCCGCCGCACCGCATTCCAGGCTTATGAGACGTCCATCTGGGATCGTCTGGGCGAAGCAGACCCGGTCTTCGTCGCCAAGTTCTTCCAGCGCGAACATCCGCAGACCATTGCCTACGTCCTGTCGATGATGCCTTCGGCTTTTGGCGCGAAGATCCTGCTGCAGCTCCCGGAAGCCCAGCGCGCCGACATCATGAACCGCACGGTCAATATCAAGGACGTCAGCTCCAAGGCGGCCCAGATCATCGAGAACCGCGTGCTGGGACTGATGGCGGAGATCGATACCGAACGCAACGCTTCCGGCTCCACGAAGGTCGCCGATCTGATGAACGAACTGGACAAGCCGCAGGTCGATACCCTGCTGAGTTCGCTCGAGACGATCAACAAGGAATCGGTAGAGAAGGTTCGTCCGAAGATCTTCCTGTTCGACGACCTCACGCGCATGCCGCAGCCAAGCCGCGTGCTGCTGCTCAACGATATCGCCGCCGACATCCTGACGATGGCACTGCGGGGGTCCGGCAACGAGATTCGCGAAATCGTGCTGTCTTCGATCAGCCCGCGTCAGCGCCGCATGATCGAATCCGATCTGCAGATGACCAATGTCGGCATCAACCCGCGCGAAATCGCCATTGCCCGGCGCGCCATCGCCCAGGAAGCTATCCGTCTGGCCAACTCCGGTCAGATCGAGCTCAAGGCCAAAGAAAATACGCCTGTGGAAGAAGCAGCATAGGCGCGGCGCGACTCACCCAAAGCAGCGTAGACTGACGATCTATGGGCCGCGCGTCATGCGCGGCCTCTTTCCGTTTCGCAAAGGGCGGCTGCTTTGGCTGACGAAGACAAGGACAGTAAAACAGAAAAACCGACGGAGAAAAAACTCCGCGATACGATGGAGAAGGGCAATGTCCCTCACTCCAGGGAGGCGACCCTCTTTGCTTCCATGCTGGCGACCGTCATCTATGTCACCTTCTTCCTACCGACGCGAATCGGCCGCATGGGCGAAGTTCTGCGCGATCTGTTCGAAAAGCCGGATCAATGGCAGCTTGAGACCGGCCCCGACGCCATGTCTCTATATACGCGCCTAGGCTGGGAAATCGGCAATGTGGTGCTGCCGGCCGTCGTGCTCTTCTTCGTCTTCGGCATCGGCGCTTCGATATTCCAGAACCTGCCCACGCCGGTTCTGGACCGAATCCAGCCGCAGTTTTCGCGCATATCGCCGATGGCAGGCTTCAAGCGCATCTTCAGCGTGACCGGCCTGGTGGAATTCGGCAAATCGCTTACAAAGATCGTGCTCGTCGGCATTGTCATGTTTTTCGTGCTGCGCGGCCAGTTCTTCAGCGCGATCGATTCCATGGTTTCCGATCCGCAGACGATTTTCGTGCGCCTGTCGACGATCGTGCAACAGATTCTGATCATCGTGCTGATGGCAACTGTCGTCGTCGGTGTCGGCGACCTTCTGTGGAGCCGCCATCACTGGTTCGATCAGCTGAAGATGACGAAACAGGAGGTCAAGGACGAGCACAAGCAGTCCCAGGGCGATCCGGTCGTCAAATCCCGCCAGCGCTCGATCGCGCGCGACCGTGCCCGCCGCCGCATGATGAAGCAGGTGCCGCGCGCGACCCTCGTCATCGCCAACCCGACTCACTTTGCCGTGGCGCTTCGTTATGTGCGCGAGGAAAACGACGCGCCCGTCGTCGTCGCCAAGGGCCAGGATCTGATCGCGTTGAAGATCAGAGAGATAGCCGAGGCCAACAATATTCCCGTTTTCGAGGATCCGCCTCTCGCGCGCTCCATGTTTGCGCAAGTCTCGGTTGATAGCGTCATACCGTCAGTATTTTACAAGGCTGTCGCCGAGCTCATCCATCGGATCTATGCCGCGCAGCCGAATAGAAAACGGGTACGATAAACGATATGAAAAAATGCCCCTACTCTGCCCAACGCGAACAAATACTTGCCGAAGCGATCAGCCCGGTTGCGAGTGAGCTGCGCCTCCTCGATGCTGCCGACCTGATCTCGCTCTTGCGCTTCGAACGCTATGGCAACCTCGCTGACCTCGTCGCCTCGGCAGCCGAGCTCTATTTTCTTCCCGGTGTGGTCAATTTCGGGCTTGGCGGCGACTACAAGCTCGATTGGGGCGGTCCTGCCGAAGTTACGATCGACCTGGAAATCAAGCCGCGCGGCGTTACCATCTATGCCAAGCTCACCCTGGCTGAACATCATGCCGGCATCGAGATCAATCACATCGCCTTCGACAAGGCATCGGCCGATCCGGACGAAAATACCGCCCTGCTTGCACGCGGCTTGAAAGACGCGCGTTACGTCATCCTCGGCGAAGCGGAAAGCGTGATCTGAGAGAATCCCAGTTCTGGAGCTTCCGCTTTTCTTCGAATCGCGAAAACGCTTCGTCTTCCCATTTCTTTACGCATTCCGGACGGAAAACCGCTTAACGCTCCCCCTGGAAATGCTTCAAGAACCATTCAGGTGATTCGCCGTAGCGGTTCAGCTCCTCACGGAGTCTTCGAACCGCTACCTCTCTTTGCTTTCACGCAATCCCGGATGCAAAATCGTCGCACATTCCGCAAGAGTTGCTTTAGGTCCGGCAGCGTCAGCTTATGTAGCCGAAGCGGATCGCCTTCGCGATTGCCTGGATGCGGTTGACGCTGTCGAGCTTGATCGTCGCCGATCCGAGATAGGCGTTGACGGTATGGACCGACAATCCCAGCTTCTCGGCAATCTCTTCGCTGATCCGCCCGTCGCCGGCAAGCTGCAGGCAGACGATCTCGCGCTCACTCAGCGCTTCGGCTGCCTGCGAGCGACGTTCGTCGAGCGAAAGCAGTTCCATCATCATACGGCAGCAACGCCCGTGCAGCTCGACGATCATGTCGCTCGGCAGATCCATGAACTTTGCAGTAAAGACGACATAGCCGTTGCCGACTGCTCCGAGCCGCACCGGAAAGGCAACGCCCGCAAAGGGCAGTAGATGCGGCTTCAGCCGCTGGGTGAAGGCTGCGAAATCCGGCGTCTCGGCCGTGCTGTCGCTGTCGCGCCCGTTCCACATGAGCGGAAGCAGCGATTTGTCGATGTGCTCGATCAGCGCTTCGCCATAGGCTTCGACGAAGGATTTGCCAACGACGGAATTGGCAGAACCCCAATTATCCAGCTCGCACACCAGACGCTGCTTATGCGGCAGGCCGGAGCCGTGAAGGCGATAGACCGCAAAATGCTGCGCATCGATCAGCTTCTGCATCGACACCAGCTTCGGAAAGAGATCGGAGCGGCCGGAAATTCGCCCCGACCGGGTAAGCCTGGATTCGGCAGGCATATCCGTCGTCCTGTCTGGCTGATAGCGCATCCGTTGGCCTTAAACGAGATTGTTCCGCACAGCGAAGGCGATTGCCTCCGAGCGGGTCTTGGTGGCGGTTTTGCGCATAACGCTGGTGATGTAGTTGTTGATGGTATTGCGCGAGATCCCGAGAATCATGGCGATCTCGTCGCTCGTCTTGCCCTCGGCGATCCAGAACAGACATTCCAGTTCGCGCTCCGTCAGGTCGAAATCACGCTCCAGCTTGCCTTCGGAACAGCGCGTCGAACTGGCGAGATAGCCTGCCAGCAGGCCAACGTCGCGCATACGCTCGGGCGGGAGCACAGACCCTTCACGCGCCAGAAGCAGCAAGGAGAAGCGTGAACGCCCGACATTGAAGGTCAATGCGTGATATTGCCGGCCCACGCCATCGGGCAATACGACATCGTCTGGCAGCAAAGCCATGCTCGGCTGGAACAGGGACAGGCACTTTTCCAGCTCGCCGATGCGGCCATAGCTGCCGGTCAACTCCGGCGCCAGACGCCTGACGAGATCAAAGGGCCAATCGGAGGCGATTACGAAGTCTAGGCCGCTTTCCTGAACGAAATCGCAGCGCATGAGAAGATAATGGGACGCGCTCACATAGGCCGCCAGCGCGTGCAGGCCTTCTTGCAAATAGGTGGAGTCTGAAATGGCGTTCAGCTGCAGAATGAGCTGTTCGCGCGACATCGCCCCGGCGGGAGCGATTGCTCGCGCGTCCCGGTCGCCCTTGCTCACCTGCGATATCTGCATGTCCATACTTGCATTTCCTGCCGCTGTTGGACGATCGGCCGTCAACGAGAGCATTGTTCCGTCGGAAACCGGCACATCACCTCAGGAACCGACAGGAATTCCCTTGAGGCATCGGAGCCGAATCCTTTACCGCGACACAAACACATCCCGGCGGATCGGGTTGATGAGCGTACCCATCTCTGAATTCCACCTCGGCAATCGTGCTGCCCCATACGCTGCAAGCACGATCTACGAACCATTATCCACGCCCGCCGCCTGCAACTCTGCAGGCCTGTGAAGCGTGCCAATTCATTCCGAATAAACGGCTATTACTGAATAGGCACAGTATTTGTAAGTCGATTCTTCCAGCCCAGCAACCGGATATCCCTGGAAATTCCATCTTACGAACACGTCAATTTACTTAGCAGCGGCCAATTGATCACAGTCGGCATCGGGATTTCGGCCGGGATCGCGATGTTGACATCCTGCAATGCAAAAGGACCGGGAAGCCTCCCGGTCCTCTCGTCAGGCCGCTTTGTCGACGGCCCATTTTCTGAGGATCTTTGCAGCGCGTTCTTCGCTGATTTCCACCATGCGAGACAGGCGACGCTCCGGCCCCTCTTTGACCCGGCGGTTGAAGGTGCCGCCGTCGTCGTCCGCCGTCAGCAGATCGTCGGTGCTGTCGAAGCCGAAGTCCGAGCCGAAACCGTCCATCAGTGCCGCGCCGGGACCACCCGCGGCAGGCGCAAAGTCCGGCAATTCCAGCCCGGCCGCTTCCGGAAGCTCCGTGCCGCCTGCCGAGCCTCCGAGCGAGCGGATCAGCGGACGGAAGCCCATCCAGACGATCAGGAACGCGACGGCGACGAAGGCCAGCGAGTTGATGATTCCGGCCATGTTGCGGCTCAACATATCCGTGATGCTGAAGCTGGAAGACGTATCCTCAAGCAGCTGATTGTCGAGGAAGTCCATCGCATTGACCGTGACAACGTCTCCACGGGCCGGATCGACGCCCGCGGCCGTCGCGACGATCTTCTGCATCTCGGCGATATAGGCGTCGATCTTTGCCTGGTCGGCGCCCTGGCCGACCATCTGTGCGATGCGTCCCTTGTTGACCACGACAGCGACGGACAGCTTTTCGATCTTGTAGCTGTTGCGCGTCGTGGCCGTCGTCTTGCTGTTGATTTCGTAGTTGGTCTGTTCCTCGCGCTTGTCGGACTGATCGTTCGACGTCGGCGTGTTGCCGCCGGACTGCGGCGCCGCCTGCGGAATATTCTGCTGCACGGTTGCGGCGCTGTCGGGCTGGCTCTGCTGCGACTTCTGCGCTTCCTTCACGGTGCGGACGGAACGCTCCACCTTGGAATCCGGATCGAAGGTGGTTTCCTGCACCTGCTGACTGTCGGTATTGAGCTGCGCGGTGACGCTGGAGCGGAAATTATCCATGCCAAGGAAGGGCGCAAGAGCCTTGTCGATATTGGATTCGACTTCGCTCTGGACATTCTGCACGATGCCGAGATTGCGGCTGAGCGCACCATTGCTGGGATCCTCGCCCGATGCGAGCAGCTGGCCGGTCGAATCGAGGATCGTAACGTCATCGACCTCCAGGCCGGGAACGGCAGAGGCGACGAGATGGCGAATGGCGGGAGCCGATTTGCGGGCAGCCTCCGCACTCGCGCGGATCATGACCGATGCCGTCGGCTTCTGATCCGCCTTCCGGAAATTGCCGACATCCTGCATGACGATGTGGACGCGGGCGGCACTGATGCCGGCGATCGAGGTGATGGTGCGGCTGATTTCGCCTTCGAGAGCACGGACGCGGGTGACTTCCTGCATGAATGAGGTCAAACCGAGCGAACCGACATTATCGAAGAGTTCATAACCGGCTTTGCCGCTGGTGGGCAGACCGCGCTCGGCAAGAAGCGCGCGAGCCTTGCCGGTCATTCCCGCCGGAACCGTCAGGCTCGCACCGTCCGTGCCGACCTGGAAATTGATCTTTGCTTCTGCGAGCGCAATGCTGATCTGGTTGAGATCGGTCGCATCCAGGCCGACATAAAGAGTCTCCTGTGCGGGCTTATTGACGTAGAGAGCTGCAAAAAGGATCAGCAGCATGGAGACTGCGCCGACGCCACCGAGGATCAGCAGCCGCGTTCTCCCGAGATTCTGAATGTTCCGAAACAAGGGAACTAATTGATTTAACAGATTCATTCTGTTCTCGCACGATTCGTCAAAGACCTGATGGCTTTGTACCCTGCGGCGAAAATAGAAATCGAAACTTGTGCGAGCGTTTCGTCCTGCCGAGAAAGTGAGGAAAAGGCCGCGTGGAGCGGAGAAATTTATATAAGAAAAACAATATCTATTGCGGGATAACCGATCAGAAGAAATCGAAGTCGCCGGCCGCCTTGGCTATCGGCTGTGAATGCGCGTGCAGACCACCGCCAAGCGCCTTCTGCATCTCCGTCAGCTTGACCAGGCTCAGCGCCGTCGCCAAGTCCACCGTCCAGCTCTCCGGCATGGTGCCGGCTATGGTGTCGATGAATTCGGCAATGCCGCGCGTCTTCTGCACGGCAAGATCAATGCCCTGGACGACCTTCATCGCCTCTGGCGAGGCCAGTATGTTGGCGTCGCTGATATCGAGAAGCTGCGGCTCGACACGTTCGATCAGATAGGCGACGTCATGCAATTCGGAAACGATGCGCAGAAGGATGGCCGGAAGCGTTTCGGCGGCGGCGGTCGTCTCGATACTCTGGAAGGGGGTCATGCGGTAGCCTCGCTGATCAGAAAAATTCGATCGTATTGTCGACCGGCTTTGGAGCCACGACCGGACGCTGTTCCAGCGCGACGGTTTTCTGCGTCTCCGCACCGGTCAGCGGGTATTGCCTGGCTCGTCCGGAGATCGGCCAATATTCGATCTTGCGCCCATGCTCGCCACCGGTGCTGGAGCCGACGACCGGTATGCCTTCGTCTTTCAGAAACTGCATGGCGAAAACCGCATTCTGCTCGCCGACATTGGAGAAGGTCGCGATCGTCTTGGCGCCGCCGAAGACTTTCGCCTCCAGCCGGTCGCGTCTCGCCCCCTTCTTCAAAAGGCCGTTGATCAGAAGCTCCATCAGGTGCACGCCGTAACGCGTCGCATCGCTGCCGCTCATCGGCGAATTCGCCATCCCCGGAAGGAGGAAATGGTTCATGCCGCCGACGCCGGCGATCGGATCGCGCAGGCAGGCCGCCACGCAGGAGCCTAGGATGGTCGTCAGCACCACTTCGGGATCGTTGACGACCTTGTACTCGCCCTGAATGATATGTACGCGACGGGCCG
>JBCNPI010000215.1:0-10563 GCA_039593415.1 Rhizobium sp. | reverse complement strand
GCGGGTTCCCGCATTGCTGCATTGCAAAATCCGCATCGCTAGCACGCTACCAATATGGGTCTAATCGATTATATCGGTCTGGTGGCTTCGGGGTTTCGCGTCTCCAGTGACACCTCGGCAAGCCGCTGCCAGCTCGTATCTCGGTCCGTTCCCGGCTCGAATCTCGAAGTCTGGCAACAACAAGAACCGAGGATAAAAAAGTGGCTGGCTCAGCAACAAGCTCTGCGCCCACCAGCGTCCGTGCATCCGCACATCAAGGCCAGGGCAATTACCAATTCGCGCTCATCGCACTCACCTCACTCTTTTTCATGTGGGGCTTCATCACCTGCCTGAACGACATTCTGGTGCCGCACCTGAAGAGCGTCTTTCAGCTCAATTACACTCAAGCGATGCTCATCCAGCTCTGCTTTTTCGGCGCATATTTCATCGTATCGCTGCCGGCTGGCGCGCTCGTGAAGCGCATCACCTACAAATGGGGCATCGTCGTCGGCCTTGCGATCGCAGCCGTCGGCTGCGCGCTGTTCATCCCGGCCGCCAGCTACCGCGTCTACGCCCTCTTCCTGGGCGCTCTTTTCGTGCTCGCCACCGGCATCACGATCCTGCAGGTCGCCGCCAACCCCTATGTCACCGTATTAGGACCACCGGATACCGCCGCGAGCCGCCTGAACCTGACGCAGGCCTTCAACTCGCTCGGCACGACGATTGCGCCGTATTTCGGCGCGATGCTGATCCTATCCGCCGCGACCGTTGCCGCCGCCAACGCTACCCCCGAACAAATCGATGCCATGCGGATGGCGGAGGCCGGCGCGGTGAAGTTCCCTTATCTGCTTCTTGCGGCAGCCTTCCTGGTGCTCGCTGCCGTCTTCGCGGCTCTCAAGCTTCCCGAAGTCGAAGACGCGGAAACCATCGAACCCATGCGCGGCGGCGGGTCTGCCTGGCAGTATCGCCATCTGGTGCTCGGTGCTGTCGGCATCTTCCTTTATGTCGGCGCCGAAGTCAGCGTTGGCAGCTTCCTCGTCAATTTCCTGAGCCAGCCGGATATCGCCCGTCTCTCCGAGGCCGATGCCGCGCATTATGTCTCCTATTTCTGGGGCGGCGCAATGATCGGCCGCTTCGTCGGCTCGCTGATCATGCGCCATATCGATGACGGCAAGGCGCTCGCCTTCAATGCTGGTGCGGTCATCATCCTGCTCGTGATCACCGTGCTGACAACAGGCCACGTCGCCATGTGGTCCGTGCTGGCAATCGGCCTGTTCAACTCGATCATGTTCCCGACGATCTTCAGCCTGGCGCTGCATGGTCTCGGCAAATATACGAGCCAGGGCTCGGGCATTCTGTGCCTTGCCATTGTTGGCGGCGCGATCCTGCCTGTTATCCAGGGCGGCCTTGCCGATACGATCGGCATCCACCTCGCCTTCCTGATGCCGATCATCTGCTATGTCTACATTGCCTTCTACGGCCTCAAGGGCCACAAGCCTGCTTAAGGCTGACAAAGGTATCGCGCCTCGCCGGCCTTTCGGCGGGGCGCAAAGGGCTTGATCCGAAGCGCGCCGCTTGGCATCGTGCGTTGCAACAAACCGGAAGGACAGGCCTCATGAAAGCGCTGCTGCTCATCGATATCCAGAACGGCTTCTGCCCAGGCGGCAATCTCCCGGTGCCGAATGGGGATCAGGTGGTGCCCATTGCCAACAAACTTATCGACAGCGGCAAGTACGACCTGATCGTCGCATCACAAGACTGGCATCCGCCGGGTCACGGCAGCTTCGCCTCCTCCCATCCCGGCAAGAAACCCTTTGAAATCGGCATGCTCTCGGGCAAGCCGCAGATGATGTGGCCCGACCATTGCGTCCAGAACAGCGAAGATGCCGAGTTTCATCGAGACCTCCATGTCGGCGCCGTCGATTTCGTTCAGCAAAAAGGTCAGAACCCCGCGGTCGATAGCTATTCCGCCTTCCGCGACAACGACCAGGCAGCCCTCACCGGCCTTGCCGCCTATCTGCGCAGTAAGGATGTCACCGAGCTCGATCTTTGCGGACTGGCGACCGACTACTGCGTAAAATTCTCCGCCATTGATGCAGTCGAAATGCTGCCTGGTGCCAGCGTGCGTTTTATCGAGGATGCGAGCCGCGGCATCGACCCTGCCGGCGTCAAGGCAGCGATCGACGACATGCGAGCCCGTGGCGTTACGGTGATCGGCAGCAAGGATGCTCTTGCGTAAAATCGCGCAGGCCCAGCTAAACCTTCTCTAAACAAAATGATGCAAGCTGTTCCCGATCAATGAAATATCGGGTTTCTCGCGTGCAATCTATTGTCATCAATGGGCGCTTCCTCGGTCAGCCCTTGTCCGGCGTGCAGCGCTTCGCGCGCGAGCTGACGCTGGCACTCGACCGAAAGATCTCCGCAGGCGCTCTGCCCGCTTCGCTGGAAGGCGCGCGCTGGCGTCTGGCCGTGCCGCGAAATACGGCCATCGATATCAGGCTCTCGGCAATAGAAATCGATAGTTTCGGTTCCGCGCCCGGTCATCTATGGGAACAGACATCATTGCTTTCCCGCGCGCGAGGCAGCTGCCTGATCGGCTTCGGCGGCAGCGGCCCCCTTCTGCATCGCCGCCAGGCCATCGTCATCCACGACGTGACAATCTTCCGCCATCCTCAATCCTTCAAGCGCAGCTACCGGCTGCTGCACGGTGCGCTCGGTACCGTGCTGACGCGCACCGCCAAGATCGGCACCGTTTCCGAATTCTCGCGGCAGGAGCTCTCCTCCGTTTTTCGGGTTCCCTCGGCCGGTATCGATGTCGTCTACAATGCCGTCGATCATTTCGCCGCTATCGAACCGGACGATACGGTGATGCAGCGGCTTGGCCTGAAGACGAAAAGCTTCTTCCTGCTTGTTGGAACCATGAAGCCCAACAAGAATCTTGCCTTCGCCATCCGCGCTTTTGAAACATTGAAGACCGAAGATCAGAAGCTCGTGGTCGTCGGCGGCTCCGCGCCGACCGTCTTCAAATCGGACAACCAGCAATCCGTCGGCAGCCTGCTCTTCCCGGGCCGGCTCAGCGATGCTGAAATCGTCGCTCTGGAGCGTCATGCCACCGCATTCATCTTCCCCAGCCTCTACGAGGGTTTCGGCATTCCGCCGCTGGAAGCGATGACACAGGGCTGCCCGGTACTCGCGGCCGATATTCCCGCCGTGCGCGAAGCATCAGGCGATGCCGCGCTCTACTTCGATCCACTCCGGCAGGATGAACTCGTTTCCGCAATGCGGCGGATTGCGACGGACGAGGCCTTGCGCCAGGATCTGCGCCGGCGTGGCCATGAAAACGTCGCCCGCTTCTCCTGGGACGACAGCGCCGACCGCGTGCTCTCCATTCTCAAGAATCTCTAAGAGACTTCAGGACCGGGCTTGTGGCCGGAACATGGTGATGAAGTAGCTGTAGAGGCCGAGCAGGCAGAAGAGCGCGCCACCGACAACTCCAACCAATACCGATATCCAGAGCGAATAGCCGAAACCTGCCGTCGCCAGCACGGGTACGACGAGACCAATGGCGGAAAAGACGACGGGCGGCCAGACGAAATCGAAGGCAAGGGACATCATGACCTTCACGCCGATCGCCAGCGCGCACAAGGTGCCGATCATGCCCCCGGCCATAAGGGCGGCATCGTTGTAAGAGCCCAGATACCCCCCAGCCAATACGCCGGCATTCAACAACGCGCAATCCACAACGGCGAGCATGAAGATAGCCAGCAACCGATGTTGCAGATGCGCCGGCGTCGGCAGCATGTTGAACGTCAGCGCCCGACATGCCGCAAGACCGATGACGAAAGGCGCTGCCGCAAGAAATCCATCGCGCAGGCCGGCGGTAATAACGAATTGTCCAACAGGTTGCAGCAGGGCAAAAATGCCGGCAGCCGTCATCAACGTAAGACCCGTCAGCAGCGAATAATACTCTCCAAGCTGCCTCCTGAAGATCGGCGTTGCTCCTTCGCGATCATAGGTCGAAACGACATCGGGATACTGGATCGCCTGCAGGGCGGAAACGATCAGCACGAATGGCCGCTGCAGGAGATCGAGCGCCAGCAACGCCCCGGCGGCGGGCCCTGCTCCAAGGATAGCGGTCAGGATCGATTTCAATCCCAATGGTGACAAAATGCCGATGACGGATGCCGAGGCCGCAACGCTGCCATAAACGAAATGCTTGCGCACCAGCTGCAGCTCGAAAGGTGCCGCCTCGCGCAAGCTGTTGCGCGTCAGAAATGCGGCCAGGAGACCATAAGCGACATAACCGGCCATCAGTCCGACGACGGTGCATGTGAAGCTCGGAGTGACGGCAGCGCCCGCAAGCGTGCCGATTGCGAGAATAGTGGCGCGCGAGCCCTGCAGGCGGGAGAAGATGCGAAACTCCCGACGGAAGCGAAGCATGGTGAGATGAAAGTCGCTGCCGCCCTGCAGGATCGCAACCAGGCCGCCAAGGACGGCAATCTCCGCCGATACCGAAAAGAAGATCGAAACCGAGGCGGCGACCATACAAACCGCTGCACATGCTGCAAATTCGATCGTCAGCGCCTTGCGCTCCAGAGCTTCGCTTCCGGGACCGTGCCCGGGGTAGAAACGGCTGCAGGCAAAGCGAATCCATTCGAAACAGAAGATGGAGCCGAACTGGCTGATGGAGATGAACAGCGAATAGGCGGCATAATCCGCAGGCGTCAGCAGGTGCGCCACCGCGATCAACAGCCCGAAAGCCACTGCCGCCTGATAGAAATATGCAGCCAATGCCACGATCTTTGCCATGGCGGCAGCTAACAGCAAAAGATTGAGGAAAGCGCTAATCCCGACGGGATATTTATAGAACAGGCTTCGATCGCACCCGCGCGGCTTGCGAGCTGGATTGATAGGACCGTTGCGTCACGAGCTGATGCACAGATGCTCCTGCCGCGAAGACAAACGGCCCTGAATTGCCTTTTTGCATTGCACACGCTAGAAGACCCCGCAAATTCAAGGGATGGAGGCTGGCGGCGCGGGAAGGCGTTGCTAGCTGAGGGAGTGCCACGATGGAGATCGTCCATACGATAGCCGCCCTGCGCGAACGGCTCGGCGCGCAGCGCAAGGCAGGCAAGAAAATCGGCCTGGTGCCGACCATGGGCTACCTGCACGCCGGCCATATGGAACTCGTCTCCCGTGCAAAAGCCGAGAACGACGTCGTCGTTACCTCCATTTTCGTCAATCCGCTCCAGTTCGGCGCCAATGAGGATTTGGCGAAATATCCGCGCGATCTCGAGCGCGACAGCGCTATGCTGCGCAACGCCGGCGTCGATTTTCTCTTCGCACCCGGTGTGACCGACATGTATCCGCGCCCGATGGAAACGGTGGTCGACGTGCCGAAGCTCGGAGCGGAGCTGGAAGGCGCTGTCCGCCCGGGCCACTTCGCCGGTGTTGCCACCGTCGTCACCAAGCTCTTCAACATCGTCCAGCCCGACAGCGCCTATTTCGGCGAGAAGGACTATCAGCAGGTGACGATCATCCGCCGCATGGTCGAGGATCTGGCTCAGCCTGTCCGGGTCGTACCTGTGCCGACCGTTCGCGATGCGGATGGCTTGGCCCTCTCCTCGCGTAATGTCTATCTGTCGAAGGAAGAGCGTGCCGCTGCTGTTATTATCCCCCAAGCACTGGCGGAAGCCGCAAGGCTTTACGATCTCGGCGCGGATGATCCAGCGGCACTCGAAGAGGCGCTGCGCGCGTTCATCGAAAAGGAGCCGCTTGCCACCGCCGAGGTCGCCGCCGTCCGCCACCCCGACACGCTGGAAGAACTGACGAAACTGCAGGGCCAGCCGGTGCTGGTAGCCCTGTTCGTGCGCATCGGCACCACCCGCCTGCTCGACAACCGGGTTATCGGCAACAGATTCGCCAGCGAAGGGACCGCCTGAGATGAGCACCATCGGACACAACAAGCGCAAGACGCCGGCTGCCATCGCGGCCATGAAAGGCGCGCGCCCGATCGTCAGCCTGACGGCTTACACGACGCCGATCGCCCGCCTGCTTGATCCGCATTGCGACCTGCTGCTGGTCGGCGATTCCCTCGGCATGGTGCTCTACGGCATGGAAACGACCGTCGGCGTCACCATGGAAATGATGATCGGCCACGGCCAGGCCGTCATGCGCGGCGCGAAACATGCCTGCGTCATCGTCGATATGCCTTTCGGCTCTTACCAGGAATCGAAGGAACAGGCGTTTCGCAATGCCGCGCGCATCCTGAAGGAAACCGGCTGCGACGGCGTGAAGCTGGAGGGCGGCGAGGAAATGGAGGAAACCGTCTCCTTCCTCACCTCCCGCGGCATTCCGGTCTTCGGCCATGTCGGGCTGATGCCGCAGCAGGTGAACACGACGGGCGGCTATCGCTCGCTTGGGCACTCGAACCGGGAAGCCGACAAGATCCGGCGCGATGCGAAGGCGATCTCGGAGTCCGGCGCCTTCGCAATGGTGATTGAAGGCACGATCGAGCCGCTCGCCCGCGAGATTACCGCCGCAATCGCCATTCCTACCATCGGCATCGGCGCGTCTGCCGCCTGCGACGGGCAAATCCTCGTCTCCGATGACATGCTGGGCCTGTTCAACGATTTCAAGCCACGCTTCGTCAAGCATTTTGCAGAGTTGGCGCCCATGATCTCGAAGGCGGCTGAAGCCTATGCCGAGGAAGTGAAGGCCCGCACGTTTCCGGCACTGGAGCACACGTTCCAGCCGAAGAAGTGAGGCACCATCAGCTCTTGGCCGGCTCCTTCTCCAAGAGATAGATCACCTCGCCAAAATCCTCCATCTTGCTCATCAGTGCAGCATGGGCATCTCGCAAGCCCTGGTTGTAGTAGTAAGGGCCGATCTCGGATGTGAAGAAATCGAGCAGGAATTCGGCGGGCAGCGTACCGAGCGTCTGATCCAGTTCATCGGCGAAATAGCGCTGAACGCGGGCGACCATGGCCGCCTTCTCCTCTTTCGCAAAGGTGATCTTCTTCATCTTTCCATCTCCCATTTTGCGAGCGGGCTCCAAGCGCTGGATCAAGGAAATCAATTGATCCATCAAGGAAATTCAATTGCTGGCTCTAAAGGCACGGCTTACACCTCCCGCCATTGAACAGCGTGGCAACAAATGCGCAAGGGGTACAACAATCGTTGTTTCCGTGCGGAATGTGCGCCCTCCACACGACATCCCGGCGAAAGCACCGGATTTTCCACAAAGGACAAGCGGACCATGAGTCGCGCGGAATTTCTTGAAGGCTTGAAGGGCGGCATTCCCGTCGGCCTCGCTGCAGCGCCCTTCGGCGCCCTCTTCGGTGCGCTGGCGCGCGATCAGGGCATGTCTCTTGGCGAACTGACTCTGATGAGTGGTACCGTCTATGCCGGCGCCAGCCAGATGGTGGGCATCGACCTCTTCGGCCATAATGTTCAGGCTTGGCTCATCGTCCTGTCTATCCTGGCGGTGAACTTCCGCCATGTGCTCTATTCGGCAGCGATCGCGCGCTACATCAGGCATTTTTCCGCGGTGGAGAAGTTCTTCACCTTCTTTCTGCTGGTCGACCCGCAATTCGCCGAGACGATCAAGCGCCACGAAAGCGGCAAGCCAGTGACCTTCGCCTGGTACATCGGCTTTGCGGCGGTGATCTATATTCCCTGGGTGCTGGTGAGCCTGATCGGCGGTCTTCTCGGCAGCTTCATCGGTGATCCCAAGGCCATCGGCCTCGATATTCTCCTGCCCGTCTATTTCCTCGGCATCGTCATGGGCTTCCGCACGCGCGACAACTTTCTGCCGGTCGTGGCCGTCAGTGCAGTCGCATCAGCCATCGCTTATCGCTATGTCGGCTCGCCCTGGCATGTCAGCATCGGTGCATTGGCAGGCGTCGCGCTTGCCGCAATGCTGCCGCCGATAAAGGCGAACCGGAAGCCCGACCTCGCTCATGAAAGTCACGAGGTTTGACCATGTTCGATTTCAATCCGCACATGGTCATGCTGATTGCGGCTGCGGCCATTGTGACCTTCCTGACGCGCATCGGCGGCTATATCCTGATCGTCAAGATGACTCGCATTCCGCCGCGCGTCGAAGCCGCGCTCAATGCCGTGCCCGCCGCTGTCCTCACGACCCTCGTCGCACCCGCCTTCTTCATCGGCGGCTGGGATACCAAGGTGGCGATGCTCGCAGCCCTTCTCGTCGGCTTGCGCTATCCCTCGACTTATATGCTCGTGACGGGCTGGATCGTCGTCATGACATGGCGCCGGTCCATCGGCGCTTGAGGCAATAAAAGATCCCATCCTGCCTTCGAAGCAGGATGGGGCTCGTATTTCCCAATAGCTTATCTCAATGGCTGAGCTCGAGCGTGGCATTTTCCAGCCACGCCCGCACGTCGTGATCATGGATCAGCGGCATCAGCGCCTCTCGAGTCCGGGCGTGATATTCGTTCAGCCAATGCAACTCCTCATGCGTCAGCAGTTCTACCAGCACCAGGCTGCGATCGATCGGGCAGAAGGTCAGCGTTTCGAAGCCGAGCATCGGCATGTCGCCGCCTTCGATCTCCTCCGGGTCGCGGATATAGATCAGGTTTTCGATACGAATGCCGAAGTGACCCGGACGATAATAGCCGGGCTCGTTGGAAAGGATCATGCCGGGAAGCAGTTCCTGCACGGACAAGCGTGAAATACGCTGCGGCCCTTCATGTACCGAGAGATAGGAACCGACGCCGTGGCCGGTGCCATGGGCGAAATCGACGCCTGCCCTCCAGAGCGCAATGCGCGCCAGCGGATCGAGATCGCAGCCGCGCGTCCCCTTCGGGAAACGAGCCGTGCTGATGGCGATCATTCCCTTCAGTACCAGCGTGAAAAGGCGCTTCTGCTCTTCGGAAACAGCCCCGATGCCGACGGTGCGGGTGATATCCGTCGTGCCGTTGATATATTGCGCGCCTGAATCGATGAGGAACAGTTCCCCCGCCTGTATCAGACGGTCGCTCGCCGTGGTCACGCGGTAATGCATGATGGCGGCATGCTCGCCGGCGCCCGCGATCGTATCGAAGGAAATGTCCTTCAGCGGGTTCTGCATGCTCTCGCCGACACGAGCACGGCAGGCTTCCAGCCTTTCTGCGGCGGCGATTTCCGTCACCGTGCCCGGCTTGCTCGTCTCCAGCCAGTAAAGGAACTCCACCATGGCGGCACCATCCTGCAGATGGGCAGCCGCCGATCCGTTGATCTCAGCGGCATTCTTGCAGGCGCGCGGCAGCTTGGCGGGGTCATTGCCCTCCACGACCTCTCCGCCTTCGCGGCGGATGATGTCGGTCAGGGCGTAGGAAACGAGATCTGGATCGACCAATATACGCCCACCATTCGCAGCAGCAGCGGCCAGGCGCTCGGTAAGTTCGGAAGGCGGCAACTGCTTGCAGATCTGCGCTAGATAGGCTTCGGCCTCGACCTTGGTCTTGCGCTTGTCGAGGAAGAGTGCCGCTTCCCCTTCTGCGTAGATAATGGCGCGGGCCAAGGGGTGCGGCGTGTGCGGCACGTCGCTGCCGCGGATATTGAAGATCCAGGCGACAGACGATGGATCGGTAATCAATGCCGCCTTGAGATTCTTTTCCTTGAGGCCGTTCGCGATCGCCGCAAGCTTGTCCTTGGCGAGGATGCCGGCCTGGGCGATGTCCTGAATGATAACGTTGCCCAGCGGCTCGGCCGGCCTGTCCGTCCAGAGCCTATCGAGCGGATTATGAGGCAAAAATACGAGCCTACCATCGATCTCGGCCAGAGCTTTTTCCAGGCGACGGACTTCCGCACCCGTATGCAGCCAGGGATCGATACCGAGTCGAAATTCCTTTTTGGCATGGCGCGGCAGCCAGACATGCGGCGGCTCGTTGACCAGATCGCCTCCTGCAAAGACGCTGCGGTCCACCTGCTCGGCAAGCTGGGTCACATAACGGCCATCCACGAAGACCACGGCCTGGGAATGTGTGATAAGCGCAACACCTGCCGATCCTGTGAAGCCCGTGAGCCATGCGAGACGCTCCGAGCATTTGGGCACATACTCGCCTTGATACTCGTCAGCCCGCGGCACTAGGAAGCCGTCGATGCCGAGATCGCCGAAGGCAGCGCGCAAACCGGCAACCCTCTCGCGACCGAATTGCGGGGTGGAAGTGACGTCGAAAGACTGAAACATGAGCAAATCCGGTAATAGTGGAGAATCCGTGAAACTGAATATTGCCAGTATGTTAGAGCATCACGATCGGAAGTGCGACGTGATTTTCGATCCCTGAGACGATATGCGCGATTACGGCAACTTCACGCCACAGGAGAGCAATCTATCCCATCTTTCGCCGTTAACGAATCCGCCCATTTCGTGAGCATCGTCGGCCGAATGTGACAACTTCACGGCACGAAATATGCATATCACGCATAGCTCCCATGAAGCCGCCCCCCTGCCACGCCAACCTACGAGTCGCTATATCCGCCGCATCAAACGGGTTCACGAAGAACCAGCTCAAAACCAAGGACTTAAGACAATGCCTATCTCTCGCTCCGCATATGTTAGCCCGGCGCTGGCTGGCG
>JBCNPI010000214.1:0-10596 GCA_039593415.1 Rhizobium sp. | reverse complement strand
AATGAAACCAAAAGGAGGAAACTTCTAGGTGTCGAATATCGATCTCAATCGTCTGATCAGAACGCTTGAGCCCGCATTGCGCGTCGGTCTCGAGGCTGCAGCGTCGCTTGCAGCACGCGATCGGCATACGAATGTCGATGTCGCAAATTGGATATTATCGCTGCTGGACGCTTCTGAAGTTTGCTCATTGTTTGAAGAGCTTAGCGTTTCTTCGCAGACACTGCGCACAGAGCTTGATAGCGCCATTGCCGATCTGCCGAAGGGGGATGGTTCAGCGCTGGTGCTGTCACAAAATTTGCTGAGCCTGATGCGCGAGGCGTGGCTTGTCGCGTCGCTTCAATGCGGGCGAAACAGCATCACCTTGGCTGATCTTCTGACCGCACTGACCGACGATCAATCGCTGCGAATCATGGCGCGGGGCATGGCGCCCGCGCTGCGCAGCCTCGATCGCAATGCGCTTGAAAAAAAATTGAATGCGATTTCTACCGCCGATGCCGCTTCGCCGCCGCGCAGTTCGGAAGCGGTTCCTGCCACCAGCGACAACGAATTCTTGCGCCTCTACACGCGCGACATGACGGCGGATGCAAGGCTTGGCCGCATTGATCCGGTCATCGGACGTGACCGCGAACTGCGCCAGGTCATCGATATCCTCATGCGTCGCCGGCAGAACAATCCGATGCTGGTCGGCGAAGCAGGCGTCGGCAAAACGGCTGTCGCCGAAGCTCTGGCGCTCGAGATCGCCGCTGGCAGCGTGCCGGATATGCTGAAGCAGGTGCGCATCCTTCTTCTCGATCTCAGCCTGCTGCAGGCGGGCGCTGGCGTGAAGGGCGAGTTCGAGCGCCGGCTGCACGGCGTCGTCGCAGCCGTGCGAGCCTCGGCGGAGCCGATCATCCTGTTCATCGACGAAGCCCATGGCCTGATCGGCGCCGGTGGACAAGCCGGGCAGGGCGATGCGGCCAATATCTTGAAACCCGCGCTTGCGCGCGGCGAGCTTAGAACGATCGCGGCAACGACCTGGAGCGAATACAAGCGCTACATCGAGAAGGATGCGGCGCTGACCCGCCGCTTTCAGGTCGTTCAGGTGCTTGAACCCGACGAGGAAACGGCAATCCGCATGTTGCGCGGGGTCGTCGCAAGCTTCAAGGCGCATCACAAGGTGCGCATTCGCGACGAGGCGCTGGCGGCTGCCGTTCGCCTTTCGGCGCGATATATCCCGGCACGACAGTTGCCGGATAAGGCAATCAGCCTCATCGATACTGCCGCTGCCGCTGTCTCTCTCGCCCGACAGACCGTTCCCGAGGCTCTGAAAGGCTTGCGCAACGAGCAGGAGATGCTTTCGGCTGAAGCCGAAGCGCTGTCTGCCGAACCGCCGACATCGGAGATTGCCGCGCGGCTTGCCGTCATCGAGAGCGAGAGGCGCGAAGTGGAACGGGAAATCGAGCGGCTGCAGGTCAAGCTCGATGCCGAAACCAGGCTGTCGGGCGAAGCCGATCGAATTGAGGCCTCGCTTGCCGATCCCGACGGTCAACAGACGGAAGAGGCGGGCCGCTCGCGCGCCGGCAATGTTGCGTTATTTCCCCCGAACGGTTCGTCCCTGGAAGTCGCGCGCGCGGCACTCGTACAGGCCGAGCGAAACCTTGCCGATGTTGCCGGTGAAACGCCATTGGTTCCTCGCGTGGTCGACAAGGAAGTGATCGCCGGGATCGTCGCGCGCTGGACCGGCATTCCGGTCGGCAAACTGCTGTCGGATCAGGTGGAGACCGTCAAGACGCTCGATGCAAGGCTCAAGGAGCGCGTCCTCGGGCAAGACGGCGCGATTGCGCGGATATCGGCGGCCATGCGCTCCGCCCGCGCCGGACTTTCCGATCCGCGCCGCCCTCCCGCGGTCTTCCTACTCGTTGGCATGTCCGGGACCGGTAAGACCGAGACGGCGCTTTCTTTGGCCGATCTTCTTTATGGCGGCAGCCAGTATCTGACGACCATCAACATGTCCGAGTTCAAGGAAGAGCATAAGGTTTCGCTGCTGCTCGGATCTCCGCCCGGCTATGTCGGCTACGGCGAAGGCGGTGTCCTGACGGAGGCCGTGCGGCGCCGGCCTTACGGCGTCCTGCTGCTGGACGAGATCGACAAGGCACATCCCGGCGTGCAGGAAGTGTTCTATCAGGTCTTCGACAAGGGAACGCTGCGCGACGGGGAAGGTCGGGACATCGATTTCAAGAACACGACCATTGTGATGACCGCCAATACCGGGTCGGAACTGCTGGCGGCATTGGCAGCCGATCCTGAGACGATGCCGGAGGGCGAGGCACTGGAAGCGCTGCTGCTTCCGGAATTGCAGAAGCATTTCAAGCCGGCCTTTGTCGGCCGCACGACCGTTCTGCCCTTCATGCCGTTGAACGGCGAGACGCTCAGCGGGATTGTCGACATCCAGATCGGCCGCATCCGTGATCGTGTCAAGGCATCGTATGGCACGAGCGTTTCGCTCAGCGCCGAAGCCCGCGAGGCGCTGGTCGGCCGCGCCAAGGCGAGCGAAATGGGTGCGCGCGCGATCGAAACCATGATCGGGCGCGATCTCCTGCCCGAACTGTCGACCTTCTTCCTCGATGCGGTTGCGGCGGGGCGCAAGGTTGGCGGCATCACCATCAGTTTTCACGGTCACCGGTTTCTCATCGAGGAGAACCCGGGGAGCGACAATGAATTCGTCGGCCCTGAAAACGGTGGCGCGGCGAATAAGGCAGCCCCGGGCAAACACAGTGTCCGGATGCGGCATTAGACGGAAAGGCAAACCCGCCCTGCAGCGAAAGGGCGAATTCAAATCCCAACAGGAGAGTTCAGAGCATGCCGATTTATCTGCAGATTGACGGAATTCAGGGCGATGCAACCCACGAGCAGCACAAGAAGTGGATGGATATCGAAGTTATCCACTGGAACGTCGCGCGCAACATGAAGACGTCAGCCGGTTCGGCGGCGAACCGCGAAGCTTCCGAGCCCACCGTTTCGGAAGTCATCCTGACCAAGGTCAGCGATTCCTCGTCGACCAAGCTGTTCCAGGAAGCATGCTCGGGCCGCACGGGCAAGCAGGCCGTGATCCATCTCGTCACGACTGGCAATCCCGGCGATACCTACATCGAGTACACGCTCACCAACACGCTGATCGCCAGCTACTCAGTCGATTCCAATGGTGACCGTCCGGTCGAAACGATCAAGTTGAACTTCACCAAGATGGAAGTGAAGTACACGCCTTACGACGACTCGCAGACCCCGCAGTCGCCGATGATCGCATCTTACGATCTGGCAACGACCAAGGCTGCCTGAGGCCTTCCCGTGAAACAGAGGCGCCGAGCGAAGATGCCGGCGCCTCCACATCGTCCGAATGTCTAAAGTCAAGCACGGCACTTGGTGCAGATGAATCCGGAATCGCATCCGCGGCTGGGAGGCATCTCGTGTCCGTTCGGGGAAGCTAGGAGATCGTCCCGTGAGTGGATTGCCGATAGATAAAGTGTCTTTGACGCCGCAGCATTTGATTGTTGAATATACGTCGACCGAGAGCATCTTTGGCATGGTTGCACCCAGCTACAAGGTCAAGGGCGTAAAGGTCATCGGTACGAGCCATCTTCAGGTTATGCGTTACGTCTATACGATCGCACTGGTCGAAGATGTCTATTTCGAAGGCAAGAAGCTCCAGGAAATGCCGGGCTTCCGCGAGCTTTTGACCGAATGGATCAAGCCGGGCCAGCAGGTCGTCAGCGTTCCGAACGGCAAGACCAGCATCGTTCATGCCTATACCGGCAAGAAGAATATCATCCAGGCGACGGCCCTGGAACAATATAAGGCCGTGGTTCCCCTGAATTTCCTTGATATTTTCGGCAAGGACCCGGCTCCCGGCAAGGTTCTCTATGGCAATCCCGCCGTGCCCTTCATTCAGAAGGGCGACGACAAGCCGATGGCGGCTGCCTACTATAACAGCCAATCGAAGCGCTTCGAGATCCTGCAGCAGTTCGATCGGCTGACACTCCTGCAGAATTTTCAGCGCCGCTTTTCACAAGCCGCGTCCGCGACCGGCTGATGGCCGGCGTGCTCAAGGACCGGTTTTGACACTAAGGCAAAGAGCGAGAAGCGTTTTATGAACGATCAGCCGTCGGCCAATGATTTCATCCAGGCGACCCGAAATCTGCGAGTCGTTTCGCCGCTTGGCACCGACCAGCTTCTGCCGGAGCGGGTGATGATAACGGAAGGCGTATCGTCGCTTTTCGAAATCCGGCTTTCCGTGCGTGCCAAGCGCGACGTCATCAAGCCGGAAGAGCTGATCGGCCGTCTGATCGATATTTCGCTGGAGGTTCAGCAGGCCGAAGATGGAGGCGACGGCGTTCGCCGCCCCTTCAACGGTCTCGTGACGGCACTTCAGGAGGGTCCTCCGATCACGCGTGGCCTGCGCTCCTATTCCATGGTGCTGAAGCCGCAGATGTGGCTCCTGTCCCAGCGGTCGGACTGCCGTATCTGGATGGACAAGACCAGCATCGATATCGTCGAGACGCTCTTTTCCGAGCATGGGATTCCCGCTCCCGATGTCTCAGGCGTCATTACGCCGCCTCCGCCGCAGCACTATTCCGTGCAGTGGAACGAAACGGATCTGGATTATCTCGCCCGGCGCTTCGAAGAAGATGGTCTTTTCTATTGGTTTTCGCATGAAGAGGGCAGCCACCGGCTACATGTCGCGGACGGTGCCAATTCCTGGGCGGGGCCGTCTCCCGCCGCGCAAGGCGAAAGCAACATCCGTCTTGCCCAGGGCTCGACCGACCGCAACCATATCAACGATTGGATGAAGCATTACGCTTACGTCCCCGGACAGCGCTCCGGCGCCGACTGGAACTTCGAGACGCCGCAGATGGTGCCGGGCACAACCACGCCCTCGCTGGTGCAGATGCCGGGGGCGATGAAGCGGGAGCTTTACGAATATCCGGCCCGCATTTCCTCCGTGGCTGAGGCCGAGCGGGCGCAGAAGCTGCGCATGCAGGCAAGCGAGGCCGACCACAATCGCGTCCTCGGGCGGTCGACCTCACGCATATTGGAGGCCGGCCGGCGCTTTACGCCCTATGAAGTGGCGCATCCCGAGCACGTTTACGAAGAACACGTCATCGTGCGCGCGAGCCATTTCGCGGTCGATCCCTCCTACGAAACCAATATGGGTCAGCCGGAATATACCAACGAATTCGAAGCCGTGCCGTCACGCGTCGCGATGACACCGCATCGCACAACCGAGCGGCCGCGCATCCGCGGCACGCAGGTCGCAATCGTCGCCGGCCCTGCGGGGGAAGAAATCCATCCGGACCAGTATGGCCGCATCAAGCTCTGGTATCCCTGGGATCGCCGCGCCAAGAAGGACGGATCCGACACCTGCTGGGTACGCGTCGCCCAGAACTGGGCCGGGGGCACATGGGGCGGCCAGGTCATCCCGCGCATAGGCATGGAAGTCATGGTCGCCTTCATCGACGGTGATCCGGACCGGCCGCTGGTGACCGGTGTGGTGCCGAACCCGAGCAACGGCGTCCCCTACGACCTTCCCGCCAACAAGACCCGCATGGTCCTGCGCTCCAATACGCATAAGGGCACCGGCTTCAACGAGATGACCTTCGAGGACGATGCCGGCCGCGAGAACATGTTCTTCCACGCGCAGAAGGACCAGACGACGCGCGTGCGCAACGACCGCACCAAACGCGTCGACCGCCACGAGGTCGCCTCCATTGGCGGCAACCGCGCGGTAGAAGTGAGCGGCAACCAGAAGCACGAGATCGGTGGATCGGTGAATACGGTGGTTGGCGGTACAGGGCCGATGGCCATGGCGCTGATGGGAGCGGTGCAGGGGTTGTCCGGTCATACGGCGGGATTGCTGGCACAAGCTGGCCAGATTGCCGGTGGTGGTGGGGGCGGACTTGCCGCTTTTGCTGGTACGATTGCTTCCTCGGCACTGGGTTTCTTAGGGGCTGGTGGTCTTGGTAGCCGAGAAGGTGTGGTTTCAGGGGCTAATCCAAGGGCGGATGCTGGCACGGATCTCGCCGGTTCGGGCACGGGAGTAGGGGATGCCGCGGGCGGCCTATTCCCGCTTCCGGGCATCATGAACACCGTTGTCGGCGCCTTTAAGTCCGACACGATCGGTGTCGCACGCGCTGAGCAGATCGGTATGAGCAAGGTCACGAATGTCGGCCAGACTTCTTTGGAGAGCGTGGGCAAATTCAAGAAGATCGCGGTTGGCGAGGAGTTCGTCATCGAATGCGGCGACTCCAAATTCATCATGAAATCCAACGGCGAAGTCATCATCCTTGGAAAAACATTCAATTTCGTGGCGACGGACCACTTCCAGCTGCGCGGCAAGCCGATCGATTTGAACTGAGGCGTTTCATGGAACTGATCAATCGGCTGCCTTTTCCGGCGATGGCATTCCGTCAATTCGACAAGGACGGCAAGCTGGATTGTGTCGTGGCCGTTCGCGGCACGTTCCATCACAATCAGGGCCAGCCGCTGGAAATCATGCGGGAGCAGGAGGAGTTCCAATGGGAGGATGCCTATGATGGCGATCCCCACAAGGGCATCATGCTGCGGCAAACCGATTTGACCCCGGAAAAGCCAGGCACGGACGTTACCTTCCTCGGTAATGCTTATGCGCCCGGAGGTCAGTCAGCGACGGATTGGCCGGTCTCACTGCGTGTTGGTCATCTCGAAAAGAGGCTGCGTGTTCATGGCGAGCGTTTCTGGAAGCCGATTGTTCGCGATGCCTGGGCCGGATTCTCCGCCAACGAACCGAAGCGGGTGATTAAAGACTGGAGACTTTCGGAAACGAGCCCCGTAGGCCTCGTGCCAATGACATGGTCGAAAGCCTATGGCGGCGAGATGCCGGGCACGGGTGATCCGGACGCTGATATTCCCGCCGATGTGGAAGCATATAATCCCTTGGGCTGTGGCATCGTCAATCTTGATATGGAGCCGGGCTCCGTTCCTGTGCCGGCGCCGCAGATCACGATCGATAACGATCAGCAACTGGATTGGCGTGCCGCTGAACAGCCGCAAGGTTTCGGCCCAATTTCCCCTTGGTGGCGTTCTCGACAAAAATATTCCGGAACATACGACGAGCATTGGCTAAACGAACGTCATCCATTGCTGCCGGCTGACTTTGATCCTCGTTTCTGGCAATGCGCCCATCCCGACCTGATCGCGACACCGCATCTGCTTGGAGATGAGAGTTATCAGCTCGAAAATCTCCACGCCAATTTGCCTCGAGCGGTTGGCCAATTGCCGGGCTTAACCTTCGGCGTTCATTGCATGAGCGAGGATACGGGCGATTGGCATGTCCTGAAGCTTGACGGCGTTCAATTCGATTGGCGCTCGGATGATCGGGTGTTGCTGACTTGGAGGGCGCGGTTTTCTCTTCCAGAAGCTGCCGATGTGAAACTTACGCTGACGAGAGTTAGAATGTCTGCTGCTTGCGATACTCAAAGTACGGAGACGGCGGCATGAGCGGAGTAGGTGACAATCGTATAGGTGACCCTGGTTATCCAGCGCCATGGACTACAAACCGACCACTCGAAGGTCTTCGAGATGTCGATGACGCACGTATCGTGTCACTTTCTCCAGATGTTTGTCTGACACCGGTCGGTTCATCCATCGTTCCTATTCCGTATCCTGTTGTTGATTATTGCGGGCATGATCGTAACTACACGTCTTCTGTCCGATTTACTGGTTACAGAGCCATGGTAATGCGGTCTTGCACCACACACGTGCACGGTGATGCACCTGGAACAAAGAAAGGCGTGAAATCGGGAACCGTCGAAAGCATCTGTGAACCTATTGGGCATGCCTCACAAGTTAAGGCGGAAGGATCCCATGTTATCAGGCATCTTGATCGCTTCTGGATGAATAATAAAAATACCCAGGGCGAAGCAATCTTCGTAAAAAATACAAAAACTTTTGACCCGCCTAAAGACGATGACCCGATACCCGGTTCGCTGCGAGCCGCCACCTCTACAGCAAGCCGTTCCGGGCAAAATGCCGCTCCTCCTGGTGCAGTTCTCGGTTTCGTCGCGCCTGCAGGTGGCGCGGCTTTGCTGGGAGAAGGCGCCGCAGCCGGAACAGCCGCTACTGGGGGGGCGGCGACAACCGCAGCTGGCGGAACTGCTGCGACGGCAACGGGGGTGGGCCTTGGAACTGTGTTGCTCGGCATTGGCATCTTCGCAGCAGGCATGCTGATCCCCACCAATAAAAGGAATTTTTCGGATTTTCCCCCGCAAGACGACTACGAAGCCAAGCGCCTTCGAGAAGCGTTACAGCGAATAGACGGCCTGCCGTTTTGGGATAGCGGTGGCGCCATAGTAGAAGAAACGAAAGCCGAGCTTCGTAAGCGTAGGCAGACGCTGGCTACCCTTCAGCCAGTTCCCCTAGCCGACACTGTGCGAATTAAAGAGCGCGACGAATATCGAAAAAAATGCCAAGTAGACCGCTACGGAAAGATGAGAGATATCTGCGGACAATACGGCATGCAAGCACACCATATCGTGCCGGATTGGACGTTACGCTACGGTGCACGAAGCGACGGAGATAAGCGCATTCCAAATATGCCAAGTTTGAATGATGGCATGGCAATTTGCGTCATAGGCAATGCAGCTATGCAAGACACCGAGCATCACGAGGCGCATTTGGGGGATAGCAGCATCGAAAGCCTGGGGAAAGGTTCGTCCCCTCCTGGAACCGCAAAGTTGTCTGATGTTGTGACAATCTCGACCATGGCAATGATTGGTGCGAGACCAGATTGCGCGCAAGAGATAGCCGAAAAGGTTGGTGAGCAATTTGGACCGAAAAATGATAACCAGCTACTTCGCGCTGTTAAGGATATTGGAAAAAATCCGTTGGAGCCTGAAACGATAGGAGCTCTTAAGAGTGGTGCGACATACCCATGGAAGAAGGGCGGACAGTGAAAATGATAAGCTTATCACGTGCTGGAGTTGCATCTGAAGACGTATTATGTGTCGTTGCTGTATTGGATAGCGCAGAGATTTATCAACCCGACGCGCGTGCTTATCAGTATCGCCATCGAGCCGATTTTGGTGAATATTGGTATTACGAAAATTTCCCGCTCAGCGTTCAGGATGTGGTCTATTTTAATGACCACGATTCATCTCAGTCCTATTTCGTTCTATTGTCAGCAGAAGGCGATGTTTATCATTTCGCATCGCCCGATAGATTCCAGGAGCGGATTGTCGGTGCAGGCACAACGGCGGACGATTCCAAATTCTACGGCAAGATGTTGAAAATCTCCCAGATTGGCGAGCGGCTTTATGCTTGCGGCGCAGGCGGGCAGGTTTACGCCCGTTATGGCCGTGATGACTGGCGAATGCTATCTGACGCGGTGCTGAATGATCCTGAAGCAAAGAAGCGGTTGTTGGAGAGTGGCCCTAGTTTGGGGCAGCCCGGCTGGAAAGAATGGATAATCCAGAAAGCTCTCAATCCAGGTACGCGAGAGGTAGTCTTCTACGATATCAAGGGGCTTTCAGAAGATGCCATCTATTTGTGTGGAACCGAGCGAACAAAGCCTGTCCTTTGCTTCTGGGACGGCAGTGAGCTGCATGAAATCAATATTCCGCTGGCTGAAGCTGCGCTGACCGGCATTTATATTGAAAACGCCGAAAGTGTCTGGGTCTGCGGTCGTGAGGGCGTTATCTTACACGGAAGCCGCAATCGCGGGTTCGCTCCGGTAAATGCTGATACACGGCGGAACCTGTTTCATTCGATTACATCCTATCGTGGCAAACTTGTTTTACCTGCGAGCGTTAGACCGGGAGGTCTTTATGAGCTTGATCCAAGCAGCGGCGAATTCCGCAGATTTCAGCCGCCGCTACCTCGCCTCTCCAGTCGTGATGAGCCCGCATCCATTGATAACGGGCCGTTCTTTGCACAATCCGCTGGAGATGTTTTATGGGTGGTCGCTTCAAAGGACATTTTTCGATTTGACGGTCAGGCTTGGGCGCGGATCGACCATCCGGACATCTAATTGTTGCCTCGATAAGTCTGAAAGTCGCAAGGATGAGAACTGGCTAAGCAATACCGAATAGACATTGGCGAGAGCAATTTAGCGAGGTCACATGTCAGCCGACGAATTTGACCTTGCCCCGTTGAAATAATCCATTTTGAAGTAAGCTCTGGCCCATTGAGAGGACCAGGGAATGAAGCGCAAGCGTTTTACTGATGAACAGATTATCGGCATTCTGAAGGAACACGAGTCGGGCACGCCGGTCGCGGAGCTTTGCCGCAAGCACGGCGTCAGCGATGCCAGTATCTATAAGTGGAAAGCCAAGTTCGGCGGCATGGACGTACCCGAAGCCAAGCGCTTGAAGACGCTGGAAGACGAAAACACGAAGCTGAAACGGCTCCTGACAGATGCGATGCTGGACAATGCGGCTTTGAAAGACCTTTTGGGAAAAAAGTGGTGACGCCCGCAGCAAGGCGAAAAGCTGTCGCGCATCTGATGGATCACCACCAGCTGAGCGAACGGCGGGCGTGTAAAGCCATCGGCTTTTGCCGAATGACGGTTCGTTACGAAACGAGGCGCAG
>JBCNPI010000213.1:0-10625 GCA_039593415.1 Rhizobium sp. | reverse complement strand
GCTCAACGCCGGTACCGCCTACGAGCAGCGCCGCCCCTTCGAGATCTTCATCAACTCGAAGAACATGGACCACTTCCAGTGGATCGTCGCGCTCACCCGCATCATCTCCGCCGTGTTCCGCAAGGGCGGCGACGTCACCTTCCTGGTGGAAGAGATGAAGGCCGTGTTCGACCCGCGCGGCGGCTACTTCAAGCCCGGCGGCATCTACATGCCCAGCATCGTCGCCGAGATCGGCGCGGTGATCGAGCAGCACATGAAGACCATCGGCCTGATCCACGATCCGGAGATGGATGAGTCGACCAAGCGGTTGATTGCCGAGAAGCGCGCTGCTTATGAGGCTGGCGCGGCAAAAAAAAACTCTGAAGTAAGCGCAGCTCCGACTGCCGCGGCCGCTGAGCCGGTGGCGGAAGGAGAGGCGAGCGGTAATGGATTCCCGCCGGGGGCTACCTTGTGCGCCAAGTGCAATACGAAGGCGCTGGTGCTGATGGATGGGTGCCAGACTTGTTTGAATTGTGGGTATAGCAAGTGCGGTTGACCTAGCCCGCCAACTCTCCTTGCTTAAAAAAGGGCGCATCATGCGCCCTTTTTTTATGGCCGTCGTTATTTCTTGGACTGGCTTGCAATACCCCGTAGGTGCTGCGTTACCATCGGTGTGCGTTGCATCACGTTATTGTTGTGACGTCTAGGAAACAGGGGGGCAGGGATGTTTAACAAAAAGATAGAAGTCGCCAATTTTGTTTGCAAATTTGGCGAGGAGCAGGTGCTTTTAGATCGCCTAGAGGATGTTATCTGGCCAGCGATGCAGTCCCTCAAGCATGTGCGGGAGATAAAGGCGGGGTCGCTTTTTTTTGTTGATACTGAGTTAGTGCTTACTCGCGTAGGGGACAAAGAAATCCCTGTGCTCGTTGGTCGTTTTGTAAAGAACACCACTCTAAAGCGAGATCAGATTTTTCGTGAGGCCGGACTAATTCAAGATCATGAGGAGCTTGAAACTGCTCCTTCTGCGATCTTTGTGCTGATACTAGAGAATCACCGCCTTCTTTATATAAAAGAAGTTCCGGGAGCTCCCTCGCTTGGAGTTTTTGCCAGTACCTGCACGAGTATCTTTTCGGCGGAGCATAAGCAGTTTTTGTCGCGGCTGAAGGAGGAGAGTCGGGAGCGCCATGCTATTAATCAGGAGGAGCCTGTTCTCTCATTAAAGGCGCTGGTTGAAGCTTATCCATATCCACGGGTGCGTATTACGCCAATGACGGACCGCGGAGGTCTCGAAGAATTTATTGGTAAATTTGATCGAATTAGTAAGCTTGCTATTAAGCTCTTGCCGACAAACCATGAAGACATTAATAATGACGATTTTTGGAAAAGGTATGAGGAGGTGGGGGGTGCGTTAGAGGCTACCCCTCAAGCAATTTTTACTGAAAAAGAGGGGAAAGGGATTAAGCCGGAGGAGGTTGTTGTGCAAGCCACCGCAGCCACATCTGCTGGGAATGCTGGCATTAAAATATCTGGGGTCGGTGCGGATGGCGAAATCTTGAGGGGAAATAATGAGGATTTCTCCGTGACCATGTCGATGGAAGAAGTGCCAGAAGACCTCAAGGATGTTGCAGTTGCCGCAGTGGAAAAATTCGATAGTGCGTGTAACGAAGGGCTAATCGAAAAGCCGGTAGTCAGAGACGCCATTAAGCATTGGATGCGTCGTTTTATAAGGCGAAGATTCAATGGCTGACGAAATTATTAGGGATCTAACGAAAGAGAAGAGTTTGTACGACTTGTACAGACTTCTTCGAAAGATTCCTCAGAAAAAGTCAACAAAGGTCTCAATCTTCTTATCGTTCTTGGTGTTGGTCGTGCATTCCGGTTTTTGTGGAGTTTCCAACGAATTCCTGGTGTTAACGATTCGTGCCTGGGCATCATTTTGGCTGACGGCTGCTGTCAGTATTCTTGGGTTCTTAATCGCTGCGTTTACCATATTCGCAACTCTCGCAAAGCCAGACATGCTAGTTGCCATGCAGCGAATACCGCATGATTGCGGTATGAGCGTATTAAAATATAACTTAGTATCTTTTATTGGCGGCATAATTTATTATTTTCTATACATAATATTATGCTGGGTTATCGTGACAATTGGCGCGCCGGGGGGATTGGGTGCCTACATAATAAACAGTTATGGGGAGCCTATCCTAAAGCGTGTCGTCCTCATTGTATCTTACGCTTTTACGGGCGGTGGAGCGTTTATAACGCTTTGGATGCTTAAGAATTATATATTTAATGTTTATACCATAATAATGAATAACTTGCGCTGGGAGATGGGTCCCGGACGATCTGGGCGATAGCGGAGTGAAAATGGAAAGGCTTCATGGTGCAGTCTTGGTATGGGAATTTCTCGGGAAGGCATCTTTTAGATATGGGATCTAAGTATGGGATGAAGTCCACTCTCCATGGAGCTTGAAAGCCGGTCTCACGTTGTTCGTTCAGACCTGTTTTTTTATATGCTAATGCAGATGTGGTTCAGGCTAACTTTTCAGTGGTAGGTAGTTTTTTATCGAGCGAACATGTAGACAGTGATTGGTCAAGTTTCCTGGGGGAGGAGCCATGGCTACAAAAGAGCGTATTGTCGAAACAAAGGATTCGTTGCAGAGGATGCAGGATTTTCGAGCACAGGATCTGGCACGTGAAGATGATCTGGGGCGCCAATTCTCCTTCGCGATTGCGGTGTCGCCCGCCGAGCGACTTATCTCTCTTTATAGGCGAGTGCCGGTGGAGGTTCTAGAGGATCTAACCGAATCGCTTCTTGCACAGTTAAAGAATCAGGCCGACGCTGATTATAATAGATTTAAGCAAATAATTGATTTTTCTCCGCAGCAGGGTAATGCCCCGCAAGTGCGAGATTCGCTAATTCAGCAAATAAATATGGCTTATGACGCGGCGTTCAATGCCCTTTGGCAATTTATTGCTTTTAGTGTGGCGAGGATAACGGATACTTCCGTATTAGAGAATCAGGCGAGGGCAACGCTTCAAGGTATCAATGATTCTTCTGATAAATTTCAGAAATCACTTCAGGGAAGCGAGCAGGAAGCTCAACGAATTCTGCAAAACATCAAGGCCGTCGCCGCCGAACAAGGCGTGTCGCAACAGGCTGAATATTTTAAAGGGCGTGCTGATGACCACACACACCAGGCCGAGGTGTGGAGAAATCGCGCGCTTATCGCGAGTGCGGTGCTGCTGCTTGTCGTGATTGCTAGTCTTTTCTTACATAAGTGGGAATGGTTTGCCCCTAAGACAAATTTCGAAGCGGCTCAATATCTAACTAGTAAGATTTTTCTTTTTGCAATCATTGCTTATTGGGTGTTGTTATCGGCAAAGAATTTCCTTTCACACGAACACAATGCCGTTGTTAATAGGCATCGCCAGACTGCTCTTCAAACCTATAGGGTTCTAGCTGACGCCGCAGGTGATGAGGGCTCAGAGGACATAGTGCTTGCGCATGCTGCCGCGTGCATCTTTGGGCCACAAGATACTGGCTTTAGTAAGGTTTCTTCGATTGAGGGTGGATCGAAATCCGTATTAGAACTGTTGACCAAGACAACGGCGAAGTCGGGTGAGTGAACCCGGACAAGCGGCCAGAGATAGGTTAAGTACGGATCCGTGGGGGCTCGGATACAGAACGCATGGCCATCAAACGAATGGACAACGTAGGCATCGTCGTCGAAGACCTCGATGCGACCATCGCCTTCTTCCGCGAGCTTGGTCTGAATCTGGAGGGCCGCGCCACCATCGAAGGCGAATGGGCCGGCCGCGTCACCGGGCTGGGCGACCAGCACGTCGAGATCGCCATGATGAGCACGCCGGACGGCCACAGCCGCCTCGAACTCTCCCGGTTTCTCGCGCCGGCTGTCGTCGCAGATCACCGCAACGCGCCGGTGAATGCTCTGGGCTACCTGCGCGTAATGTTTGCCGTGGATGACCTTCATGACACGCTCGAACGGCTGCGCAAGCATGGTGCGCAGCTGGTGGGCGAGGTGGTCGACTACGGGAGCGTTTATCGGCTGTGCTATATCCGCGGGCCTGAAGGCTTGCTCATCGGGCTGGCCCAGGAGCTCGGATAAGGGAAGGCGAAGGCGCAGCAGTGGTACGACAAGGCAAGGCAGCTCCAGGCCGATCAACAGCAAGGACAGGCGAAGCCATGAAAGAGGTGTCGTTCACTGGTGGGGCGCGCATTGGCTGGGTCAATGCGTCGTGGCCATTGGCAACACTGACCGCCCGGGCGCAAGAGCTCAAACTTTCGACGCTGGGAACCTATACGTTTACCGATCAGGAAGTGGTGTCGTTCGAGCGCTACGGCTCCATCCCATTCCTGGCCAGCGGCATTCGCATTAACCACAACCGGGTGGACTACCCGGAGAAAGTCGTGTTCTGGTGCATGGGAAACAGGGAGGCGGTGCTGGATGAAATCCGCGGCGTGGGTTTCAGGCCGCAAGGCAAGGCGGTGGCGCGGCCTTCTGGTTTCGCCTTCCGCTGGAGCGTCGCCATTCTGGTCATCGTGGTCTGGAACGTATTGATCTTCTCGGATAGCCAGCTCCACCTCGCCAGCCGGCCGGGTCTGCCGGGGCCGCTCACGATGCTGGCGCTTGTCTCGGTCTTTGTTCTTTCGTCGGCGCTCCCCCGTTCCGCTGGATTACAGCGCGCGGTCTTGCGGCCTGGCCGCTCCATCAACGAAATAACGCCGTACCTGCGGCTGTTCCAACTGGTCACCGGCCTGATGTCGCTGGCTATGGGGATTTCGCTCCTTGTGGCATGGGGTACGTAACCGCCATCGTTTCAGGCAAGCCGCGTGCAGCAAGAAACGGAGCCAGGTTGGACCACCCCTGATTTCTCGAACATCTAGAAACGTGGGCAATCCTCGCGCGGAGATGTTCGGCGGAATAACGCCAGAAGTTCAGCCGCTGACGACCTCCCCCTGGCTACCGAAAGCGGTGACGCCGGTCGCTCACCGGTCGATCATGAGTGCCGTCACCCGTTGGCCTAAATAACACTTTCGAGAAATCGGGAAGGCATAAGCGCAGTCCTTCGGGGCGGGGAGGAACACCCGTGCCTTGCGCGACCGCCGACGGACTGCGAAACGGGTCCTGAGAGCGACAGCATGCACATCCCATGACTCAGGTTTTCTTCTACCATCGCGCCCTTCGATCAAGGACGCGAACGAACTGTGCTAACCCGACTGATGCGATTTAGGCGTTTTACCCAGGACGCCCTGCAGGCCCGTTTTGGCATTGATGTGACGCGCGCTGGGTTCTATTCGCCCATCGTGGATCGTGTAGAAGTTCGCGATCGTTCGAACCGGATCTGGTCATCCGGGCTGCAGGCGCCTGAGGCAATGCCTGACATCGACTTCCGACCCGAGCATCACAAAGCACTATTGGTCGGTGACATCGGGCGCTTCATGCGCGATTTTGACTTTGATAAGGAAACGCCAAAAAACGCCTCGGGCGGCCTGCAGTTCACCGATGGAAACGATCAGTTTGGCTGGCTCGATGCGCGCATGCTTGTTGGGATGCTTCGTCATCACGCACCTGCACGTGTGATCGAGGTCGGATCTGGGTTTTCCACGCTAATCATGGATAGCGTGGTCAAAGGCTACTTGCGCGATCGCACGCAGATAACCGCTATCGAGCCATTCCCGCGTCCCTTTCTTGCTGGCCTGGCGCATGTGTCGCTGCTGCAAAGCAAGGTGCAGGACGTCCCCTTGTCGACTTTCGATCAGCTGCAGTCGGGCGATGTCCTTTTCATCGATTCGTCCCACGTTGCGAAAACAGGCTCGGACGTCAATTACCTCTTTTTCGAAGTCTTGCCGCGTCTGCCCGTTGGCGTATTGATCCATGTGCACGACATATGGCTGCCGCTTGAGTATCCGCAGGACTGGGTACTTACGGAGGCGCGCTGCTGGAACGAGCAGTACCTCCTGCGTGCGCTGCTCAGCGGCTCTCGCCAGTATCAGATCGAGCTCGCAGGCATGTATCTCTATCATTTCCTGCGCCCATCCCTGGACGCCGCCATTGGCGCCTCCGCCGCTGCCACCGGATGCGGATCAAGTTTCTGGATGCGGAAAGTTGCGGCGGGTTAGCGAGGCGGCGAGCATAAGGGTCGAGAGTCGGTAGACAGGTCTTTGCACTGAGGGCGGGGAGTCGAATTGAGCCAGTGGCTGCATGATTCGATTCTCCAAATCGCTCGTGCGAGTTGAGTCCCCACCGTTGTACTTCCCTAGCGTGCATGTCGTGACTACGCCCATTCCTCTTCCCTATGTGCATCTTCTAGAACTGCTGGAGCGCGCTGACGACTCGGCATGCACGGAATGGAGTAAGGATCTGCCGCCGACAATCGCCAGTCTGATTTCGTCAGCTGGCGACCCATCGAAAGGAACAGCGGTGGCCGCGTCCCTGATCTCTCTACTGAACGCGCGCACGGCGGTCATGCAGGCGGCCTTCGATAGTAGGCTGGTGGCGGACGAGCTACGCCGTTACCAGAAGTTCGCCAAGCCAGGTAAGCCGGAGCCTCATATCGTCCAGCTTCGGCGCAAGCAGGCCGCAGCGCGGCAAGCCAGCAGCGTGGCGCGGCAATCGCTGATCCGGGCGGCCGCGGTGTTCGTGCGCGACGCCGGTCTGGATGTTCCTGCGCGTGTTGCGCTGGATGTATTCATCGTGGATTGGATGGACGTAAATCTGCCGCGCGACACGTAAGGGAGAAACGGGGTGGATCCCAAGAGTACGCAAGCCAGGGTGCGTCGCTACCGATGACCACGGAGTGAGGGTCACGTCCAACGCTCTACACCAAACCCTTCGATTCGTTAATGCGGCGCGACAAACATTTCCCAAAACAATTTCTCACGGACCGCACCAGACCGACGAATCGTGTGACCCGCCGGGATGACGCGTTTGAGAGTGGTCTTGGAGGTGATCCCCTACAGACATGGTTGTTTGAATCTGTGATTCTTTCTCGCCTTGTTTCCGGCTGGCTCTGTAATGGAGAAGCAAAACAAGACATAGGGGATGGGTTGCCAGGCAGGTTACCGTCATGTCTGCCGGGCCGATGAATACAGAGGACGAAGCGATGAAGTTTGGACAGATGGTCGGTATGACTGTGCTGGGGATGGCAAGTATGTCGACGGGCTGCTCAAGCCAGCCGGCGACTCAACAACCAGCGCCCAACGATGGGCCGGCGATCAAAGCTGTAACGCCATTCAATATCGATACCTATCGGCTGTATACCTTGGCGGATTATCCGGAGCTGACACCGGAAGAGATGGGTCGACGGGTCCTGGCGTTGATTGCGAGCTTGAACACTGTCAAAGACTGGCGGATCGAGCGCTTCCGTGAGGTGATGGGGGTGCCGATCGCTCCGGTGCCTGGGCGTGGCGGTTACCTTTATTCGTTCACCATGAACCTGCCTGATTCCGGTTGGTTGTATGGATTGGACTACGACGCCCGGCCGGATAAGCAAGGGTGGAGCATCAATTTCGGTTTCTCCAACGAGGGTGGTGGAACAATCAATAGCCGTGCCGAAATGGCTCCCGTATGCGGCATGGACGCTCACGCTTTCGACTTGGCGTTGCAGGGCATGGGGTTCAAGGTTCACCGTGAGTACGATGGCATGGGCCGGCTCTATGGGTTTGACTACAAACATGCAAGCAAGGCCGCAAGAGTGGAGCTTCTCCTTCGGCCAAAGAGCTATACGGCCGATGCCGCGAAGGTCCAGACTGCGTGCGTAGAATCTCTATTGATCTATGGGCTGTGAATGAGCGCGCATGGTCATGAATAAAATCAGCCCTCCGCTCGATGCGGTATTAAGTCAATGGTCCGCTCAATCGAACGCTTCGCCGGATCAGGTGGCGCAACTTCGCGCGGCGCTTATCGCCAATAACCATTGCTTAGAACAATTTAATGATGCGGCAGAGAGCGGGCGCCTCAAGGACTTGGCGTTGGTTGCCATGGGCGGCAAGGGCTCTTATGCAGGCCGCTTTGATCCTTCATCGGGAGCGATGCAGTTGCCCGCCAGTAGCTTCCAAGCCACTGGCGCCATGCCCAGCGATGACCTGAAGGTGACTGTCGCGTTTCAGGCAATGATGATGGAGTTCTCCCGCGAGACGTTTGCGGATGAGAAGGAAGGGCGTTCAACGGTAACGCCGGCAATGACGCTCAATCTGCAGGATGTCATCAATAGTTCGCCGGTTTTGGCGGATGAGTTAAAACGCTCAATAGGAGGCGGATATCTAGAGCGATTCGCCATTCTTGATCCTCGAATGGGGGCTGGCGGCACATATAACGACGCTGACAAGTCGCTGAGCTTGCCGTCCGATAGTCTGGCCGATCCTCCTCCGCCTGAGACGTTTGGCAAAAAGAACGGAGGTAACCTGACCTTTGTGATGGGTCACGAAATCCAGCACAGTTTCAATCAGTCATCGCGTCAAGAGGCTTGGAAGGTCTTCCAGCAAGAGATTGAGCAGATCGCCAAGAGTCGCCAACCGGAGCATGACTATTCCGGAGCAGTGAGTACGTTATTGCATGCGGTTCGTTGGGATGAAGCTCGCGCCGAGGTGGCTGGTTGGAATGCTCTGGCCAGTCGCGCTTCTTTGGGTAATCCGAACCCAACCTTCACGGATGTGTACAGCTTGGCGTCGGGCAGGGCGAATGATTTTGCCGAGTACAGCCGAGGTACAAAAATAGCTACTCCAATACCCGGGTTTGCATTCAATGCCGATCATTCGCTGGATCCTACTCCTGAAAACATAGAGAAGATCGCTCACGCGTACTTCGATAGGCCGCCAGCGGCGTATGGACTCCCCGGCCCATCGACCAATCTCGGTTTTCACAACGAATCTGACTACACCAACTACTACGCGCGCGGGTTGGTAGAGCGCATCATTCAAGCCGAGCAGCAGTACGCCAAGCCGGTGCATGGAGAAATGCCCAAGCTGGTGCTCGATATGGATGGCCTTGGCTTGAATCGCTCGCTGATCGAGCGCCAAGGGCTTTCGGTCGGGCAGGAGGGCCGGCATGAGTACTACGACACCAGCCAGCCGCAGCCAAAACCGACCTATTTCCATCACACCAAGGATGGCGTGAACGATCACCAGTTCGTACCGCCACCGATTACGCCATCGCCACCGTTGGAGCCGCCGCAGATACCCGCGCGCCTGGATGATACCGCTCACCCGGACAACGCCTTCTACTGCAAGACGCGTGATCTGGTCCATCAACTGGATCAGCAGAACGGACGGACGCCAGATCAGCGCAGTGACCAACTCGCCGCCGCCTTGACGGTCCAAGCCCGAGCCGACGGCCTCCAGAGGATCGACCAGGTCGCGCTGAGCCTGGACGCGAGCGCGTTATGGGGTGCTCAACGCCCGCCCGGCGTGCGAGATCACTTCTTCGATAAGCACTGCCGAGTCGACACGGTTGAAGGGCTCAACACGCCAATGGAGCAAAGTAGCGCCAAGTGGCCGCAAGCCATGGAGCAGTTTCAGCAGCAAGAGCAGGCTCAGAAGGTACAACAGCAGCAAGCACAGGAGCTGGCACCGCATCAGGAGGCGGGCATGCGAATTCGGTGAGTGGGCTTTGCCGAGGTAGCGGTGGGGCATCAAGGCGCATCCGTGCTTGCGAATGAGTAGTTAGCCCCTTCGGTCGTGCGGAACGTACCTTGGGGACTGTGCCAACCATAAGGGTGATCGTGCCTGCTCCGAGCAGGTCGACTTCACTACTTTTGCTGGTGTGACTGCCCGCGATCAGTAGAGATGATTCACTTACGACGCGAGCCGGCCCCTGAATCAAGCGGCCAGGGTTCGGTTCCAATGCCTCGAAATGGGGCGAGATGGTTCTTCTCTCGCCCCTTTGTCGCAGCGCAGAAGGAGCCCAATTACGACATCTTTGCCGGCTCCTTTGGCCGTCCTCTCACCTCTCGCCATTGCATCCGCAAATGCGCCTGCGCCGCACACCGCGTTCCCATCTCCATAAACGCGCCGATGCCCTCAAGCATCACCGTCAACCGCCGCACATCCGGCACGCCGCGCTCGTTAATCAACTCCGTCAACATCTGAAGGTTGTTACGCGCGTACTGCAACCACTCCGTGGCATCGTTCAATAGCACGTCCGGTCCCGCGTCGGGATCGGAGAAGTAGCGGGTGTGGCGGGTGGTCCAGGGTTCGCCGAAGACGTTCATGAGTAACTCCTTGTCGTGAAGTGCCGCGCCTTGTGCCGAAAACGGCACGCCGCCAACAGCTCGGCGTGCCGCGATCACACGGACTCGAGGTTCACCGACGGCCCATGCCTGGGCGCCGGGCGGCTTGATTGAAAAGTGGATGGCGGCGTCAGCGACATCCGCCGTCGCGCAAGGCGACGCGCCGGGTTGCACGGCTAGGCTTCATGCCAGCGAAAACCGCGTCGGCCGCGGTTCTTCAACCGTGCCTGCGAGGGATGCAGACGGCCCGGGTGAGCGGTGAGGATGTCGCCGAGGGGATCGGCGGGCGTGCAAGTACCGTATGATCTGGGGTAGCCATGATCAACTCTCGTGTAGTTGGTGATGGTCAGCGGGTCAGGGGTGTTCCAGCACCCTTGGCCCGCGCTTCTCACAGCATC
>JBCNPI010000212.1:0-10749 GCA_039593415.1 Rhizobium sp. | reverse complement strand
GCTATGGCTGCGTCAGCGATGATTTCCGGCTCGATGCCGTCAGCCATGCCGTCTGCCCAAGCCTCGTTCTGGTATTCCAGCGCTGCCTGCATCTTTTCATGGACGATCATGTCGTCGATTTCGTTCAGGCTGGCTTCCATTGTTTCTTTCCTCGAGACGTTCATGTCCTTACCACTTGCTTAACAACTTTATCAGCCTTTTCTCAAAACGACACGGTCCGGCATGAAAAGGGGTTAATAAAACGTTAATTTCCAAAGCGCGCCGTAATTTCTGTGGCCAGTGTTGCACCTTCGTTACGGTATCGCTTCTCGGCAACAAGTGCCTGCGGCGTGCAATTGGTGTAAACCGATGCAAACGACCGATATCCGCGGTTGAAAGCTGCCGTCAGCCTTTCTTTTCGTTTTGGTTCGCTCTTGGTCTCTGTATCGAGCAATCGCTGCATGTCGCTGCGCCATCCGTCGTCTCTGGTCGGGCTGCAAAGATTGCGCAGATAGTCGATCGAACCGAGAATTTCGGACAGCCGTGATAGCTGCTCGTCATAGGGAGCGGGCAGCTCTGCGTTTCCGCCATCGGCAGCCTGTGCCGGCGGCGTGCCTGCTGCGGGCTGTGCCGCAGCGGGAAAGGCTGCGGCAAGCGCGATGCAGATCAGAAGCGGTCGGCCAAGGCTGTTATGAATCATGTAACCATGTTGACCGGACAAGCATGACGGTAACAAGGCGGGAGAGGTGGTTTCCACGCCGATATCGCTCAGCATCGTTAATTTCAGGACCGAGCTATGCGTTTGCTGCGGCGAGCCGTTCGACACATTCGAGCACACTGGCAGGAACGGGCAGGATGCGCACTTCCTCCAGCGTGTACCAGCCTATATCAGCCGCATCGTCAGCGGCTTCGGCGACTGCATCTTCATCGGCATCCACAAGGAAGACCGACAGCAGGAAATGGCTTATCAGCGTTCCATCAGCTGCATGTGAGCGCAGGTCGTAGGTCTCGAACAGGCGGGGATTGCGGGCTGATATGCCTGTCTCCTCCTTGAACTCGCGCAGCGCTGTTTGGGCCGGCGTCTCCCCTTCTTCGGCCCGCCCGCCCGGAAAGGCATACATGTCGGCGGATGGCGGATTGCTGCGCAATACCAGCAGAAAGCGGCCGTTGCGTTCAAGAATGGCGGAAGAGGCGAGACGGGGAATGGAAGTCATGGATCGCTTTGCATTCGGACGGGGATCGATGTGACGATGACAGGCCACCGGTGGTCAATTTCTACAGGAAACGGCGCTTGCTGTCCTGCAGGAAAGCCTCTTAACTCGCTGCCGACTGGGCGACGATTCTTAGCGCGGAACATTGAGGCTGATCACGAATGATCTACGGGCTATATGCTTTGGCGGCTCTTGCCGAAATCGCAGGTTGCTTTGCTTTCTGGGCATGGCTGCGTCTGTCGAAGCCGGTCTGGTGGCTGGCGCCTGGCATGATATCGCTGGCGCTCTTCGCCTGGCTGCTGGCATTGGTGCCGAGCGAGGCGGCCGGGCGCACCTTTGCGGCCTATGGCGGGGTCTATATCATTGCCTCCATTCTCTGGCTCTGGCTCGCCGAAGGACGATTGCCAGACCGATGGGATATTTCCGGCGCCGCCATCTGCCTTGCCGGTGCAGGCGTTATTCTCCTTGGACCGCGCGGCTGACGCTACGGCGCTGCGCGTCAGATGTGACGTGCAAAGGTCCGCTATGGCACTTTAAAGCTGCCGCACAGTTTTATCCCTAAATCGATCCCGATTTAAGGAATTATGCAGCAGGCTTGACCCAACGTCTCGCGGGTTGCAAAACAAACTCCATGTGCGGACGCTTCGCTTTGACATCGACGGCAGACCATGTGGGGGAAGCGCTCGGCGTCCTGCTGAATGACGATTTTCCGGCGCGTTATAATATCGCGCCGACCCAGCCTATCCTCGTCGTCATATCCGGCGACAGGCAGCTGCCGGGCAGCAACCTGCCGGATCGTCGCGCGCTCCTCGTGCGCTGGGGTTTTATGCCGGGCTGGGTAAAGAACCCTAAAGAGTTTCCGCTGCTGATCAATGCGCGGGCGGAAACGGCGATCGGCAAGGCCTCCTTCCGCGCGGCTATGCGCCATCGCCGCATCCTCGTTCCGGCATCCGGTTTCTATGAATGGCATCGCCCCTCAAAGGAAAGCGGTGAGAAGCCGCAAGCCTACTGGATTCGGCCTCGCAGCGGCGGCGTCATCGCCTTTGCCGGGCTGATGGAAACCTGGTCGTCCGCCGACGGTTCTGAGGTGGATACGGGCGCTATCCTGACGACGGCGGCAAACAGCGCTATCCGATCCATCCATGACCGCATGCCTGTCGTCATCAAGCCGGAGGATTTCGCTCGCTGGCTGGATTGCAAGACCCAGGAGCCCCGCGACGTGCTCGATCTGATGAAGCCGGTTCAGGAGGATTTTTTCGAGGCGATTCCAGTTTCAGATCACGTCAACAAGGTCGCTAATATGGGGCCGGACCTGCAGGCACCCGTAACGCTTGATCCGGTCAAGAAGCCGCTGAAGAAGGCGGATTCCGAAGACGGTCAATTGAGTCTTCTCTAAACGGCCGCCATCTGGCGGCCAATGACCGGAAAATAGTGCTGCCAACACGATCTGCCGGCGGCGAGGTATGCTACTAAGCGATCTTTTTCTTGAGTGGCTTCGTCTTCAGCATCAGATGTGCCGCAAGAACGGCTTTGAGGCCCAGCGGGCGATAGTGCTTGCTTGGGTCGATCTTTGCCTGCGGTTGTGCCGGCTGGTCTTTCTTCTGCGTCATGTTTCACTCCTCACCATGCTCTCCCGGAGCATTTTTCGATTCACAGTCGAGTAGTGCTTTTTGTCGTAAATCATGACAAATCGAAGGCGTTTTCCAATCAGCTTTTGTAAACAACGACCATATTTCGAGAGATTAGCGCCGAATCCTCGCGTAGAATCCGCACTGCCGCAATGTTTGAATCTAGGGAAGTATCGCGCCGAGTGAGCCTTCCACTCTGCCGATAAGCGACCGCCATGTCTCTGATTGATAAGGAAGACTTACAGACTAGCGGTTGCAGTGCGGCAGTGCCGCCAGAGGGTCATTGCGCAGCGGTTGGATATACCGGTGCTAGATATGCCGGCCGATATCGTCGTTGGAATCGTCGACATTGGGATCGGCGGGGCCGTTGATGGTGTAGGTGCCGTATTTCTTCGCCCAGGAGCGTGCGCCGAAGGGAAGGGACAGCAAATAGATGACGACCGTCACGACCATGACATGCCACGTATAGCTCATCAGCAGCGCGACATAGACGACAAGGCCAAGCATGATCGGCAAAACCAGGTCGCGTCTGATGCGGCTGCCTTCCGATTTGCCGGACCATACCGGCAGGCGGCTGACCAGCAGGAAGCCGATGAGAACCGTATAGGCTGCACCCCATAAGGCGAAGGTGCGGTCCGGCGTCAGGCCGAGAAAGCCGAGATAAACAGGCAGCAGCACCAGCATGGCGCCGGCAGGCGCGGGTACACCGACGAAATATTCCGATTGCCAGGAGGCCTTGTGCTCGCGCTCGGCCATGACGTTGAAGCGGGCGAGCCGCAGCCCGGCAGCGATCGTATAGATCAGCGCCGCGATCCAGCCGAGCGAACGGGCCTGATCGAGCAGAAAGACGTAGACGACGAGCGCCGGGGCAACACCGAAGTTGACGATGTCGGCGAGCGAATCCATCTGCGCGCCGAACTTCGAGGTGGCCTTCATCAGCCGCGCGACGCGCCCGTCGATGCCGTCGAGGAATGCGGCGACCAATACGGCCACGACGGCGAGTTCGTAGCGGTTTTCGAAAGCGAGGCGAATGCCCGTCAGGCCCGAGCAGATCGCCAGCACAGTGATCATGTTTGGCACCATCAGCCGCAACGGGATTTCCCGGAGACGCGGTCCACGCGCTTCGTCATTGGGGCCGTGCGGCTCGAAAGGCGGAAAAGGCGTCTTCATCTTGCTCGTGTTCCTAGAGCAATTCCAGCAAAAGTGCGAAGCGGTTTTGCGTCCGGAATTGCGTGAAAACAATGGTATAGAGTATTTCCGTAATTCCGTTTTGGGCGGAAATATTCTTGGATTCAGCTACGGCGGCTGACGGTTGGACCCTTTGCCGAGCCGAATTCGGCGATGACGGTTTCGCCGGCGATCGCACGCTGGCCGATGGCAACGCGCGGCGAAGCGCCTTCCGGCAGAAAAATATCGAGGCGCGAGCCGAAGCGGATGAGGCCGATGCGCTCGCCGGCATCGAGAGGCTCGTTCGGGCTGACGAAGCAGAGGATACGGCGCGCGACGAGGCCGGCAATCTGCACGACGCCGATCTCGCCATGCTTTGTTTCGATGACGAGGCCGTTGCGCTCGTTCTGTTCGCTGGCCTTGTCGAGCTCGGCGTTGAGGAAGCTGCCCTGTCGATAGGCGATGTTGGTGATGCGCCCGCGCATCGGCGAACGGTTCACATGGCAATCGAAAACGTTCATGAAGATCGAGATGCGCAGCATCGGATGATGGCCGAGGTTGAGCTCCGCCGGCGGCGTCACCATCTGCACGCCGGAAACCTTGCCGTCGGCCGGCGAGATCGCCAGATCATCGTCCTGTGGCGTCATGCGTTCGGGATCGCGGAAGAAATAGGCGCACCAGAGCGTGAAGATCAGACCGATCCAGAAGAGCGGCTTGAAGATCCAGCCGAGCACCAGTGACGCGACGAAGAAACCTGCAACGAAGGGATAGCCTTCCTTGTGCACCGGAACGATGACGTTGCGCACGCTGTTGAACAAGCTCATCTATGGCCTACTCCGTTAGGGCAATCTCGCTAAAAACCGCATTCCGGTCGCCGGACGAGATTATGCCAGTCAAAAGAATGAGAGCAAGATAAGCGGTCCTGCTCTGATTACCAGACGAGCGTGACTACAGGCAAACTTTGTCATGGGCAATGCTTTCGCACGCTCGCGCCCCAAAGCAATCCCGGTGGGGCCAGGATGTCGATGATCCCTTGTGCTGAAAAGTGTTGCCAGCGAACGCTTGCCGCCCTGCAGCAAAAAAGGCCGCCGGGGGTCCCCGGCGGCCTGCAAGCGTCACGGCAGATCGAAAATCAGAGGCCGAGAGCGGCGCGCAGTTCCGCCTTGGCGCCTTCATATTCGCTCTTGTAGTCGTCATGCGTCATGATGGTTTCGGCGATGACGGTGCCGGCGATGTGTGCGGCTTCGATATCGGAGGCGTAATGAATACCGCCGACGATACGGTTATGGCCGTATTCCCAGGCGCGGGTCATGATGGCGGCGCGCTTTTCCGGTACCATGTTCGCGAGCACGATGCCCATCAGCGTGCCGACGGTGGCATGGCCGGACGGATACGAACCGGACTTGGAGAGCGGAACGATCGGCTTTACGAGGTCGCTGTAAAGATGCGGACGCGGACGCTTCCAGACATCCTTCGCCGGATCGACGACGGCGCCTTCCGTCTCGACGACGCGGTCGAAGAAGGCCGAGAACTTCGGCAGGTTTTCCTTGGTGAACTTCGGATTGTCGAGGACGTCGGAGAAGCGCCAGACATTCTCTTGCGAATCAGCCACGGCACGGGCGGCCATTTCCGGCGTGCGGGTCACCTGGATCGTCAGGATTTCACCGAGTTCGGCCTTCATCTGCGCCGAATCATTCGCAGGCGGTGGCGGCAGCAGATCGAGGAGATTGATCTCCTTGGCGTCGGAGAACGGCTTGGCATCCCCGGCGAAAACCGGCGAGGCAAGGCCGACCACGAGCAGCAGGCTTAAAGCTTTGGTAAAAGTACGCATTTTGGGCTCCCTGGATGTGAGAGCCGTACCTAGCAAGCTGCTATCTCAGCCTCGTGACAGCAGGCGGTGCAAAACGCTTCCGCAGGTCTGGCGCGAGACCTGTCGGCGTTCTGGCTCAGCTTGCTGGCGCCAGCCGGTTGACTACGCCCAGGTCGTCGCTTTCGCGCACCTGTTTCAGGTGCTCTTCCGCCTGTGTCGCTTCGCGCTGGCGGTTCCACATGGAGGCGTAGAGCCCATTTTGCGCCAGCAGGTGGGCATGCGTGCCGCGCTCGGCGATGACGCCGCTCTTCAGCACGATGATTTCGTCCGCGCCGATGACGGTCGATAGCCTGTGCGCGATGACCAGCGTGGTGCGGTTCTTGGAAACGACGTCGAGAGAGGCCTGTATTTCGCGCTCGGTCGTTGTGTCCAGCGCCGAGGTCGCTTCATCGAGAATCAGAACCGGGGGGGCCTTGAGAATGGTGCGGGCGATTGCGACGCGCTGCTTCTCTCCGCCCGACAATTTGAGGCCGCGCTCCCCGACCTTGGTATCGAAACCTTCCGGCAGGTTGCGGATGAATTCACCGATCTGTGCGATCTCGGCTGCTCCGGTTACTTCCGCCTCGCTCGCGCCCGGCCGGCCATAGCGGATATTGTAGGCGATGGTGTCGTTGAAGAGCACGGTATCCTGCGGCACCATGCCGATGACCCTGCGCAGGCTTTTCTGGGTGACGGTCCGCAGATCCTGGTCGTCTATGGTGATCGTGCCGCTCTGCACGTCGTAGAAGCGATAGAGCAGACGCGACAGCGTCGATTTTCCGGCGCCGGAGGGCCCGACCACGGCAACGGTCTTGCCGGCAGGTACGTCGAAGGAAATGCCTTTCAGGATCGGCCGGGCCGGATCATAGGCGAAATGCACGTCCTTGAAAGAGATCGCGCCGTTGGCAATGACAAGTTCCTTGGCGTCGGGGGCATCGACCACCTCGGGCTTGACTTCGAGCAGATCGAACATTTCCTCTATGTCCGTCAGGCCCTGGCGTATCTCGCGATAGACGAAGCCGATGAAATTGAGCGGCACCGAAAGCTGTAGCAGCATGGCGTTGATGAAGACGAAATCGCCAACCGTGTGATGGCCGTTCAGGACCGACCAGCCGGACATGACCAACATCACTGTCGTACCAAGGCCAAAGATCAAGCCTTGGCCGAAGTTCAGCCAGCCGAGGGATGTCCAGACGCTGGTGGCCGCCTTCTCGTAGCGCTCCATCGATTGATCGAAGCGCTTTGCCTCCATCTCCTCGTTGCCGAAATATTTGACCGTCTCGAAGTTCAGCAGCGAGTCGATCGCCTTCGTGTTGGCGTCGGTATCGCTGTTGTTCATCGTGCGGCGGATGGAGATGCGCCAGTCGCTCGCCTTCACCGTGAACCAGATGTAGAGCCAGACGGTCACCGCCGTCACGGCGAGATAGGAAAAACCGTAGCCGCGCCAGAAGATGATGGCCGTCAGCAGGAACTCAATGAAGGTCGGGACGGTGTTGAGGATCGTGAAGCGGACGATCGTCTCGATGCCCTTGGTGCCGCGCTCGATGATGCGCGAGAGCCCGCCGGTCTTTCGCTCCAGATGGAAGCGCAGCGACAGCTCGTGCATGTGTACGAAGGTCCTATAGGCGAGCTGGCGAACGGCATATTGGCCGACGCTCGCAAACAGCGCATCGCGTAGCTGGTTGAGGCCGAGCTGGATCAAACGCGTCAGGTTCGTCGCGACAATCAATGCGATGGCGCCAACCAGGAAAGCCGGCAGAATGCCCTGCATGTCGAGCTTGCCGTTCAGCGCATCGACGGACCATTTGAAGAAGTAGGGAACCAGCAGCAGGAAGAATTTGGAGACCAGCAGGAAAACGCTCGCCCATACGACCCGCATCTTCAGGTCCATACGGCCCGCAGGCCACATATAGGGCCAGAGGTTGATGATTGTATTCAATGGATTGCTGGAATCCGCCGATATGGTTTTATTCTGGCCTGCCATGTCTGTCTCCGGCGAATGATTGGGCAGCCGGGCATCGCAGCGATTGCGCAGCCGACTGGCAAGCCTTCGCAGCCAAGGCATGACCATTGTGCGAAGACTATGAGGGTCGGGCGACGCTTATACTATTTTCATCCCGTATAAAAGCAGCGGCCAGGCGTTGCGCGCGCCTGGCCGGTCCCCTCGCTTTCAAAAAGCGAGACAATGCTAGAGATGCTCGCCGGAAAGCCGTTTGCGATGAAGCTCTTCGGCATTAGGCAGCGCGTCCTTCGGCAGGCCGAAGACCTGTCCGGGCAGAATGCGGTCCGGATTGTTGATCTTGTCTTCGTTGGCGAGATAGATGGTCGTGTAGCGTACCCCGGCGCCGTAGATGCGGCGCGAAATCTGCCAGAGGGTGTCGCCGCGACGGATGATGACGGCGTTGGTATCCTGCGACAGCGGCGCCTGCTCGAGCGTCTTCGGGCCGTTGCCGCTGGACGAGGCTGCCGCATTGGGCTGCGCCGGCGCGGTCTCAGCGGGCGCGGTGATGGCGGCAATCATCTCCTCCAGGCCCGGCAGCGCGGCCCCAACCGATTTCGGGTCCTTCGGCAAAGCCACCAGGGCAGCAAGCGCCTTGGCCGCAGCACTGGAAGCATCGGCGGCGGCCTTCTTGACCGCTGCACTGGAGGCGATGGCCGGGCGGAATTCCGAAAGCGACTTCAGCGCGATTTCAGTTCCGGATCGAGCCGCCGCAAGCTGTTCGGCATTCGGTTGCCTGCCGTCGGCAAACAGACCCTTGAGCAGCGCGAAAGCCTTGCCGGCAACTTCCTTGAGCTTGGCAAGCTCGCCTTCGTCGAGCGGCACCATGCTCGTGGTCGCCGGCTGCCCTTGGGTGGTGCTTGCGGCCGGCGTTTGGGCTGCGACCGTCACCTGGTTGCCTTCGGGGCGTGTGAAGTTGACGCTGGCACGCACGATGACCTTGCCGGCCTCGTCGAGCACATCGACGCGAATCTTGTGGTCGCCGATGGCAAGCGGCATCTTGCCATCGACCACGAAATGGCCGTCGGCGCCTGCTGCATTCTCGCCGATAAGCTTGTCGTCGGCATAGGCGCGGACATTGGCACTCGGCTTGGTGGTGCCCGCAACGAAAATATGGTCGTTTTCGATTTCCACCGCGTTGACCATCACATCCGGGCTGGCGTCCATCTTTGCGGCCGTGCCGGCCGCGGGGTTGGCGGATGCGACGGCTGCACCATCCTGCTGCGGCTTGGAGCCGGCCGCGGCCGTCGCGCTATCCGTCGGCGCGGTCTGCGCACCGGCTGCAGGCGTATCGTGTTCGTTCGACGTCACCCGGCCCTGCTTGGACGAGGGAGCGGTAATGATGCGGCTTGCGGCGCCTGGCTTGGAGACCATGGCGAGAAGCTGCGTCGAATCGTCCTTGGGCACGGAAATGGTCGCGACTTCCTCGGAGTTGACGGCCTTGCCGTCTTTGCCTGTCGCGCGCAGTACCAGTTCGTGGTCGCCGGCCGGCAGTGGATTGTCGAGCACGGCGGCGAAGTCGCCGCTGGGGCCGACATTGGTCGTCGTGACGACCTTTTCGCCGTCGACGATCTCCAGCTTGGCGTTCGGCTCGGCCGAGCCGGCAATGACCGTCGAGCCGTCCGGCTCCACCCGCAATACGTCGAATGATGGTACGCGGGAATTTGCAGCTGCATCGGTCTCAGGCGTCGGCCGGCCGGTCAGCGCTGCGAAAGCCTTGTCGATAGCGGCGCGGGCGTCGGCGGTGTTATCAGGAAGGGATTGGATGATGCCAAGTGCCTTGCCCGCGCCGTCCTGCGCCTTCTTCACGAGGCCCGTCGTCGTTGCGTCGGCACCTGCCGGAAGCGCGAAGCCGACGATCGATTGCAGCGCGGTGATCGCCTTCGTTTTCGCGGCCGCGAAGACATCCGGGGCCGGCGCATTGCCATCCTTGAACAGCGCCTTGAGTTCGGCAAGCGATGCGGTCGCCGTGCCCGTCAGGTCGGTCAGCTTCTTGGCGAGGTCCGCGGTATTGACGGCGGTCGATACGGCATTCTGCGTCGTCTTGGTCGCGCTTTGCGCGGCCTCGCCGGCCTTCTGCGCGTTTTCGTCGATCGTATTCTTTACCGTGTTGCCGGCTTGATTGACGGCGTCGCCGATCGGGTTCTTGTCGCCGTTGATGCGGGGCATCACGAAGAAGACCATCAAAACGGTCGCAATTGCCAACACCAACAGAGCCAGCCAACCGGCACGGTTCTTCATCATCATTCATCTCCACGCGGCGAAGTCGTCGCAACTCCTGAAATTGCTAGCGATTTCGCCTGCTTTTACAAGCTTTCTAAGCCATTTTCGCATGTCCCGACACAAGTTTTCCTTTGAAAAATCTTGACTGAGCATCTGCAGCATAGTTGTTTGCGTCTATGACCGACGATTCCATGCCAATTCGATCCATTTGCGTCTATTGCGGCTCAAGGCCGGGACGCGACCCTTCCCATATGGCTGCCGGCCGCGAACTGGGCAAAAGCATTGCCGAAAACGGCCTGCGGCTAATCTATGGCGGCGGAACGAAGGGTATCATGGGCGCTGTTGCGAGCGGCGTGCTGTCGCACGGCGGTCAGGTCACCGGCATCATTCCGGAGTTTCTCGTCGATATGGAAGCGACGCGCCATTCGCTCGGGCAGCTCGACGAACTCATCATAACGCCTGATATGCACGCGCGCAAACACGGTATGTTCGAGCGCGCCGACGCTTTCGTGGCATTGCCGGGCGGCATCGGCACCCTGGAGGAGATCGTCGAGATCATGACCTGGGGTCAGCTCGGCCGTCACGAAAAGCCGATGGTCTTCGCCAATGTCAACGGTTTCTGGGACCCGATGATGGAACTCATCCGCCATATGACGGAAGAGGGCTTCGTGCACACCGCCCATCGCGTCCAGC
>JBCNPI010000211.1:0-10850 GCA_039593415.1 Rhizobium sp. | reverse complement strand
CGCGGTGGCCCCTCGGGCGACCTCTATATCTTCCTCTCCGTCAAGCCGCATGAGTTCTTCCAGCGGGATGGCGCCGACCTCTATTGTGCCGTGCCGATCTCGATGACGACGGCGGCACTCGGCGGCACCTTCGACGTAGCGACGCTCGACGGCACCAAATCGCGTGTCAGCGTTCCCGAGGGAACCCAGGTCGGCAAGCAGTTCCGCCTGAAGGGCAAGGGCATGCCGGTGCTGCGCTCCAGCCAGGTCGGCGATCTCTATATCCAGATCCAGATCGAGACCCCGCAGAAGCTGACCAAGCGCCAGCGCGAACTTCTGCAGGAATTCGAGCAGATCTCCTCGAAGGACAACAATCCCGAGTCGACGGGCTTCTTCGCCCGCATGAAGGATTTCTTCGATACGTTCAGCGACTGATTCGCGAAGCAAAGTGTTTCACATGAATCCGGCCGGTGATTCGGCCGGATTTTTTTTGTTTCGGGCTGACGAATCACCCGCTCTCGTGGTTCGAGACGACCTTTTGCGCCTCCTCACCGTGAGGGCTCATCCTCCTACTCCCCAGCAGCTTCTCCGGAACTCGGCTCGCTCACTCTGATCCTGAGCCCGTCTAAGGACGAGGATGGCCCATGACGGCGCTTCCCCCATTGATACCGCAAGCCCATCGGCAAAAACCTTGCACTCGAGCGGGGTTCGGCATACCCCTCGCCCACCGACCAGGAATCTCAAGGACCGATGCCGAACAAGGTTTCCATCTCGCGCCTGAAGTTGACCGACTTCCGCAACTACGCGGCGGCGGCGCTGACGCTTGACGAGCGGCATGTGGTGCTGACCGGCGACAATGGCGCGGGCAAGACCAATCTCATGGAGGCGGTCTCGCTGCTTTCGCCCGGCCGGGGCCTGCGCCGTGCCGCCTATACCGATGTCACCCGGGTCAATGCCCCAGGCGGATTTTCCATCTTCGCCGAGCTCGAAGGCATGGATGGCACCGTCGAAATCGGCACCGGTATTGACACGGTGGACGAATCGACCGCCCGCAGGCTTCGAATTAACGGCACGCCGGCCAAGACGGTCGACGAGCTGACCGACCATCTGCGCGTTCTCTGGTTGACGCCAGCCATGGACGGCCTCTTCACCGGCGGCTCCTCGGAACGTCGCCGCTTCCTCGACCGGCTGGTACTTTCTCTTGATCCCGCCCACGGGCGCCGTGCCAGCGATTTCGAGCGCGCCATGCGCAGCCGCAACAAGCTCCTGTCCGAAAGCCGGTTCGATCCGTCCTGGCTCGGCGGCATCGAGGAGCAGATGGCAAGCCTCGGTATCGCCATGGCGATCGCGCGGCAGGAGATGCTTGGCCTTCTCTCCCGGCTGATCGCCGAAACGCGCGAGGCAACACCGTTCCCGTCGGCGGCGCTTGAGCTTTCCGGCTTTCTTGACGGACAGTTCGACCGCCCGGCCGTCGATCTGGAAGACACCTATGCCGATATGCTGCGCGAAGGGCGTTATCGTGACGCCGCTGCCGGGCGGACGCTGGACGGACCACATCGGGCCGACCTGCTGGTACGGCATCGCGAGAAGGACATGGAGGCGGAACGCTGCTCGACGGGCGAGCAAAAGGCGCTGCTTGTCGGTCTCATCCTTGCCCATGCCCGGCTCGTCGGTAATCTCACGGGCTATGCGCCGATCCTGCTGCTGGACGAGATCGCTGCGCATCTCGACGAGGGTCGGCGTGCAGCCCTCTTCGATCTCATCGACGGGCTCGGCGGCCAGGCATTCATGACCGGCACGGACAAATCCATGTTTTCGGCCCTCGGCGAGCGCGCGCAATTTTTTAACGTGGCGCATGGCGGCATTACGAAATCCTAGCGTCTCTTTCGGCGCGATTGTGCTAGACTTTCTTCTATGGACCCTTTGACCTCAGACGAAATCGCCCGCTATCATCGCCATATCCTCCTGCCGGAGGTCGGCGGCGCCGGACAGCAAAAATTGAAGGCAGCCCGCGTGCTTGTCATCGGCGCTGGTGGCCTTGGTGCGCCCGTGCTGCAATATCTCGCCGCCGCCGGCGTCGGCACGCTTGGCATTGCCGATGACGATCGCGTCTCGCTGTCCAACCTGCAGCGGCAGGTCATTCACGATACGGGCACGATCGGCGAAATGAAAACGCAGAGTGCGGCAGATGCCATTGCGCGGCTGAACCCGCATGTGCGCGTCATTCGCTTTGAGGGGCGGTTCAGTCCCGATACGGCCGCGCGGCACCTTGCGGGATTCGATCTCGTCATCGACGGTTCCGACAATTTCGATACGCGCTATGCAGCTGCCGATGCGACCGAGGCAGCGCATTTGCCGCTGGTGACCGGCGCAGTCGGCCGATTCGACGGGTCCGTGACGACATTGAAGCCTTTCGAAAGCGATACGGACGGTAACCTCAATCCGCGCTATCGCGATCTCTTCCCCGCCCCTCCGCCGGAAGGTCTTATCCCCAGCTGCGCGGAAGCCGGTATCATCGGTGCATTGACGGGCGTCATCGGAACGCTGATGGCGATGGAGGCGATCAAGCTCATTACCGGCATCGGCGAGCCGCTGATCGGCCGCCTGCTGCTCTATGACGGGCTTTCCTCGCGCTTCGAAACCGTGCGCTATCATCGCAAACGTCCCAGAGTTGCCGCCGAATGAGCGAAATCACGCTTCGGCGCCTTGATGACGGGTTTGATCGCTGGGATGCGTTGCTGGATCTCATATTGGCATCCTTTGCCTATATGCACGGGCGGATCGATCCACCCTCCTCCGCGCTTGCGCTGACGCTGGAAACACTGAAGGCAAAGGCCATGAGCGAGATCGCTTACATCGCACTTAATGGCGAGCGGTTAGCCGGCTGCATTTTTTGCCGGCCAGAGGCGGAAAGCCTTTATGTCAGTAAGCTCGCCGTGCTGCCGGCGGCGCAGGGCGAGGGCATCGGCAAACGCCTGCTTGGCCTGGCCGAGGCTACGGCGCGGGAGCTTGGTCTCAAAACCCTTCGCCTAGAAACGCGCATCGAGCTGACCGACAATCACGCCACCTTTGCCGCCTGGGGCTTTCTGAAGACGGCCGAAAACCGCCATCCGGGCTTCGATCGGACGACGTCGATCGAGATGCGCAAGGCGATTCCCTAGCACATCTCATCCGCTGAGCGGTAACGTCACGCCTCGCGGGGCGGAATACGGGTGATACGCGCACCCATGGCGTTCAGCCGCTCCTCGATGCGCTCGTAACCGCGCTCGATCTGCTGGGCATTGTTGATGACGCTCGTACCCTCGGCGCACATGGCAGCGATCAACATGGCCATGCCGGCGCGGATATCGGGGCTTTCGAGCTGTGCGGCGCGCAGCTTGGAGGGGCCGGCGACGATGGCGCGATGCGGGTCGCACAGCACGATACGGGCGCCCATGGCGATCAGCTTGTCGACGAAGAACATGCGACTTTCGAACATTTTCTCGAACATCAGCACGACGCCGTCGCATTGCGTGGCCGTCACGATGGCGATCGACATGGTATCGGCCGGAAAGGCAGGCCAGGGTTGATCCTCGATCTTCGGAATATGGCCGCCGAAATCGGGCTGGATCTTCATTTCCTGGCCAGAACGAATAATCAGGTCATCGCCGTCGATCTGGCAGCGGATGCCGAGGCGTTCGAAGGTCATCAGCGTGGAGCGCAGATGATCGACGCCTGCGCGGCGGATGGTGATTTCCGAGCCGGTGACGGCTGCAAGGCCGATCAGCGAGCCAACCTCATTGTGATCCGGGCCGATGCGATGCGACGCACCGCTCAGCCGCTGGCCGCCGTGAATGGTCATCATATTGGTGCCGATGCCCTCGATGCGCGCGCCCATGGCCATCAGGAACTGTGCGAGATCCTGCACATGCGGCTCGGAGGCGCAATTGCGCAGGATCGTCGTTCCCTTGGCAAAAACCGCGGCGCAAAGCGCATTTTCCGTCGCCGTCACGGATGGCTCGTCGAGGAAGACGTCCGCGCCGCGCAGCCCTTCGGTGCGGAAACTATAGACGCTGTTGACCTCGATCTTCGCGCCGAGCTGTTCCAATGCCAGGAAATGCGTATCCACACGCCGGCGGCCGATGACATCGCCGCCGGGCGGCGGCAAGGTGATCTCGCCGCAGCGCGCCAGCATTGGACCGGCAAGCAGGATGGAGGCGCGAATACGGGCGCAAAGATCGGGATCGAGATTGGCGGGGCGAAGCTCGCGCGCTTCGATTTCGAGCTCGTTGCGGCCGAGCCAGCGCACCTTGGCGCCGACCGACTGGATCAGCTCCACCAGCGCCTCGACATCGCGAATACGCGGCACATTGCTGAGTTCGACGCGTTGATCCGTCAGAAGCGATGCGGCGATGATCGGCAATGCGGCGTTCTTGTTGCCGCTCGGCTCGATCTCTCCCGACAGCCTGAAGCCGCCCTCGACCACATATTGAATCCGCTCATGCGGCAGCGCCCGCGCCATCGTTTCCGCCCTTCCTGATCGTGTTTGCCGTCACCTCTGAGCCGGCTTTGTGACATGCAGATGACCGGCGGGAGGCAGGTAGGATCAAATTTGAAGCCGACTATAGCCGCTTCGTTTCGGGTGGAGAATCGGAGCGGTTCGCCTATCGGAACGGCAGCACGCGATTGGGCGGGCGATGACCGTCGATGAAGGTGCGGATGTTGATGATGACCTTGTCGCCCATGTCGATGCGGCCCTCGAGCGTCGCCGAACTCATGTGCGGCAGGATCACCACCTTGCCCTCGTTGGCGAGCTTCACCAGCTTCGGATTGACGGCCGGTTCGTTCTCGAACACGTCGAGGCCGGCGCCGGCGATCTTTCCCTCGCGCAGGATCTTGATCAGCGCCGCTTCATCGATGACATCGCCGCGTGCCGTGTTGACGATATAGCTCGTCGGCTGCAGCAGCGCCAGGCGGCGAGCCGAGATCAGATGATAGGTGGCAGGAGTGGAAGGGCAGTTGACCGAAATGATGTCGACGCGGGCGAGCATCTGGTCGAGGCTGTCCCAATAGGTCGCCTCCAGCTCGTCCTCGGTCGCCGGATTGACGCGTTTGCGATTGTGATAATGGATCGAAAGGCCGAATGCCTTGGCGCGCCGCGCAACGGCCGTGCCGATCCGCCCCATGCCGACGATGCCGATGCGCTTGCCGTGGATGCGGCGGCCGAGCATCCAGGTGGGTGACCATCCGGCCCATTCGCCGGGATTGTCGGTCAGCACACGCGCACCTTCCGCCAGGCGCCGCGGCACAGCGAGAATGAGCGCCATGGTCATGTCGGCTGTATCTTCGGTCAGCACATTCGGTGTGTTCGTCACGGTGATGCCGCGACGGGCCGCGGCTTCGACATCGATATGATCCGTGCCGTTGGAAAAGCTGGCGATCAGCTTCATCTGCGGGCCGGCCTGGTCGATCACCTCCGCGTCGATGCGGTCTGTGACCGTCGGCACCAGCACATCGGCCGAGCGGACGGCCTCTATCAATTCGTCCTTCGTGCGCGGGCGATCATCGATATTAAGCTCGGCATCGAAGAGTTCGCGCATGCGCGTCTCCACCGCATCCGGCAGTTTGCGCGTGACATAGACCTTCGGTTTTTTCTTCGTCGTCATGGCGAGCGGCGATGCCTTGTTCAGATGTTCTTAACCAAGAAGCAGGATAATTTTCCCGTTCCGGGCATTTCTACCAGACCCGTAGGCGAAGACAAATAAAACTCGCTGACGCGATCCGAGGATTTGCCGCTTACCGGAGCGAAAGGTCGCCGGAACGGCGCCTTTGTCATGACGAACGAACGGAAACCCCATGCGTGGCAAAGTGTTGAAGTCCTGCGCTATTTTCGCAATCGGCCTGATGATGGCTGCCGTATCGGCCGATCTAGCCGTCGCCCAGGCCGCCAAGGGGCCGAGCGGTCTGCCGCTGCCGCGCTTCGTTACGCTGAAATCGAAGCGGGTGAATCTGCGCATCGGTCCGAGCTCGGATTATGCTGTATCATGGCTTTATCTCAAGCAGGGTCTGCCCGTCGAAATCATCCAGGAATACGATAATTGGCGGCGCGTACGCGATGCCGACGGCACGGAGGGCTGGGTCAACCAGTCGCTGCTGTCGGGCCAGCGCTCGGCGATCGCCGCTCCCTGGATGAAAGGCAAGGGCAAGGCCGTCTTCGTCAACATGCGCCGCGAATCCCAGCCGTCCGCCGCCGTCATCGCCAAGCTTCAGCCCGGCGTGATGATGAGCGTCAAGGAATGCACCGGCGACTGGTGCCTCGTCACCGCCGACGGAACCGAAGGCTGGGTGGCGCAATCCGAAATCTGGGGCGCTTACCCCGGCGAGGCCTTCAAGTAACCAACCCTCATCGCTCCGCAACGAGCGCAGCCTCGCTGTTTTTCCACGGCAGCGAATATCCGGATCGGACAAGGAGACAGACGCGTTGGGCTACCTGCTGGGCGTTCTGAGCGTCGCAATCGTCGTGTTCGCATCAACGGATGTGGACGACATCTTCGTCCTTATCGGTTTCTTCGCCGATCCGAAATTCCGGGCTAAGCAGATCGTCATCGGACAGTATCTCGGAATTGCCGCGCTCTACGGCGTCAGTGTCATCGCCTCGCTCCTCGTGCTCGTTGTTCCAGCCGCCTATATCGGCCTTCTCGGCTTTGCGCCGATCTATTTCGGCCTCAGGAGATTATGGGAACTCTGGAACGACATCGACACGGGCGACAATCCTGAAGACCATGATAAAGCCTCGGCCGGGCACGGCAATATCGTGGCTGTCGCCCTCGTGACGATCGCCAACGGCGGCGACAATATCAGCGTCTATACGCCGCTCTTCGCCACACGCTCCGCCTATGAAATTCTCGCTTTCGGCTGCATCTTCGCGGCTCTGACGGCAGTCTGGCTCGCCGTGGCACATTCCATTGTCAACCATCCGAAACTTGGCGCACCGATCAGGCGATACGGATACCGGTTCGTGCCGTTCGTCCTGATCGCGATCGGCATCCTCATTCTCTATGAGGCCGGCACGATGACGCTCTTCTGGCGTTAGAGCCTTTCCACTTTTCTTCGAATCGCGAAAATGCTTCCTCTTTTTCTTTTGGTGCAACTCCGGGCGGAAAACCGCTAAGCGCTTTTCCTGGAATTGCTCCGGGCAACCTGACCGGCATCAAGAAAAAGGCCGCCCGTCATTTGGTAACGCGGACGGCTTTCAGGACCAAAAACAACGGATTACCGTTTAGAGCAGGCCGACTTCCGCAGCCACTTCCGACAGCGACCGCATCGGCCGCGGTCCGATCTGCTCGATAACGATCGCAGCCGCGAGGTTACCGAGCTTGGCGCAATCCTGCAGACTGCGGCCCTGCGTGTAGCCGAACAGGAAGCCGGCAGCGAAGAGATCGCCGGCGCCGGTCGTATCGACGCGTTCCTCGATCGGATGGGCGTCGACGAGATAGCGTTCGCTGCCGCGCACGATGACGGCGCCGTCCTTGCCTGTCGTCACGGCGGCGATCTTGCAATCGGCCGCAATCAACGTCAGCGCCCTTTCGAAATCATCGGTCTCGTACAGCGACAATGCCTCGTCGCGGTTGGCAAAGACGATATCGACGGTGCCCGAGCGCATGAGATCGAGAAACTCATCGCGATAACGGCCGACACAGAAGCTGTCGGACAGCGTCATCGACATTTCGCGACCATTGGCATGGGCGATGCGAGCGCATTCGCGGATGGCTTCCTTGGCGCGCGGCGGATCCCAAAGATATCCCTCGAAATAGGTCACCTTGGCGTCGGCGACGACATCTTCCTCGACATCTTCGGGACCAAGTTCGACGCAGGCGCCGAGATAGGTGTTCATGGAGCGCTCGCCGTCCTCGGTCACGAAGATCATCGAGCGTGCAGTCGGCGGGAATGTGCCCTTCGCCTTGGTCTCATAGTGGACGCCCTGGGCGCGGATATCGTGGGCGAATATCTCTCCGAGCTGATCCTCGGCAACCTTGCCGAAATAGGCGGCCTTGCCGCCGAAATTCGCCACTCCTGCCGCCGTATTGCCGGCACTGCCGCCGGAGGCTTCCAGCGCCGGCCCCATCCGCGAATAGAGAAGTTCGGCCCGCTCGGCGTCGATGAGGTTCATCGCGGCCTTGGTAATCTTGTTGTCGATCAGGAACTGATCGTCGCAACGGGCGATAATATCGACAATGGCATTGCCAACGGTCAGTACATCGAAGCGAGTCATCTATAGGAAGATCCCGGTATTGGTGATAGCCGGTATCCGGTAATATCGGTTTTTCCAAAGTTTGGAAGAAAAATCAGCGCCGCTGCGGCCAACTTAATTCCAACCAGTCATTCGCCTGTCACTTTCTATCTTTAAATGCTTATCAAGCGGCTGGGATGGGAAGCTCGAAAGACTTCCGCGCCAGCCTGGGAAGGAATGATGCCTTCCGCCTCACCGGTACGCGGGCCGACCACGGATGAACTGGCGGCATGTGCACCGGGGGGACCTTCCGGTAGAGCCGGACACACAAGCGGGCACAGCCCGCTTTTTGTTTTTGCAGGTTCTCACAGCCGAGCAAGCTGCTACAACTCATGGGTCGTCCTTCCCGAGCCATATTTTCACGGCCCAGATCCCGCATGTCCGAAATTCTCACCGATGTTCTTCCGGTCTTCCTATTGATTCTCGTTGGCTGGGTGGTCGTGCGTACCGGCCTCTTGAAAGCCGAGGTCGGCGAAGCGATGAGCGACTTCGTCTTCAAGATCGCAGTGCCGCTCCTGCTGTTTCAGACCATTGCGGAGGCGAATTTTCGCGGCGCTTCGCCATTTCGACTATGGATCGCCTATTTTTCCGGCGTGGCCATCACCTGGACAGCCGGGCATATCGTCGCGACACGGCTGTTCGGACGAGATGCGCGCATCGGTGTCCTGGCCGGTGTTTCCTCGGCTTTCGCCAACACGATCTTCATCGGCCTGCCGCTCGTGGGCCGTACGGTCGGTCCCGAGGGCGTCATGGCGATGTCGATCCTGATTGCGGTGCATCTGCCGACCATGATGATCGCCGGCACGCTGCTGATGGAGCAGGCCGAGCGCAAGGAAAATGCCGGCGCCGGCCGCAGCACCGGCGAGCTGCTGCGGCGAGTCGGCAGAAACCTTATCCGCAATCCGCTTGTTATCGGCCTTTTTGGCGGTCTCATCGTCCATCTGACGGGGATTCCCATTCCCGCGACGCTCGGCAGTGTCATCGACAGCATCGCCAATATAGCAGGCCCCACAGCGCTGATTTCGCTCGGCATGGCGCTGCGCCAATACGGTCTGTCCGGCAATCTCGGCATCGCCAGCGTCATGTCGGCCTTCAAGCTGTTTCTGCTGCCGGCCTGCGTGCTGGCGGCTGGCCATCTCCTTGGCCTCAGTCCGGAATGGCGAGCGGCGCTCGTGCTCACCGCCGCCGTTCCTACAGGTGTGAACGCATGGCTGATTGCCAATCGCTTCGGCGTCGGTCACAGTCTGGCCGCCTCGACGATAAGCTTGACGACAGCGCTCGGGGCATTCTCGGTGTCGCTTTGGGCCTATCTGCTCGCATAGCGCCGGCTCGGGCCGCCGATTCGCAATGGCATTTCTCCACATCGGAGAAGCATGCAGGAAAATGGTCATATATTTGCGCATCCCGGCCTTCCCACCCGGAGCGCAGCAAAGGATGGCACGTGAATATTGCAACCCAAGTCACCAACCCCGCATCGGCCTATTCGCAGAAAGTGTTCGTGCTGCAGGGCGGCGGCGCGCTCGGCTCCTATCAGGCGGGCGCCTTTCAAGCCCTCAGAGAACAGAATATCGAACCGGACTGGATCGCCGGCATCTCGATCGGCGCCATCAATGCTGCCATCATGGCCGGCAACGTGCCGGGCGAGCGGCTTGAGAAACTGCGCTCCTTCTGGAACAAGATCACGATCCAGCTTCCCGTCGATATCCTGATGGAGCGGCAGCGCGAGACCAGCCCCTTTTACCGTACCGTCAGCAGCTGGTGGGTATCGGCCTTCGGCGTTCCCGGCTTCTTTTCTCCCTGGCAGATCCCGGCCTGGTTCCAGGCACGCGGATCGGCGGGCGCAACCAGCATCTACGACACCGAGCAATTGCGCCAGACGCTGCTCGACCATGTGGATTTCGACCGGATCAATCACGGTCCGGTGCGCCTCAGCCTCGGCGCGGTCAACGTGCGCACCGGCAATTTCGCCTTCTTCGACAACAGGGATATCAAGATCACGCCCGAGCACATCATGGCGAGCGGCGCTCTGCCACCGGGCTTTCCGACCATCAGGATCGGCAACGAGCACTATTGGGACGGCGGTCTGGTTTCGAACACGCCGCTCAGCTACGTGCTGAGCAACGGTGCCGATGTCGATACGGTGGTGTTTCAGGTCGATCTCTTCAGCGCCATAGGCCCCCTGCCGCAGGATCTCGAGGAGGTCGAGGAGCGGCGCAAGGACATTACCTACTCAAGCCGTACCCGGCTCAACACCGATCTCTTTCTGGAGCGTCATCGGCTGCGGCGCGCAATATCCGATCTTTATGCGCGGCTTCCCGAAGAGGCCAAGGTCGATCCAGAGATCAAGAAGCTTGAGCAGCACTGCTCGGACTACGGCGTCACCATCATCCATCTCATCTATCGCAACAAGCAGTTCCGTGCGCATTCGAAGGACTATGAATTTTCGGCGCTGTCGATGCATGAGCACTGGAAAGCCGGCCTGCGCGACGGCCGGAAGGCATTGATCGCGGAAGACTGGCGCGTTCCGCCAGCGGCCGAGGACGGCCTGAAAGTGTTCGACCTCGACCAGAGAACGCGCTCACGCCGGCATTCCGCATAGATC
>JBCNPI010000210.1:0-10870 GCA_039593415.1 Rhizobium sp. | reverse complement strand
AAGGTGAAGCCGGGCGAGGGGTGGTCGGGGTTGCTTGCCAATCATGGCGGAGCGCTGCTCGGCATGGTCTTCGTCGTGCTCTTCGTGCGCTTCGTCATCGTCAGCCTCGGCGCGCTGGTCGAGGAACAGGTGGTCGTCCCGGGCTTTCTCAACCTCGTGCGCTGGCAGGCCTACCGGCATGTGGCGCGACAATCGGTCGAGTTCTTCCAGAACGATTTTTCCGGCCGCGTCGTCACCAAGGTCTGGTCGGCGGGGCAGGCCACAGGCGACCTGGTTGTCTCGCTGCTGCAGGTGGTCTGGTTCATCATCATCTATGCCGCATCGACCATTGCGCTGGTCGGTGGGCTTGACTGGCGGCTGGCCCTGGTGATCGCGGTATGGATCGTCATCTTTTCGCTGCTCGCCCGCTATTTCGTGCCGCGCATCCGGCAGCATGCGCGCAATGCGGCCGAGGCGTCCTCGATGCTGAATGGCCGCATGGTCGATGCCTATGCCAATATCCAGACGTTGAAGCTCTTCGGCCGCGAAGAGCAGAACGACCATTACATCCGAGACGGCTTCGATCGCTTTCAAGCAGCCGTCATGCCGTTCACGCGGCTGCTGACTGGCGTACGCTCCTCGCTGGCGCTGCTGTCCGGCGTCATGATCACCACGATCGGCGCATTGGCCGTGCATCTCTGGCTGGCGGGGGAGATTTCGACGGGCGGCGTCGCCTTCACGCTCAGCATGGTGCTGCGTCTGAACATGCTGTTCGGCCGTATGATGTCGCAGTTCAATGCCATCATGCGCAATCTCGGCACCATCCAGAATTCGGCCGAGATGATCTCCGAGCCGATAGGCCTTGTCGATCGGCCTGACGCGAAGGACCTGACGGTCAAAGGTCCCGAGATCCACTTTGACGATGTAAGCTTTCACTACGGACGCGGCGGCGGCATCATCGACAACTTCTCTTTCAATGTGCGTGCGGGGGAGAAGGTCGGCATCGTCGGCCGCTCGGGGGCGGGCAAGACGACACTCGTCAACCTGTTGCTGCGTTTCTATGATCTCGAGGGCGGCCGCATCCTGATCGACGGTCAGGACATTGCCACGGTTACCCAGGAATCGCTGCGTGGTGCCATCGGTACGGTGACGCAGGATACGGCACTCCTCAACCGTTCCATTCGCGACAACATCCTTTTCGGCCGCCCGGATGCCAGCGACGAGCAGATGGTGGAGGCTGCGCGACAGGCGGAAGCGGACGGATTCATTACCGCTCTGGAGGATCAGAAGGGACGCATTGCCTATGCGGCCCATGTCGGCGAACGCGGCGTCAAGCTTTCAGGCGGCCAGCGCCAGCGCATCGCGATTGCGCGTGTCATGCTGAAGAATGCGCCAATTCTTGTGCTCGACGAGGCGACGTCTGCGCTGGATTCGGAGGCTGAGGCGGTGCTTCAGTCCAATCTGGATCGGCTGATGAGGGACAAAACCGTTCTCGCAATCGCGCACCGGCTATCGACCATCGCCAAGCTCGACCGTCTGATCGTCATCGACGAGGGTAAGATCATCGAGGAGGGGACCCATGACGAACTGGTCGGCCGCGGCGGCCTCTATTCGGAGCTTTGGGCCCGCCAATCTGGCGGGTTCATCGCAGCGGATGCGCAATAGGCAGTTTGCTCGATAAGGCTTCGGGATAAACATTCACTGTGTCAGGGCGATACTTGGAGATGCCCGACTTCGTCATCAGCGCGAGATGAATACTGCCCGCGGCAGGCAAGAAGGCGGACTGAAAGCCTGAGAAAACGCAAGACGCTGAGGAAGCCGTCCATTTCATGAAAATGCTTCAAGTTGTCGTTCGCAGCGTATCGGTGCCAGCGCGCGACTATGACGTACGCCGATAAATCGTGCCTCAAATGTATTATGCTTTTCGGCGGCAGAAGAGATTCGGACCGAATTTCTCGAAGATTGCAGCCATTTTCATCGCGACGCAGCAATTAATTTACCGTCTATTTGCTTTGCGGCACAAGCAAACACTACGCGAAATTCCTGGTTTTTCATGAGCTTAATCCTTCGTCCCGGCGAGAGGAGAATTCAAGCTCCGGGCTTGCGACGCAATAGCGCAGTTTTGCCGCGACATTGTGCCCTGACCCCTTGCCAAGACTGGACATAATTTGCGATCAAGCTTAGAACGCAGCGGGTTACGGAGGAATCTATGGCGGAATTATGGTCGCGTTGATTCGCCGTTAGTGAGAGGGGTACCGCGGTTTTGCCGTGGTTTGCGGGAAGAGGATGTGCAGCCTTGAGCGAGCATAGTACGACAGTTGAGTCCACCGGCGAGCCGACTCGCCGCGATTTCCTTTATTTGACGACAGGTATGGCCGGTGCGGTAGGTGCAGTTGCCGTCGCATGGCCGTTTATCGACCAGATGCGGCCCGACGCATCGACACTCGCTCTTGCATCCATCGAAGTCGACGTGTCGAGCCTCGAGCCTGGCATGTCCTTGACAGTAAAGTGGCGCGGTAAACCCGTCTTCATCCGTAACCGCACACAAAAAGAAATCGACGATGCCAAGGGCACGCAGCTTTCGGACCTGAAGGATCCGATCGCCCGCAACGCCAATCTTCCGTCCGATGCGCAGGCGACCGATGTTGCCCGGTCGGCCGGCGAGGGCAAGGAGAACTGGCTCGTCATGATCGGCGTCTGCACCCATCTTGGCTGCATTCCACTTGGTCAGGCGGGGGAATATGGCGGGTGGTTCTGTCCCTGCCACGGCTCGGTCTACGATACCGCCGGTCGCATTCGCCATGGGCCTGCGCCGATGAATCTTGCGATTCCGCAATATGCGTTCACGTCGGAAAAGAAGATCAAGGTCGGTTGAGGGGAACTGAATCATGAGTGGTCATTCGTCTTACGAGCCATCGACAGGGCTCGAAAAATGGGTCGACGCGCGGCTGCCGCTGCCGCGTATGGTCTATGACAGTTTCGTTGCCTATCCGGTCCCGCGCAATCTGAACTATGCCTATACGTTCGGCGCCATGCTTGCCGTGATGCTGGTCCTGCAGATCCTGACCGGCGTCGTGCTTGCCATGCACTATGCTGCGAATACGGCGATCGCCTTCAATTCGGTTGAAAAGATCGTCCGCGACGTCAACCACGGCTGGCTGCTGCGCTACATGCATGCCAACGGCGCGTCGTTCTTTTTCGTGGCGGTCTATCTGCACATCGCCCGCGGCCTCTATTACGGCTCCTACAAGGCGCCGCGTGAAATCCTCTGGATTCTCGGTGTGATCATCTACCTCCTGATGATGGCAACCGCCTTCATGGGCTACGTGCTGCCCTGGGGCCAGATGTCCTTCTGGGGCGCGACCGTCATCACCGGTTTCTTCTCGGCCTTTCCATGGGTCGGTGACTGGATTCAGACCTTCCTGCTCGGCGGCTTCGCCGTCGACGATCCGACGCTCAACCGCTTCTTCTCGCTGCACTACCTGCTGCCGTTCATGATTGCGGGTGTTGTGATCCTGCACATCTGGGCGCTGCATGTGACCGGCCAGACGAACCCGACCGGCGTCGAGGTGAAGCTGAAGACGGATACCGTGGCCTTCACGCCCTATGCGACGCTGAAGGATGCGCTTGGCGTGTCCATCTTCCTGCTGGTCTTCGCCTATTTCGTCTTCTACCTGCCGAACTTCCTCGGCCATGCCGACAACTATATCCCGGCCAACCCGCTGAAGACGCCGGCCCACATCGTTCCGGAATGGTACTTCCTGCCGTTCTACGCGATGCTGCGCTCGATCACCTTCAACATCGGGCCGATCGATTCCAAGCTTGGCGGCGTTCTGACCATGTTCGGCGCGATCATCGTGCTGTTCTTCCTGCCCTGGCTCGATACGTCGAAGATCCGCTCTGCTGTCTATCGTCCCTGGTACAAGCTGTTCTTCTGGCTGTTCATCGCCGATGCCATCCTGCTCGGCTGGCTGGGCTCGCAGCCCGCGGAAGGCATCTACACCACGGCTGCGCAGTTTGCGACGCTGTTCTACTTCCTCTTCTTCCTCGTCATCATGCCGGTGCTCGGCATTGTCGAGACACCGAGGCGCATTCCAAATTCGATTACGGAAGCGGTTCTTGAAAAGCAGGGCGGTAAAACCCCCGTCACGGCGCAAGCGTAACCGGCGATAGAGGAAGAAAACGATGAAGAAGTTTATTGTCGGCCTTCTGTCGCTCACGCTCATTGGCGGTTCGGCTACCGTTGCCGCGATTGCTGCGGAAACGAAGCCTGCCGCAGAGGCCGAGACACCGCATTATCCGCTGAAGGAGCCGCGCGAGCAGCATTGGACCTTCTCCGGCCCGTTCGGCTATTATGACAAGGCGCAGCTCCAGCGCGGCCTCAAGGTCTATACGGGAGTCTGTTCGGCCTGCCATTCGATGAAGCTGGTGGCTTATCGCACGCTGGAAGATCTCGGCTATACGGAAGCCCAGGTGAAAGCCTTTGCCGCCAATTACGAAGTGCAGGACGGTCCGAACCCTCAGGGTGAGATGTTCACCCGCAAGGCGCTGCCGTCCGACCATTTCAACTCGCCGTTCCCGAACGACGAGGCGGCCGCGGCCTCCAACAACGGGGCAGTGCCGCCCGACATGTCGCTGCTTGCCAAGGCACGCGAAATCGAACGCGGCTTCCCGCAGTTCATCTTCGATATCTTCACGCAGTATCAGGAAGGCGGGCCGGACTATATCTACTCGCTGCTGACCGGCTACGAAGAGCCGCCGGCCGGTTTCAAGGTGCCGCAGAACTCGCACTACAATCCGTATTTCGATGCGGCTGCGACCTTTGCGATGCCGAAGCCGCTTTCCGACGGCCAGGTGACCTATGACGACGGCTCACCGCAGACGGTTGACCAGTATGCGCGCGACGTTGCGGCGTTCCTGATGTGGACCTCCGAGCCGCATCTGGAAGATCGCAAGCATCTCGGCTTCATGGTCATGGTGTTCCTGCTGATCTTCTCCACCCTGATCTATCTCACCAAGCGTTCCGTCTATGCCAAGGCTGGCGCCCACTGAGTATTGCGATGTTTCGATAAAAGGGCGGCCCGTCGAGGCCGCCTTTTTTGTTGGTATAGCGCCCCGGTCTTGATAGGGTGCGGCCGGCCCTATCATAGCCTGAGAGTACATATTTCATGAACACTATCGCTTCGGAGCTCGCCGCCAGCGTCCGTTCCATCCCGGACTATCCCAAGCCCGGTATCATCTTCCGCGACATCACGACAATGCTTGGCGACGCCAGGGCGTTTCGTCGCGCCGTCGATGCGCTGGTGCATCCCTTTGCCGGCTCCAAGATCGACAAGGTTGCCGGCATGGAAGCGCGCGGTTTCATCCTTGGCGGCGCGGTAGCGCATCAGCTGTCGTCCGGCTTCGTGCCGATCCGCAAGAAGGGAAAGCTGCCGCACGATATCGTTCGCATTGCCTACAGCCTGGAATATGGCGTCGACGAGATGGAGATGCACCGCGATGCGGTCAATCCTGGCGAGAAGGTGATTCTGGTGGACGACCTGATCGCGACCGGTGGCACCGCCGTCGGTGCGACAAAGCTCCTGCGCCAGATGGGCGCTGAAGTGGTCGCCGCTTGCTTCGTGATCGACCTGCCTGACCTTGGCGGGCGCAGGAAGCTCGAAGAGCTCGATGTGCCGGTGCATACGCTGGTGGAATTCGCCGGTCACTGACCGCATTCGGAAGATTGGCGGGGGGCCGATTCGGATGCCCCCGCAGTTTGTCATTCAAAGGCAAGCACCGTGCTTTCGAAACGCAGGGCCGGGGCGCCGTGCTGGTTTACTCCATCGCAGGCGAGCGTGTAGAGCGTCCAGCCAGGACGTGAAGCCAAGGGCCGGCTGCCAAGGATTGTCACGCCATAGGTGATCGTGTCGCCGGCAAAGACAGGGCGTAGCCACTGCAGATTCTTGAAGCCGGGCGATGGGCCGAGATTGGGCGGCGTCTTGCCTTCGGCGATCAGCCGCGACGTTTCGGACTTCCAAAAATCGACGAAGCTGCGCATCCACATGGAGCAGCTATGCCAGCCGGAGGCGCACAGGCCGCCGAACAATGAGTGCTTGGCCGCTTCCGCATCCATATGGAAAATCTGCGGATCGAAGCGAGAGGCGAAGTGGACGATGGCCTCGGGTGTGAAGGTATGGCTGCCGATCTCGACGCGTTTGCTGAGGGGATAGAGGTCGCTCATCTTCATGCCGAGACCTCCGCGCCCGCGCGCATGCGGATCATGGTCGCATTCTCTCCGAGGCAGACGAGTTCGCCGCGCTGGTTCTCGATCTCGTGGCGGAACTTGACGATGCCGATGCCGGGGCGAGAACGCATGGGGCGTACCTCAACCACGATGGATCGGCCCGATAGCGTGTCTTCGGCCAGAACGGGCTTTTTCCATTCCATGAAATCGATGCCTGGTGCGCCCTGTGCATCGGTCGCGAGGAGGTAGGAGTCACACATCATGCGCATGAACACCGCCGAGGTGTGCCAGCCGGAAGCGGCAAGGCCACCGAGAATGCTGGCGCGACCGGCTTCCTCCTCCAGATGCATCGGTTGCGGGTCGAATTCCCTGGCGAATTCGATGATCTCCGCCGCCGTCATATGTTTAGGGCCGAGCGGAAATTCCCGCCCCGGCTGGAAGTCTTCATAGACGAGTTTCGTCATGTCTTCTGTTTTCCTCCACGTCTCGTCCATCGGCAATCGCATGGCCCGCTGTGGTGGTGCAAGCATTTTGATGGCATGGAAGGCGACTGGGAGTGATGGTCTATCGGCGTTTGGCAGCCCTTGATTGTGCGAGGGTGATGTGTTGAGGCTTGTTCGTTGCAAGACAGAACGAGAGCAAGGATGAGCGAACTCAAGATCGCATTGGACGAAGCAGCCGGCGAGGGGATTATTTCCTCAAACCAGGCCGAGAGATTGCTGCCCTACCTCACGCGGAGGAATATCGGTGCTCTGCCGGTAGATCGGGGCCTTTCGGCGCCGCGCTTGCTTGATGATTCCAACCCGGTGGAAGATACGGAAGCGCCGCGTTTCGTGCGCGGTTTTCACGACGTGCTCATCACTATCGGCGTCGTCGTGCTGCTGATCGGGCTCTGGGGAGTGGCAAACCGCTACGTGTCCTTGCTGGCAATCGTCATCCTGGCGGAGATCTTGGTGCGACGTCAACGACTGGCGCTTCCGGCCGTTGACTTGACTGTCGCGCTCGTCGCCTGGGTTTTCCATACCGTGGTCACCTATGTTGGCTCCACGCCCGCCCTGAGCGACAATTTCACAATTGGCGCAATCGTCATGGCGGCGCCATTTCCGCTGTCGCTGGCCCTGTTCTACTGGCGCTACCGCGTGCCGCTGTCGCTGGCTCTATTTTTATTCTCATTGTTCGGCCTGTTTCTCGCGGCGGTCTTCTATGTCGCTGGCACGGTGACGGGATCTACGAACGTGCCGGCAGACTATCCGATCCAGACGCTCATGATCCTGCTCGCAACCGCGCTTGCCAGCTTCGCCTTGGCGATGCGCTTCGATCTCAGCGATCCGCAGAGGGTGACACGCCGTTCCGACGTGGCGTTCTGGCTGCATCTCGCAACGGCGCCGGCGCTGCTTTATTCGAGCGTCCTTCTGGCCTTGCGCCTGGAGATTGCCAGCGGCGGCACCGTTTTCAACAATCTTACCGATGTGCCATTCGGCAGCTATCAGCAGGCCGTAACGGTGCTGATTGTCGTTCTGGTAATGATGCTGATCGGGCTTGTCATCGATCGCCGCGCTTTCGTGACCGCCGGACTCGTCTCGCTGGGCCTCGCGACCGCGGCCCTCCTCACGCACAGCAATGCAGGCTTCGACAAAATCGGTTTCCTGGTGCTGATGATTGTCGGTCTGGTTGTGCTTGTGATCGGCATCGGCTGGGCCGGTCTACGCCGCCTCATCGTGCGGCGTTTGCCTGCCGGTATGCAGGCCAGATTGCCGGCGCTCAGATAGGCGCCGACAATCTGGAGGCGATCAGGTGTTGAAGCGGAAGTGAATGACGTCGCCGTCCTGGACGACATATTCCTTGCCTTCGTCACGCGCCTTGCCGGCTTCCTTCGCGCCTACTTCGCCATTGAAGGCGATATAGTCATCATAGGCTATCGTGTTGGCGCGGATGAAGCCGCGTTCGAAATCCGAATGGATCACACCGGCTGCCTGTGGTGCCTTCGTGCCCTGTTCGATCGTCCAGGCGCGCGTCTCCTTCGGGCCTACGGTGAAGTAGGTGATGAGGTGCAGCAGCTTGTAGCCGGCACGGATCAGGCGATCGAGGCCGGCTTCATCGAGGCCGAGCGCGGAGAGGAATTCCTTTGCCTCCTCGTCGGGCAGCTGTGCGACTTCCGCCTCGATGGCGGCGGAAATGATGACGACTTCCGAATTCTGCTCCTTGGCCATGGCGGCGACAGCAGCCGTATGCTCGTTGCCGGTCGCGGCATCGCCCTCGGCGACGTTGCAGACGTAGAGCACGGGGTGCGAGGTCAAAAGGTTCAGGCTCTTGAGGAGGCGGATTTCCTCGGCACCGAGCTTCGACAGCAGAGTACGAACCGGCTTGCCGTCCTGAAGCAGCTTCAACGAGGCTTCCATGATCGGCAGCATCGCCATGGATTCCTTGTCCTTGCCGGTGGCGCGCTTGCGGGTCTGCTCGGTGCGGCGCTCGAGGCTTTCGAGATCGGCGAGCATCAGCTCGGTCTCGATCGTCTCCGCGTCGGCGACCGGATTGATACGGCCTTCGACGTGAGTGATATCGCTGTCTTCGAAGCAGCGCAGCACGTGTACGATGGCATCGACTTCGCGGATATTGGCCAGGAACTGGTTACCGAGGCCTTCGCCCTTCGACGCGCCGCGCACAAGGCCGGCAATATCGACGAAGGAGATGCGCGTCGGAATCAGCTCTTTCGACTTGGCGACGTCGGCAAGCTTGCGCATGCGTGGATCGGGAACCGCGACTTCACCCGTATTCGGCTCGATCGTGCAGAACGGATAGTTCGCCGCCTGCGCCGCCGCCGTCTTGGTCAGCGCGTTGAACAAAGTGGACTTGCCGACATTCGGCAGCCCGACGATACCGCATTTGAAACCCATGGCACCTGGTCCATATCTTGAAAAACTTTGCAGTGCCTATGGGGGAAGGGCCGTTGCGGGTCAAGTCTTGGGCAAGCAAAGAGCCACTTTTCTGCCGACAGAGGAGGCTTGGTGCGGATATCGGCTTCATTGTCTCCCTCACACGACCGTTCTTGAAGGATGTGGTGCGCTGCACTATACTCCGGCCATCAGCCCAAAGTTCCCTTCCCCTGTCGTCAACGGTGATGCCGATGAGTGACAATGATGTTGTCCTGAAACCAAAGACTAAAACCAAGCCGAAGGTCGAGCGGCCGAAGCTCTACAAGATCATTCTCGTGAACGACGATTATACGCCGCGGGAATTCGTTATCATGGTGCTGAAGGCCGTCTTCCGAATGAGCGAGGAAACCGGCTACCGCGTCATGATGACGGCACACAAGCTCGGAACCTGCGTTGTCATGGTCTGCGCGCGGGATATCGCCGAGACGAAGGCGCAGGAGGCAACCGATCTCGCCAAGAGCGCGGGCTTCCCGCTGATGTTCACGACGGAGCCGGAAGAATAGGCGCGACCCTTCTCGCTATGCGGGCCGGCGGATCTGGAATCCAGTTTTGTCCTGTGTAAATCCGCAATTGGCATAGAAGCGCAGCGTGGCCGGATTCTTCGATCCCGTCAGCAGCATGACCTTGTAGCAGTTCCTCTCCCAGGCGCTGGCTACGGCCGTGCGGATGACTGCGCCGGCAAAGCCGCGCTGGCGGTAATCGGCATGCGTCACCACGTTCTCGATCAAGGCATAGGGTGCGCCGCCGCGTGTGAGATTTGGGGTCACGATCAGCGTCACGGAAGAGACGGCTTTGTCGCCGTCAAAAGCGGCGAAGATCGTCATGCCGGGATGGGCGAGGATTTCCGCAAGGCGGCTCTGCGCGAGCTGCAGGTCCAATACCGGGTCTTCCACATTCAGATGCCGGTAAAGTGCAAGCAGCGTCGGCAGGTCCGTCATCGCGATCGGTCGGATAGCGATATCCGCGATATTTTCGGCTGCTGCGTCCGACATCCTAATTATCCTTCTTGCCGAACATCCTCTTCAGCATTTCCGCCATAGGTCCGGTTTCCGGCATCTTCGGCTGACTGTGGTTGCGCGCCTGATGAATATGCGATTTGGCCGGCGCCTTTTTCTCCGGCTTCGGCGCGTCGTCTTCCGCTTTTCCGCCCAAAGCGAGGGCGATCTTGTTCATCAGCTGCGAATCCTCGCCACGCACCAGCATGTCGGCATTGTCGGCAAGTGCGTCGAACAGGGGCTCAAGCCAGCTTTGATCCACTTTGGCGAAATCGCTGAGAACGTGATTGTGCACGAGTTCCTTGGCACCGGGATGACCGATACCGAGCCGCAGTCGGCGATATTCCTTGCCGCAATGCGCATCGATCGACTTGATGCCGTTGTGACCGCCATGCCCGCCGCCGGTCTTCAGCCGCGCCTTGCCGGCCGGCAGGTCGAGTTCGTCATAGATCACCACGAGATCGGATGGCTGGAGCTTGTAGAAGCGCATGGCCTCGCCGACAGCTTCGCCGGAGAGATTCATGAAGGTCTGCGGCTTGATGAGCAGCACCTTTTGTCCGCCGAGTTCGCCTTCGGCAATCTCCGCCTTGAATTTCTTCGACCAGGGCGAGAAGCTGTGACGGCGGTGGATCGCATCCACGGCCATGAAGCCGATATTGTGGCGGTTGCCCTGATATTTGGCGCCCGGATTGCCGAGGCCCGCGATGAGAAGCATGCGCTTCACCCCTTGGAAGATA
>JBCNPI010000021.1:0-38672 GCA_039593415.1 Rhizobium sp. | reverse complement strand
GATCATCCCGCCATCCTCTCTTCATATCCATAGAGGCTGCGCGCCACCTCCTCGGTGATGTAACCGTCTTCAACGTCTCGGCGGACCCGCTCCTGCTCGCGGGCACGCGGGTCACCCCAGCCACCGCCGCCGCCCGTGATGATCCGCACGAGATCGCCACGGTTCAGCGCGATATGCGGCTCGCGGCGGAAATTGCTGAGCTTGCCGCCGCCCTCTTCCACCTGCAGGAGATTAAGGCTGCCGGACCTGCCGCATTCGACCCCCCAGGGAGGCGTATCGGTTCGCCCGAAGCTGCAATAGGCCGATGCGCCGTCTCCAACGATCTCATAGTCGCGGATGACGCCGAAGCCGCCGCGGCGGCGACCGGCGCCCGCTCCACCCTCGACGTTGAGCGCATAACGGCGCACAAGCAAAGGAAAGCGCGCCTCTATGACCTCGACGGAGTAATTGTAGGTATCGCCGTCGGTCAATGCGATCAACGCGTTGGCGCCGTCGCCATCCCTGCTCGCGCCCCAGCCGCCATGCTGCGGCTCGATATGGATGAACGGCTGTCCCGCAGCATCCTTGCCGGCGATATAGACGACGCAAAGGCTCGTATAGGAACCGGCGGAAAAGCGCTCGGGCATGAGCCTGGCAAGAGCCTTCCAAACGAGCTCGGAGGCGTGCACGGAGCCCTCGTAGTACCAGCCCGTCGGAGAGGGTTTCTCGGCGGTGAAAATCGAACCCTTCGGCGCGATGACGGTGAGCGGCCGAAACCAGCCCTCGTTGGAGGGTGCCTGCGGTGCCACGAGCGCCTTGAAGATGGTGCGCACAGCCGATTGAAGCGCGCCCGCCGCGCAATTGATCGGACCGGCGGCCGCTGGCGGGCAGCCGGTGAAATCCGCCGTCAGGCGATCGCCCGTGATCGTGACAGCCACCCTGACGGTGATAGGGTCGGTGGTGACACCATCTCCGTCGATAATGTCGGTGGCTTCATAGGTTCCGTCGGGCAGAGCGGCAATGGCCGCTCGCGCCTGCCTCTCGCTCACCGACAGCAGGTGATCGAATGCGGCTTCCACGACATCGCTGCCATATTTGCGGGCGAGTTCGCCCATGCGGCGGGCAGCGACGCGGACGGTGGCCACCTGCGCCGTGAGATCGCCGATGGCAATCTCGGGCAGGCGGACATTTTCCTGGATGATGCGCAGAACTTCACCCGAGAAGCGGTCGCTGCACACGACCTTCACGCCCGGCAGCCTCAATCCCTCCTGGAAAACAGAGACGGCGTTCGGCGCAAGCGAGCCCGGAACGGACCCGCCGACATCGAGGTAATGGGCGACATTGATGGCATAGGCCAGAATCCGGCCATCGAAGAAGATCGGCTTGACGATGGCGAAATCGCAGGCATGCGTGCCACCGGAATAAGGGTCGTTCGTCAGCAGAATGTCGCCATCTTCCAGATCATCGCCGTAAAGGTCGAGCAGCGACTTGACCTGGGTTCCGAAGGTGCCGGTGAACAGGGTAATGCCATTCATCTGCGCGACCAGCTGTCCGTCGCGCGTCAGCAGCCCGCAGGCAAAATCGAGCACCTCATAGATCACCGGGCTCATGGAGGTTCGTGCCATGACAACACCCATCTCATCGACGGTCGCCGCCAGCTTGCCCTCGATGATTTCCTGGGTCACAGGATCGACGCTACTCACGAATCTGCCCTCGTTATTATTATATTCGCACGAGTGCAGATTAGGGTTTTTTTCTCTCGCCGAAAGCCTTCCCGATGGGTGGGTGGGACGGCAAAACCCACCCGTTCGGGTAGGCTAGCGATTAAAAAAACCCTTCTGACGCGCTGCTGTCACAGCCGCCGTCCGCGTCGAGACATTGAGCTTGGCAAAGATATTGCGCAGATGGAATTTGATCGTGTTGTCGGAAAGCGTCAGCATCCGACCGATTTCCTTGTTGGAAAGCCCCGAGCTCAGCAACTCCAGCACCATGCGTTCTCGGCCGGTAAAGGCCGACCCGCCATCATCCGCAGCAGGCTCCTGTGTCGTTTCAGCACTCGCAAACAGCAAGTGAAGACGTTTGCGGATGATGTTCGCAACACTTGGATGATTGGCGAGCATGCGAAGTTCCGCAAGCCCCGCCGCATGGTCGAGAGGAAGCGACGCCCGGTAGTCATCAAGGGGCATCGTCAGCACGAGATCGGAAAGAAGGGCTGCGGCAAGATCCGTCCGGCCTTCGGCCACCAAAATTCCTATCTCGATGAGCGCAAGCTCGATTGCGCGCGGAACATGCGGACGCTCGGCCTGGCGTGTTCTGAACTGATCGAAGACCTCCCGCGCCTTCGACTTTTCCCCGAGCGCCAGATAGGCGCGCGTCCAGAAGATCGCCGGGGTCGTGCCACGCAAATGAATGGAAAGCAAATTGGCGCGGTCGGAACGGATCGCAGACGCGCCATAGCCGCTGGCCTCGGCATGACGGACGGCCTGATCGAGATCGCCCGATGCCATGAGCAGCATAGCGCGCTCGCCATCGATCAGACGCGCCAGCCGATCGAAGCCGCGGCGCCGCGCCACCGCGCGAATACGGTCCATGGCCGCGTGGGCGGCAAGCAGGTCGCCGCGCATCCGCAAGACGCGCTGCTCAGCCAGGAAGCCGGCGGCAAGAAGATCGAACCAGGTGTCGTGAAGCTCAAGATGCGGCAGCGCCCATCCGAGTATCTCCGCTGCGGCCTCCGCCTCGCCGTGCATCGACAAAACCTCGGCCTTCAGCACCTGTCCGACAGCATCAAGATCGCTGCCGGGGCCGATATTGGTCTGCGCCTCGCAGATCAGCTCCTCATAGGCCGACAGAGCGCTTGCGCAATCGCCAGAGAGAAAGAATGCCTGACCGATATGGGTGTAGAGGTGCATGGCGCCGAAATCGGCGCCGCCGTCGCGAAAGGCGCGAAGAGCCAGATGACCATAATGCAGCGCCCGGTCGAGCTGGCTGCGGATCAGGAAATTATAGGACAGCATATTGAGCGCCAGCGCCCGGTGAATGAGCTCCATTCCGTCCGGTTGCCGCAAGTCGTCTTCGAGCGCGGAAAGATCGGCCGCACTTGCCCAATGATCCGTGTATAACGCCAAAAGAATACGCACGACACGCAGGTCCTTTGCCAAGATCGGGTCGGCAGCCGCCGACCGCTCGGCAATGGCGAGGTAGTGATTGGCCGCGGCAAGCTGCGCCGCCTTGGCATTGAAGATCGAAAGGCCCAGGGTCGCCAGTGGAAAACGGCTCAGATCGATCTCCGAGGCTCGCTCGCTCAAGGCCCGGAAAAGCGTAGCGCCGCCGCGTGTGGTGGCGTAGACGCGCCGCCAGCCTCCAGCGGTCTCGACGATGCGCGCCGCAAGATTGGCATCATCCGCCGAAAGGGCATGATAGACAGCGCGATCGATATCGCCATGAGCCTCGAACCAGAGGGCTGCGCGGTTCAAGGCCCGTTTGGCATCGACACCTCTCAACCCAGCGGTCTTCTTGAGGAATTCGTTGAAAACCGGATGGAACCGCATCCAGTTGCCGGGTCCGGCAAGCAAGGTGACGGGAAGCGCGTATTCGCCAAGCCGCTGGCACAAATTCGCGCGCTCCGTGCTTTCCAGCACGACCTCGAGCAGCGAATGATTGAAGGCCGGCAGGGCGGCGGTATCGACCAGAAACTGGCGAATGTCTTCGGGTAGATGTTCAAACACCTGCTCGGAGAGATAAGAGCCCATATCGACATCGCCGCCGTCGAAGGAAGCCAGAATGGCATCGCTTTCTTCCGACTCGGAGATCAGCAGGCTCACCATCTGCAGCGCAACGGCCCAGCCCTCCGTACGGCGATTGAAGGAGCCGACCTGCTCATCGGTCAGATGGGCGCCCTTGCCGGCAAACAATTGTCCGGCCTCGGCATTGGAAAAGCCGAGATCGGCAACTCCAAACTGCTTGAATTCTCCGCGAAGACGCAATGCCGAAAGCGGAAATCGCGGCGGACTGCGGCTGACCAGGACCAGCTTGACATGCTCCAGCGACAGATCGGCAAGGATCTTCGCCATCAGGGCCTCGGTCGCATCCGTCTGGGCAAAATGATAGTCGTCCAGAAAGATGACGAGCGGCCCCTCGATTTTGCGCAAGCGGGTCCCCAGCACGGAAAGCAGCGCCGCCGCCGGCAGATTGCCGGCGTCAGCGCCATCCTCGTCCAGAAGCGTCTGCAAGGCATCGATCAAGATGAGAAGGAACGCTTCCTGGTTCGTATGCTCGACGTCGAGCGATACCCAGCACAGCTTGATGCCGTCCTCCTTCAGCAATTCATACCATTGGACGGCAACCGAGGTCTTGCCGTAGCCGGCCGGTGCGACGATGGTCGTCAAGCGGCGCAGCCCGGCGCGCCGGAGCTGCCGCAACAGTTCGCTACGCTTGATGGTTTGCCGTCCGTTATACGGAGGAGCAAATCGATTCTGTCCACTCATGGCGCGGGATGATGCTGTCTCGGCAGGTAGTTTGCAACCCGCGAGAAAACGTTTGCAAAGCCAGTTAGATCTTTATTCTTCCCCAAAGGGCCTTATCCTCCCATAGCCTATCGCGGCCTCGTCAAGGTTGCAAGGATGTTCAAGAACCTCCCAGAGCTTTAACAGGTTCGAAGCCGACACGAAATTGTCGCGCCCATCCTCACGCGAACGGCTCCCATCGGAATAGCCGCGCGTCATAAACAGTCCGTTAGGATTTTATTGACCATAATCGGAGGTATAGCGATGCCGCGAGCGCGGCGCCTCTGATCTCCGTGTCTATTAGCAAGGGCGAAAGTCGTATCCGTGCATCAAGCGATCTTCTCCATCCCGGCGGCGAGCTTCGCCATGATTTCCTCCTTCGTCGCCTGCCGCGTGGCATTGATCGCAATGCTGGCGCTCGCCGCCTTTGCCGGCTCCGCTGCAGCCGAGGATCGGGCGCTCAAGCTCTTTTTCACGCATACAGGCGAAAGAGCGACCATCGTCTTCAAGCGCGGCGGCAAATATGACCCGCGGGGCCTCGCCCAGATAAACCGTTTCCTACGCGACTGGAGAAAGAACGAGCCGACCAGGATCGATCCGGAACTGCTCGACCTCGTATGGGAAGTCTATCGCCGCAGCGGTGCCCGCGAGACCATTCATGTCGTCTCGGCCTATCGCTCTCCCTCGACCAACAGCATGCTGCGCAACCGCTCGCGCAGCTCGGGTGTCGCCAAGCACAGCCAGCACACGCTTGGCAAGGCGATGGATTTCTATATCCCCGGCGTGAAGCTTGCGAGCCTGCGCGCAATCGCCATGCAGATGCAGATTGGCGGCGTCGGCTTCTATCCCAACTCCGGCTCGCCCTTCGTTCATGTGGATGTCGGCAGGGTCCGCGCATGGCCGAGAATGTCGCGCCAGGAACTTGCGCGCCTTTTCCCGAATGGGCAGACGCTCCATATGCCAGCCGACGGCAGGCCACTGCCGGGCTACGCAGTGGCGGTTGCGCAATCGAAAAAGCGTCCGTCTCTTACGGTAAGCAGGATCGCGGCCGTCGCGGACAGGGATGATGATGATGCCGGATCGGCGACCGCTCCTCGCAATGGTGCGCCCGACAGAAGCCTGCTTACCAGCATGCTGCCGACACCGAGAAGCCGCGCGTCGACCGGACTGGAACTACAGCTGGATAAACAAGTGGCAGAGGAAATTATGGCCCAGCCCTTCCCCGACCTTGCAGCCTATGCCGTTCCATTGCCGGCATGGCGGCCGACCAGCAGCATCGCCATCATCCCGACGGCCGCTCCGGAAAGGCCCGCTTCTGCCGTGCTGGCAAGCCTGGTGGTCGGACGCAACGATGCTGGCAGACTGGTCGTTGCGGAACACGCGAAGAATGTGAATGGCAGCGCCATGGCGAAGATGCAGCCGATGGCGGATCTGCCAACCTCCGCGACGCAGGAAATCTCAAGGGGGGTCGCAGCCATGTCGACCGGAGCCATCGTCGCCTGGGCTCTGCAGCCGCCGGGCATGGCGGTCAGCATGACAGTTCCGAGCCTTGTCAGCGCGCCCATCCCAATGCATGACGACATGGCAGAGGCCCAGCCCGGAGACGCCGACGAGGGTGACGACTTCGATGTCGAACGGTTCGGCTTCGAGGGTTGAGGCATTGCCTCGATGGCGGCCTCTAACCGGCACAATGCATTCAATCCGCCATATATTGAATGTTGCAGCGGCCGTGCACCGAAGACTTCTGGACGTGCGCGCGCACGCCGAAAACCTGTCTGATCAGATCCTGCGTCAGCACCTCTTCCGGCGGCCCGGCCGCAACGACCTCGCCGTTCTGCAGCACGGCGAGGCTGTCGCAGAACATGGCGGCTAGGTTGAGATCGTGAAGTGCGACGATCGAGGTGACGTCGAGTTTGGACACAAGCCCGAGAATGTCGAGCTGATGCTGGATATCGAGGTGATTTGTCGGCTCGTCGAGCAACAGCTCGCTCGGGGTCTGGGCAAGCGCCCTTGCAATATGGACCCGCTGCCGTTCTCCGCCCGACAGAGTTTGCCACAGCTGACTGGCGCGACCCTGCATGCCGACGCGGGCAAGCGCCTCCGAAACCGCCATATCGTCGTGAACGCTCCAGGCAGATAGGGGGCCGCGATGCGGCGTACGGCCAAGACGCACCACGTCCATCACGTTGATCTGCGTGTCCGTCGTCGCCTGCTGCTCGACGAGCGCGATGCGGCGGGCGATATCACCGCGCGAGATCGAGGCTATGTCGCTGCCGCCAAGCCGGATGACCCCGCTTTTCACCCTCCGCAAGCGGCAGATCAACCGCAGCAGGCTGGATTTGCCCGAACCGTTCGGCCCAAGAAGCCCGAGCACCTTGCCCCTTTCCACCGCCAGGCTGACGCCGTTGACGATCAGACTATTGCCGGCCGCAAACGTTACTGTATCGACCGCGATGCTCATGCCGTCCTCCGGGCGCGATAAAGAATGATGGCGAAGGCCGGAGCCCCGAACAGGGCCGTGACGACACCGATCGGCAGGATCTGCTGGGGAATGATGACCCGCGAGATGATATCGGCGGCGACCATGAAGATGGCGCCGGCCAAGGCCGCAGCCGGCAGCAGCCGATCATGGTTGGGGCCCACCACGAAACGGGCGGCGTGCGGGATGACCAGCCCGACAAAGCCGATCGAGCCGACGATGCTGACGACTGCTGCCGTCATGAAAGCCGTCACACCCAGCAGAACGACCTGCGCCCGCCTGACCGCAATACCAAGCGAAGCGGCTGCATCCGTGCCGAAGATGAAGGCGTCGAGCACGCGAACATGCGCCATGCAGACGATAAAGCCGATGATGGCGACCGGCCCGGAAAGATAGACATCAGGCCAGCGCACGCCGCTCAGGGAGCCGAGCAGCCAGAACATGACTCCCCTCGCCTGCTCGGCATTGGCCGAGGTGGTGACGATATAGGAGGTGAGCGCATTGAAGAGCTGCGAGCCGGCAACACCGCATAGAATGATGCGCTCGCTCGTGCCGCCAACGCCAGCTGCAAGCAGGCCGACAAACAGAAAGGCTGCGACCGCACCGAGAAAGGCGCCGCCGGAGAGGCCCAGAATACCATTGCCGAGCCCGAGGATCATGATGCAGACCGCCCCGGTGGAGGCTCCGGCGGAAATGCCCAGCACATAGGGCTCGGCAAGCGGATTGCGCAGCAATGCCTGCAAAACCACACCACTCAGGGCGAGCGACGCGCCAGTACCCGCGGCAACGAGCGCCCGGCTCAGCCGATAGTCCCAAACGATCCCCTGGTGGATCAGACTGAGTTCGAAGCTTGTCCCGAACAGTCGGTTCGAGACAGCCTTTGCGGTGGTCGACAGCGGGATCGAAATCTCGCCGATCGACACCGCAAGGCTGATCATGAATGTCAGGATCACGACAGCAGCCAAGGCGAGCGCCAAAAGCCCCCACCATGCCCGGCGTTCTGTAGCGAGGCTCATATCCTACTGCACCAGGTCGAAGGACTTGATGCCCTTGGCCAATATTTCGATGCCATCGATGGTGCGGATCGTCGGGTTCATCGACTGCGCATCCATCATGACGAAATGTTTGTTCTTGACGGCATCGAGCTGGCTCGTGACCGGATCCTTCTCAAGGAAATCGACCTTGACCTTCGGATCGTCGGCCGCATAGCGACGACGGTCCATGGTGGCGATGACGATCACGGCCGGATTGGCCTGCGCAATCGTCTCCCATCCGACCAGCGGCCAATCTTCTTCGGTCGTGACGACATTCCTGGCGCCGAGCGTCTTCAGAATATAGGCCGGCGCGCTGTTCTTGCCGGCGATGAAGGCATCGCCGCTAACCTCCTTGCTGGAGTACCAGAACACGACCGGAAGATCCTTGGCCCCTGCACCTGCGATCGAGGCGACCGCCTGCGTCTCGCGCTTCTTCATATCCGCAATCAATGCGTCGCCGCGATCTCTAACGTCAAAGATCTGCGCGAGCTCATCGATCTCCTGATAGACCAGGTCCATCGTGAAAAGCTCCTTGCGCACGCCGTCGCCGCCATCCGCATTGACTTTGGCAACGCAATCGGTCGGCGCGAGATAGGTATTGATGCCAAGCTCGGAAAACTGCTGGCGCTTGCCGACGGAGCCTTGTGGGCCGACGTGCCATTCGAACTCGGCGGCCACCAGATCCGGCTCCTTGCCGACGACGGCCTCGAAGCTCGGATCGTTGTCGGCAAGCCGCGGGACCTTTCTGTTGGCTTCGGCATATTTTGGCAGGACCGGGCCGACCCATACGGCCGTCCCGGCAATCTTGTCGGCAAGACCGAGCGAGAAAAGGATTTCGGTCATGCCCTGCCCGATCGAAACGATCTTTGCAGGCGCTTTCCGGAAGGTAACCTTCTGGCCGCAATTGTTGATAGTGAGGGGATATTGGGTCGCTGCGAAGCTTGTCGCGGTAAACCCGGTCAGCCCAAGTGCAAATGCAATGGTCGTCAAAAAATGGCGCATGTAAGATCTCGACAGGACAAGGAAACTGGGCGGGTCAGCGCAATTGCGCAGACAAAGGCCGCCGCCGGTTGCGAAGATCCCAATCAAGGCCGATAAAGGTCGGGTCGTGTCGAAGGCTCAGGTCAATCATTCTCTGTCCCTTCCGGGCATCCCCGCCCGGCTGATTGGATCGTGATCGACGGCAGGTCTCCTGGCTTACGGATGTCTGACGATCATCTGCCTTCCCGCAAGCAGCTTGCAGTGGCATGGCTTAAAGCCCTGGGAGAAAACCAGCAGGCTGGTCGCTCCCGGATGATCGGCAATCCGCTTACAGTTGCGGGGGCAGCCACGGTCTAGGTCCCTCTTGGGTCGTCCTCACCGTGTTCCCTATTAATCCCCGCGGAGTCTTCCTTGGGGAACCGTCACCCCCAGTTATTCCTGACTGGCCCTTCCCGTCAAGAACGCTAAGCGACAAAGAAGAACGAGGGCATCATATTCGTCGCGGGAGGCTATGCGGCTTCCGCCAGTTCCACACGATTTCTGCCGCCCGCCTTTGCGCGATAGAGAGCCCTGTCGGCCGCCTCCAGTACGTATTTGAAGTCGGTGGTTGGCTCGAGAGAGCAGGCAATGCCGACGCTGACGGTGATACGGATGCTCTCCTGCCCGAACATCAAAATCATCGCCTCGATATCCTTGCGGATCTTCTCCGCGACGACGACCGCCGCCCTGGTATCGGTGTTCGGCAGCAGAACAACGATCTCTTCCCCGCCATAGCGGGCAGCAATGTCGGTCTTGCGAACGGTCTGCCTGATCACGTCCGCCACGCGCGCCAGAACGGTATCGCCGAAGGAATGGCCAAAACCGTCGTTGATCTTTTTGAAATGATCGATATCGAGCATGATGATCGAAAAGGGGATGCGTCTGGCTCCCGCATCCTTGCTGCAGCGATCGCCTTCGCGCTGCAGGACACGGCGATTGGGGAGCCTCGTCAGCGGATCGAGGCTCGCTTCATTCTCGAGCGCGCGTTGGATGCCGATGCGATACCGCTCCCGCTCCAGCAAATCCGAGAGAAGGAGGACGCCGAGTATATTGACGACGGTGACCGGAAGCGTTGCGGCAAGAAAGAGCTCGCGGACAACCACCCATGGCAGGAAGGCCAGAACGACAATCGAGGTACAGGTTGCAAGACCGAACAACAACGATCGCCGCCAACCCGTGCCGACCCATTGCCGCGGCAGGAGGCTCAGCACATAGCCCGAGCATGCAACGATGATTATGCCGGCGATGCCCCCAACGGCGCCCATGCCGCCGACCATGAAACGAAACAGGCTCATCATCGCCGCCGCGACCACAGTCCCCAGAAAACCGCCATAGACCGGCGTCAGGACGAGGAGGATAGAACGGCCGTCCTGAATCACGCCAGGCATCCAGCGGATCGGATCACCCATCGACAATATGCCGACCAGCCCAAACAGCAGCCCGATGGCCACGGATTTCAACGCGCCGCGTTCGACGATCCGGATGACCCAAGAATAGGCATAGACAATGATCGCCACTTGGCCGAGGACGCGTATCAGCGAGACCACATGCGTTTCAATTTGCATGACTAATTCCAGTCCTTGCGAAAAGCCGCAACGAATGGCTTGTATCGGCATGGTTGACGTCGGCGTGAAATATCATGCGATCTCTATAAAGTGATTTACAAGGCCTCTCGCCGATCCAAGGGCGGAATGTACAGAATATTGAGGGAAGCGAACAAGCAGATGGATAAATGGAAAAGGGGGAAAAACTGGGCAAAAGGCGAATTGCCAAGATTGCTTGTGCCCCCTTCCTGCCGGATGCTCGCATGCGAAGCCTGACAATCGCAGCTATCTGGAGCCCCATGCGGCACAATCAAGGGCGCTCGACCAATTTGGCGTTCCAATTGCTCAATAGGCGGCTTCGATGCCCGCCGTCCTTACTCCAATGCCCTTTTTGGAAACGGCCAGACGGGAGAGACCTGCCGAAGGAGACCTTTATAGTTCGCCCGCACGCTCCGATCGCAGATCGCGTATCCCCAATTCACCAGTCTTTCCGACAGATTTTCTCCAAGTTTGCTTAGCCGGGTGGGTGTAGCCGCGAGGCTCGCCACCTCCCTTACCGAACAAGGCAATGCATTTTCAGGCGCGAACTTGGAAGGGTCCGTGTCGATGCCCCAATAGGCACCGAGGCGACCATAGGCCTGGATGTCGACGAGAACCGCCTCGTCCATTCAGCGAAGCGCCGGCTTCGAAACGGCCGATAAGATCCCGGCGACGCAGGGCTCGCACCTGATTGTCGGTCACATCCCGGACCCGGCGAAGCTGACTGAGCCAATTGCCGCCGATCCTGGGATTTCGGGCAAAGGGCGCACCTCCGTCGCTGACGAAGAGGGTCGCGAAGCGCTTTATCAATGGTTCGATGCCGTGATTGTCGTACACACCGCCGTCGGTCAAAATGACGGCATCGCGAAAATCCGCGATCGCATGGGTCGGCAACGTTGATGCCAACGGCCAATTCTGGAAGCTTCCATCCGGGAATTCGAGCAGGAGTGGCGACAGGAATGGCGGAAAGGCGGAGGAGGCAGCCACCGCTTTTGCCAATGGAATGTCCGGCCGATCGATCCGGCCGACAATGTAGTCGCCGGCATAAGCCTTGCAGAAGCGCTAGAGCACGCCGGTCTGCAGGTTTGTCGCACAGAATACAAACTGCGGCTGGTCCGGCAGATCGCGGAGGCTGCGCCCGTGAAACAGATGCCTGTCATAGTAACTTGCGACCTGCTGCGCAGCGGAATTTCCGGGCAGAAGGCCGACAAGTACGGCCATGACGTCGATCCTCGCATGGGCAAAATCGAGCAGAGGACCAATGAAAGCATCGTTCAGATTGGCAAAATCTGCCTTGACCAGATCAGGCCAGACGCATGCGAGCCAGGCGGTCGCGATCGAGCCGCCCGAAACGCTGGAAATGCGCTTCGCCTGCTGCAGGAGACCGAGTTCGGCAAGGCGAAGGAAGGCGCCTGCGTGAAACAGCATGGCCCGAAACCCGCCGCCGGACGCGGCGATTCCGATGCCCGCCTCGAAGCCGTTGCCGTCCCAACGGAAATCGGCGGCTTCCACGACTTTCCTTTCCGCGGAAAGGGGTATCGCATCGGTTTGGCTCATGAGCCATGCTCCGTTGTCGGCACCGGGACTCGTGTCAACGGGACCGGTCGATCTCAATGCGAAAACAGAAGGCGGTCCTTTGCCGTCTGTGAACCCTCCACATAGAAGCGCCGAAACCACGCATCCTGGCCGGCTGCCGGAGGTCGCGCGAGCGTCAGGTTGTTGGGCGTGTTTGCGCCCTGCATGGCGGAGCGGAAATGAAGATGGTCGAAAATCCGGAGAGCTTCGAGCGCATAGGATGTTGCAACGCGCTGGTCCTCGATCATGACGAGATTGTCGCCATTATTGCTTTCGCCGCTCGGCGACAGGTTGGATGATCCGGTAAATACCTTTGCGGTCGGCAGGTTGAAATCCGTCACGACGAACTTGTCATGCTGGTGAATGCCACTGCCGCCGCTCCATTCGCTCCTGAAGGGCTCCGGCGCATGACTGGCGAGATAGCTGAAATCCACCAGACCGACGGTGCCGTCGGGTTTGCGGATTTCGAGGCCGCCATCCCTGTCGGAAATGCCGTAGCTGAAAACATCCCTGCCCATCAGCCGATCGACCGCCTCGCGCACAGGCCCGGAGCGGATTTGATTGAGAAAGGCGATAGCATAGAAGACCGAGGAGGAGGCCTGATCGATCGCAGCTCCCACCGGGCTCAGCGAGAGATTGCTCGACTGGTGCGGCGAAAAGCAGAAATGCGCCGAAGGCACGCCCTCCGCCTGCACCAGGCTCCATTTGCTGCCGAGGCTATCCTGCTTGAAGGCATCCAGCCCCTGGAAGGCCAGATCGAAGGCACGGCCAAATAGTTCGGCCGCATCGCTCGAGTGAAATACGAGCGCGTTGTTGGCTTGTATGTAGAGGCCGCGATAGCTGAAATTGGTGGAGCCGAACAATACCTTAACCGGCTGGTCTCCGCGCCGGACGATAAAGACCTTGTTGTGCTGCAGCGTCTTGAAATGCATCCGCTTGACGGCATCGCCCCCGGCCGAGGCGGCAAGCCGGGCAGCAGCCTGGGATTCCGCGCTGCCGGCGGGCTTGTGCGGTTTGGAATCATCTATGATCGCGCGAACACGCGTGCCGCAACTCTCCAGCTTAGCGAGAATATCGCGCTCGTTGAAATCATAGGCGAAGACGTCGACGGAGAGATCCTTATTATCCACCACCTCGTCCAGCAGGCCGAAGATCAGGTCATAGGCTTCGAAGCCAAGCCATTGATAGACATCGCCGGGGAGCTTCTGAAACGACAGGCCTTGGTCGGGATCCCTCGGAATGACATTGGGATTGTTACCGAATTTTTCGGCATAGGCCTGCGAGGAGGCGAAGTTGCGCGTGAAGCCGATATCGAGATAGTCGCTATAGGTCATGCGGTCGAGCGAGATCGGCAGTCCGGCCACCTGATCGCCGCCCTTGAGCGCGCCCGCGGCGTTCATGTGCATCTTCGTCACCCGATAAAGATAGGTGCCATCGGCCGGATCGTAGGGAAAATGCATCCAGCGGAACTTCTGAAACGGGGCTGCCGTGGACAGGAAGTTCCGAAAGCCGTCGACGCCCTTGCCTGCGCTGCCATAATCGAAATTCAACCGGTTCCTCAACGCGACATAGTCGGATGAGCCCGGGCTCTTCACCTCGATCGCAAAGCCCACGAAATCATCCTCGGGATCGGCGACGTCCATCCCGATGAGGCACATGCGCTCGCCGCGCCACAATTTGACGGCAAGACTGCCGGCATTACCTGTATTTGCAAAAGCCATGTCGATCCTCTCGATAGGTTTGGGAGAAGGCGATGCCTGTCTTGCATGCGGGAATGCGGGAGGCCGCGGAGCCTCGATTGTCAGATCAGAACGGCTCTGACATTTGCGAGACCGTTGGCCCGTCACCGAGAAAGTCGGCGACAAGGATGAGGTTGAACACGGTCGGCACCCATGGGTCGGGATAGCTTCCCGCCGGCGCACCGAGTGCCTTCATCAATTTCGGGATGTTGCCGTGATGCCAGCAAATGAGAGCCGTCTTGCCGTGGAACTCGGGCTTGGAAAGCAGCGCCTCGGCCAAGGCGGCATAGTCATCGTCGACAAATTGCGCATGCAGCTCAAGCCCGAGCGCATCCGCCAGCGGCTGAACGGTCTGCACGGGTCGCTCGCTGCGCTTCGAAACGGCGGCAGCAAAGATGAAGTCGGGCTGACCAAAGGTTTGAGGATACCATGCAACCAATGCCTTTGCGCGGGCTTGCCCGGCTGGGGACAGGTTCGGGGCATCCTGATCGTCGGGCTTTTCAGCATGCCGCATGATCAGTGCCTTGGCAGGCGCCATTCACTCCTCCCTCGGCTGCCGTCGTGATCGGCTACTGGCTGAGAACGAGGTCTACGATATTGGTTCCGCAGGCGAGAGCAACGGCTATTTTAGTGTTTTGCAAAAGTTTCATGCAGCACCGCGACAGAGCAGTTTGCCGCTCTGCCCCATAGCTGAGAGCAGTCAACCTGAGAGAGACGACCGCCTTTGCTCCGACCTCGGCAGAGGTCCTGAAGCGCGGATCGCGATCTTTGAGATTCGCTTTTCGCGCTTCAGGTCTTTGATTTAGCCCATGTCGTCGTCGCAAAACCGCCGCGCGTTTTTTGCGCGACAATGATTTAGGCTCGCCGGCGGCGCAGCTGATCGAAATAGACGATCACGATGATCAAGGCGCCGGTGATGATGCGTTGCCAGAAGGAATTAAGGTTCAAGAGATTGGCGCCGTTGTTGATGGTCGCAAGGATAAATGCGCCGATCAGCGGGCCATAGACGGTGCCGATCGCACCGAACAGGCTGGTTCCGCCGATGACCGACGATGCGATCGCCTGCAGCTCCCAGCCGTCGGCCTGGGTGGCATTGCCAATGGCGATGCGCGAGGCAAGCAGAATGCCGACGAAGGCTGCACATGTTCCTGACAGAATATAGGCGAGATAGATCATCCAGTTGACGTTGACACCGGACAAGCGCGCCGCCTCGCGGTTGGAGCCGACGGCAAACAAATAGCGGCCCCAGCGGCTCAGATGCAGGAAGATGACGGCCGGAATCGCCACCAGGATCACCATCCAGAACAGGCTCGGAATTCCCAAGAAATCCGACACGGCAAAATTGGTGAAATCGTCATTGACGATATTGATCGTCGAACCGTTGGTGATCAGCAGGCCAATGCCGCGAAGCGAAGTCAATGTCGCCAGCGTGATGATGAAGGGCGGCAGGCCCATGCGCACGATGCCGAAGCCGTGGAACGCCCCGATCAGAACCCCGAACAGCAAGGTGATAAGGATGGCGGCCCAGACAGGAAAGCCGGCCTGGAGCAGCCACGCAACGATGACGGTACAAAAGCCGACGATCGCGCCGACGGAAAGATCGATCCCCGCCGTGATGATGACGAAGGTCTGGCCCAGTGCAAGAATGGCCGTCATCGACCCCTGACGCATGAGGTTGGTGATATTGAGCGGCGTCCAGAACTTGTCGGTCCAGAAGCCGAGCAGGACCCACAGCACCAGCAACAGCAGGATCAGCGTCAGGCTGAAGAGGATATTCATCTTGCGCCGCGGCGCAACGGTGGGGCCTTCTGTCGTGTTCGCGGCCATTCTTGTTCTCCCTCATTCGACTTTTATTGTTCAGACACCGATCGCCTCGCTGAGGACTTCCTCATGCGTGGCGGCGTGAAAATCATGGCTGGCGACCAATCGGCCGTGGCGGAAAACGTGCAGGCGATCGGCAAGCTCATAGACCTCGGGCAGATAGGAGGAGATGACGATGATGCCGGCCCCGGCGCGAAGCAGCTTGGCGAACAACCGGTAGATCTCCGCCTTCGTCCCGACATCGACGCCAACGGTCGGCTCATCGAAGATGAAGAGCTTGGCGCCGTGGCTCAGCCATTTGCCGATCACCACCTTCTGCTGGTTGCCGCCGGACATGGCGGAAACCAGGACCCGCCTGCTCGGCGTCTTGATGCTGAGATCGCGGATCTGCTTGTCGGCGTTCGCAGCCTCGCTCTTGTTGTTGATGATCGGACCCTGGCTCAGCCGTTTGAATACGGGCAGATTGATATTGAGCCCGATCGGCAGGTTGAGGCAAAGTCCCTGATCGCGGCGGCTTTCGGGCGCAAGCGCAATGCCGAGCTCCATCGCATCGCGCTCGTTGCGGATATCGACCTTGCGCCCCTGCCAGTGGATTTCCCCTGCCGAGATCGGCTGGCGGCCGTAAAGACCAAGTGCGAACTCACTGCGTCCGGCCCCGATCAATCCATAGAGACCGACGATCTCTCCGGCGCGAACGGTCAGCGAGACATCCTCGAAGCCCGGGCCGGAAAGGCCCCGCGTTTCCAGAATGGTCGCGCCGATCGGGATCTCCTCCTTGTGGTAGATCTGCTCGATGGAGCGATTGATCATCAGCTTGATCAGCTCGTCCTCATTGGTCTCGCTGATCGCGCGCGTACCGACATGCGTGCCGTCGCGCAGCACGGAAACGCGATCGGCCAGCTCGAAGACCTCCTCCATGCGATGGCTGATATAGACGATCGTCACCCCTTCGCTCTGCAGGCGGCGGATCAGCTTAAACAATTGTGCCGATTCCTTGCGCGTCAGATAGGCGGTCGGCTCATCGAAGATCAGGAATTGCGTGCCGCGCATCGCCGCTCTCGCGGTCGCGACGAGCTGCTGCTGGCCAATGGTGAGCGAGCTCAGGAGTTCTCCTGCCGGCAATCCGAAACCGAGATCGTCAAGCACGGTCTGCGCCATAGCCACCATCTGCTTCTTGCGCATGAGCCCGAAACGATTGACCTCGTCACCGAGGAAAAGATTGGCTGCGACCGTCAGATGCGGACAAAGCACCACTTCCTGATGCACGGCATTGATGCCGCGGGCGATCGCCTCATTGGGCGTTGCAAGCGCCACCGGATGACCGCACCAGAAGATTTCGCCCGCCGTCCTCGTGATCACGCCTGTCAGGAGCTTGATGAGCGTCGACTTGCCGGCACCGTTTTCACCGACGATGGCATGGATTTCACCCGCCAGAAACGTGACGGTCGCCGGCTTCAGCGCCTCGACATAACCATAGCGCTTCTGCAGTCCTTTAAGTTCAAGGATGGGCGAGCCCGCGGGAATGCGGTTTGCTTCCGTCTTGACGGTGTCGTCGTGCCGATGGCTGATTTCTTCCAGGCTCGTCATAAGGTCTCCTCCATTCGCATCGTCGCACAGCCGCTTCCGGGGATCGGCCAGACGAAAAGACCGCGCCCGATCCTTCGGGCGCGGCCTTAAGCCTTACTTGACCTTGGGATTGATCAGGGCATCGATCTTCGGATCGCTCATATTCGCCTTGGTGACGAGGTTGGCGCCGGTATCGACGTTGGCCGGGACCTTCTCCTTCTTGGAGGCGGCAAGCGCCGTCTTGATGCCGTCATAACCCATCCGATAGGGATCCTGCACCACGAGGCCGGCGAGAACGCCGGATTTCAGGAAGCCGACCGTCTTGTCGTCATTGTCGAAGCCGATGACCTTGATCTTGTTGCCGAGCTTGTTTTCGGCAATCGCCTGGCCGACGCCCTGTGCCATGATCAGGTTCGAGGCGAAGACGCCGACGAGCTTCGGATTGGCCGTGATCAGGTCGGTCATGATATTGAGGCCAGTCGTGGCCTGACCATCGGCATATTTATCGGCAACGACCTTGAGGCCGGGATATTTGCTCTTGATCTCTTCCAGGAAGCCCTGGCGGCGCTGGTCGAGCGAGCCGACACCCGGCAGGCTGGTGATGATGGCGACTTCACCTTCTTCCTTGCCGGTCATGCCCTTGATGGCGGCAGCAAGGCCATCGGCGGCGATACGGCCGCCCTGGACGTTGTCGGTCGTCAGGAACGAGATGAAGGCTTTGGAATCAGCTGCCGAATCGATGCCGACCACCGGCACGGACTTGGCGGCTTCATCCACCGGCTTGCCGAGTGCTTTGCGTTCGGTCGGCGCGATGACGACGGCGGCCGGCTTGCCGGCAACAGCGTTTTCGAGAATGCTGATCTGGCCGTTAATGTCGGATTCCGATTGTGCACCAAGCTCCGGCACCTTCACGCCGAGATCCTTGCCTGCCTGGCGCGCGCCGGCAAGAACGATCTGCCAGTAGAAGGATGTCGTATCCTTGACGATAATCGGAATGGTCACGTCGGCCGCGAAGGACTGCACCGGCATCGCCATGGCGATGATGGCAGCGCCGGCAAGACCGGCAAAGGTGCGGCGGGACAGAAGTGACTTGGCAATTTTCATTTGCTTCTCCTCTCAACGCGCTCTGTTTTCCTGTACACCGGCCGCTGAACGCTTACGGCTCGGTATCGTGATGCCTTGAAGCGTCACGCATCGCGCGGCGGAAAGGCCACCGACGCCAAAACAGGCTTTCCTCCTCTTCGAATCCGCCCTTCCGACGGCTCGATAGCTCCCAATCTGCTAGACCCGAACGGCCTCGTCTCCCAAAGGCGGCGCAACCACAGTCAATTCCTCGAATTCCGCATAGAGGCTGTCGGGAAGCCTTGGCTCCACGAGCTGCATGTTGCGGACAAGACTCTCCGGCTTCGCCGTGCCGATCAGCACCGAGGCCACACAGGAACTGCGTAGCGGGAACTGAAGGGCCGGCTGAGAAAGCGGCACACCATGCTTGCGGGCGATCTCCTCCATCGCCCCGACCTTGGCCAAAATATCCGGTGTTGCCGGCAGATAGTCGAAATGTGCGCCGGGGACGGGTCCAGTCGCCAGAATGCCGGAATTGAAGACGCCGCCCACGACCAGCGACGTTCCCTTCTTTTCGCAAAGCGGCAACAGCTCGGCAACGGCCGAACGGTCCAGCAGAGTATAACGGCCCGCAAGCAGAATGCAGTCGATATCGGCCGCATGCATCACATCCAGGCAGACCGGTATTTCGTTGACGCCCAGACCATAGGCCTTGATAGCGCCTGACGATTTCAGCTCCTCCAGCGCCTTCAACCCCGAACCCAAAAGCTGGCCGAGATAGCGCTCGTTCAGCGCCTTGCCATGTGTATAGCCACCGATATCGTGAACATAGAGGATGTCGATGCGATTGAGTCCGAGACGAGCATAGCTGAATTCGACCGAGCGCATGATGCCGTCATAGGAATAATCGTAGTCGGCATCGAAGGGTAGAGGATCGACATAGCCATAATTCGGCACCTTGTCGGTAGGAACCGGGCGCATGAGACGACCTACCTTCGTCGACAGCACATAGCTGTCCTCGGGCTGATCGCGCAGAAAATCACCGACCCGGCGCTCGCCGAGGCCAAAGCCGTACCAAGGCGCAGCATCGAAATAGCGAATACCGCTATCCCAGGCCGCCTGGAGGGTCGCCATCGCCTGGTCGCGCGGGCAGGCGCGGTAAAGACCGCCGAGCGCCGCGGCGCCGAAGCTGATTTCGGTGACCTTAAGCCCCGTCCTGCCGATTGTTCTTGTCTTCATCACCTCTCCCTTGTGATGACGGTCACTTCAAATCCCGATGCATATGGCCGAACGGGGTCGCCATCGTCATGCTGCGCAACATCTGCCTTCGGCGTGAGCAAAAGAACCGCGCCATCCGCCGATAATTGCACTCCTGCCGCAGGTTGCAAGCATTGTCATTTTCATCGCCTCCCTACCCATCGACGTTACAGGATATTCCAACATCCGTCGCCGATTGATTTTGTTTTTTATCTACAATAAACATTTTGGTGTCAACGAGGAAATCATGCGGTCGTCCCGGGAGATGGCGGCGGCAGCGGTTTCGATAGAACTCCTGCAATTGACTGCCATTGATACATGGTTCAGATAGCGCCGCCGGCAAAGAGCGGCGGCGATACGCGAGGGGGAAATGGCAAGGCAAAACACGCTCTTCAAGGAGGCGTACAATCGCTACGCAGCGCGCCTGAAGCCCGATACCGAGCTGCCGAGCGAGCCTGAAATAGCAGCCGAACTCGGCGTCAGCCGCAGCACGGCACGGTCGATCCTCATGCGTCTCAATGACGCTGGCATCATTCTGTGGAACAAGCGGCAAAAGACGGTGCTGCGCCTGCCGACGGAAGACGATTTCTTCCCCAAGGAAGAAACCGATTCACTGCATGATATCATCGAGCGCAGCTTCATGACGCGCATCATGTCCGACGAAGCGCAGCCCGGCATGCAGATCAACGAACTGGAACTGGCGCGCGAAATCGGCACCGGCACTTCCGTCGTGCGCGAATTTCTCATTCGCTTCAGCCGCTTCGGGCTGATCGAGAAGCGGCCGAACAGCCATTGGATACTCAAGGGCTTCACCAGCGAATTCGCATTGGAGCTCGCCGATGTGCGCGAAATGTTCGAGCTGCATTCCGCCGCCCAGTTCGGCCGACTGCCCGCCACTCATCATGCCTGGGAGGACTTGAAAGCAATCGAACGGGAGCATCACGCGCTGCTCAAGGATTTCGATGCGCATTACCGCGATTTCTCGCGCCTCGACGAGAAGTTTCACCTGCTCATCCATCGCGCCTCGAACAATCGCTTCATCGCCGATTTCTACGATGTCATCGCCATTGTCTTTCACTATCACTATCAGTGGAACAAGGCTCTCGCGCGTGAACGCAATGCCCGCGCCGTAAGCGAGCATCTCGACTATATCGAAGCCCTGCAATCCCGCGACCAGCAAAGGATCAGCGCCGCTTGCCGACAGCATCTCGCCTCGGCGCGGCAGACGCTGTTGCAGTCGATCCCGCAAGGTGCAGGCGAAGTTGCCGGCTCCGCCGCCTGAGGGGAGAGCCGGCAGGTCGCTTATTTTGCGGTAAAGCTCATGCTCTCGCCGGCAAAGCGCGGAGACGAGACTTCGAGCTTGATGGCGCCCACCTCTCCCGTTGCCTGCAGCCAGAATCCGGTCGTTCCACCCTGGAATGCCACAGATTGCGGTCCGATGACCTTGGCCGGACCATCGACCTTGATCGCGATGGCTTCGTTGAGGAATGGCAAACGCGAGCCGGCCTGGTCGAGCGCACGCACGATGACACGCACCGTATCGCGCTCGCCCGCACATAAGGTGTCTGCATCGGCTTCGATCTGAAGCGAGGTCGGCAGCGGATTGGCGACCATATGCTGCTCAACCACCGGCTTACCGCCGATATAGCCGGTAAAATGCACGTCCTCCCATTCCATGCCCCAGACGCCGAGCTCGTCCGGCGTGAAGGAACGATGGTCAAAGACGACTGGCGGATGGGGCAGGTGCGGGAAGGTTTCCCGGTCGGGACCGAGGCGCTTGGTCAGCGATCCATAACGCAGCTCGACCTCGTCGCAATTGGTGAGCACGATGAGCGGCAGTGCACCGCCGATATTGCGCTCGCCGCGCGCCCAGATCGTCACGGGCTTCATGACGATCTCATCTGAGGGCTCGCATTGGCTGGCATAGACGTAAGCGGCGAATTTCGGCTCGCGGAACATGTCCATGACACCGTGATAGCAGATGCGGTCGCCCGAGCCGAAATCGCTGTGGGTGTTGTAGTCGAACATGCACCAGCCGATGGCGCCTGATATCGACGGATCGCCATAGGCGGCATTCAGAACTTCCAGATGCCGGCGCACATGCTCGGCCTGGCGCTGCTCCTGATCATAGATTTTCGTCGGATACATATGACCGCCGAATTCGGTGATCAGATAGGGCACATCCTTTGAAAGGCCGGTATTTTCCTGCTGCGGCCTCAGCGGCGTGCGCGGCCGGTTGCCGCCGGGCAGCTCTTCGTTGCCGAGAATAAAATCATTCATCGTATAGACGTCCTCGAGCATTTCGCTCTCGGTGATGTAACGAACACCGCCGGTCTGGCGCGTCGGATCGAGTTCGCGTGCAAGCCGGTTCGTCTCAGCATAGAAATCGTGGGAATCCTGGGATTCGTTGATGCGCACGCCCCAGATGACGATCGAGGGATGGTTCCAGTCGCGCTCGATCATACGGCGCACGTTGCGGATCGATTCCTGCTGCCATTTCTCATCACCGATATGCTGCCAGCCGGGGATTTCCTCGAAGACCAGCAAGCCGATGCGGTCGCAATGATCGAGGAACCATTTCGATTGCGGATAATGCGAAGTGCGCACGATGTTGCATTTTAGCGTGCGCTTCATGATCTCGGCATCACGCTCCTGAGCCGAGCGCGCCATGGCATAGCCGACATAGGGGAAGGCCTGATGGCGGTTGAGGCCGCGCAGCTTCAGCGCCTTGCCATTCAAAAGGAAGCCTTCCGCCGTGAAGCTTGCGGTACGGAAGCCAAAAGTCGCAGCAAGACGGTCTGCCCCGCGATCGCTCGTAAGCTCCACTTCCGTGGAGTAAAGGACGGGATTGTCGATATCCCAAAGCGAAATGTCTGAGAGGCCGGCGAAGCTCAGCTTCACGCTTTCACCGGAGGTCTCTGCCTGGCCCGATGCGATGGCCGCGCCATCGGCGGACCGTAGGATAATCTTCACGTTGCCCTTGAAAGCGAGATTTTGCGGATTGGAAATATCGCAGCGCACCGCTACGGATTTTCGGTCGGAAAGGACATCCGCCGTCTCGACCTTGATGTTGGCGACCGAGACGGGAGCCGCGACCTTCAGCCAGACATCGCGATAGATCCCCGCATAGGTTAGATAGTCGATCCGGCCACCGAAAGGCGGGATCTTAGGGTTCTCGCTGCCATCGATCTTGACGGTGATGAGGTTCTCGCCCTCACGCAAACGGCCGGTCAAGCGGGCCTCGAAGGGCGTATAGCCATCCTTATGGGCAACGACCTCCTCGCCATTGAGATAGACGACGGCATCGGCCATGGCCGCATCGAAGATCAGCGATACCTCACGCCCAGCAAACGTCTCCTCCCATTTGACTATCTTCTGATAGGTGAAGGCGCGCTGATAGGATTTCTCGTCGAAATAGTTGAAGGGCAGTTCGACGGCCGTATGGGGTAGCGTGACACTCTGTCCCTGCTGCAGACGATGGGCATCCTCGGGCGAAAATCCTTCGTGAAACGTCCAGGATTCGTTGAAGGCGACAACAGAACGCATATTCAATCCTATCGATTAAGCCCGTCGCATCGGGTGACGAACAGATGTTGCTTGGAAATCGGATGCGGCGAGGCAGGCGTGGACGCCGCGGGGCGGTATCTATACAGGCTCGCAGCCGCTGCGCAATGCGACTGGCTGGCAGACTTCGATTTTCCCGACAAGCGAACCGTGGCGGCCATAGCGGCCTCGCCTGACCTTAGCGGCTGCGTCCGTTCTTCGCCTCCTCGACTGGGCTGCGCACCGCGGCATACATGCCCGTTGTGCGGAACTCCGTGGGATTGATGCCGTAGATGCGGCGGAACACCTTGGAAAAATAGTTGGCGTCATCGAAGCCCGACATGATCGCCACTTCCTTGACCGGAATAAAGGCCGCTTTCGTCAGCAACTTGGCGGCACGCTGCATACGCTGCTGCAGCACGAATTCGGCCGGTGGCACGCCCTCGCTCTCGGCAAAGACGCGCGAGAAATGCGCGCGGCTGAGACCGCCCACCTTCGCAAGCTCTTCGACCGGCAGCGGCTTGTCGAGATTGGCGTTGATGTGATCGATGACAACCTGCATGACAGAGCGGTCGGCCGCAAAGGCATGTGAGCCGAAGACGTCGTCATAGAGCGCCATTGCGGCTTCATAAGCGATCGCCGAAGCCGAAGCCGGCGTCTTGGCGCCCTTGATCAGCCGCAGGCTGCAATCGGCAAGATGGTCGACGGTCGCCTGCTGTAGCTTCAACACCGGACCGGCTGCGGCCAGGATCAGCCGGTGAATGCGCAGCGCTTCCTCGCCGTTCATGGAAATCCAGAAATATTCCCAGCGCTCCCCTTTCTCCAGCCAGTAACGATGATTATGCGGCACGAGAACGAGCAGCGTGTCGCCGGCATTGACGCGATAGTTACGGCTTTCATAGCGCAGGCGCCCCGTGCCGCTGATCGTGTGCTGCAGCACGGTGAATGGTGTCAGACCGCGCCGCCGCCCATCCCAATCATAGGGTTCGTCTTCGCGGATTTCGTATCCCGCACTGGTCGGCATGGCATGCAATCGGTGGCGTCCACGCGGCAGGGAAACCGTCCGCATGACCTGTCCATTGTCGATCAATTCTCGCAGCACAAAATTACCCTCAAAAGCATAATAGTTCTCTGTTCGCCTCGGCGATTATAGGCATAATCCCGCCAGAAAACAGCGCATGCTCGCCGGCGGGGAACGGCGATCGGAGGAAAAATCACGATTTCGGCCCTTTTTGCAATCGCTGCGATCACGGACGAAAATGCTGTCGATTTCCCTGCCGCTGCTTGTTCGATCGACTTGAAGGTGAGGATCATGAGTTTCAAAATCGCTATCATCGGCGCTGGCAGCGTCGGCTTCACGAAAAAGCTGTTCACCGACATTCTCTGCGTGCCGGAATTCCGCGACGTCGAATTCGCGCTGACGGATATGAGTGAGCACAATCTGACGATGATCAAGGCGATCCTCGACCGGATTGTCGAATCCAACAAGCTGCCGACGCGCGTGACCGCCACCACGGATCGCCGCAAGGCACTGGAAGGCGCGCGCTACGTCATCAGCTGCGTTCGGGTCGGCGGCCTGGAGGCTTACGCCGAGGATATCCGCATTCCGCTAAAATACGGGATCGACCAGTGCGTCGGCGATACGATCTGCGCCGGCGGCATTCTTTATGGCCAGCGCAACATTCCGGTCATTCTCGATTTCTGCAAGGATATCCGCGAAGTTGCCGAGACGGGCGCCAAGTTCCTGAACTATGCCAACCCGATGGCGATGAACACCTGGGCCGCGATCGAATACGGCAAGGTCGACACGATCGGCCTCTGCCATGGCGTCCAACATGGCGCTGAGCAGATTGCCGAAGTGCTCGGTGCAAAAGACAAGCGCGAACTCGACTATATCTGCTCAGGCATCAACCACCAGACCTGGTTCGTCGACCTGCGCCTCAACGGCCGCAAGATCGGCAAGGACGAACTGATCGCCGCCTTCGAAGCACATCCGGTCTATTCGCAGCAGGAAAAGCTGCGCATCGACGTGCTCAAGCGTTTTGGCGTCTATTCGACAGAGAGCAATGGTCATCTGTCCGAATACCTGCCCTGGTATCGCAAGCGTCCCGACGAGATCAACAAATGGATCGACATGTCGGATTGGATCCACGGCGAGACGGGCGGCTATCTGCGTCATTCTACCGAAACACGCAATTGGTTCGAGACGGAATTCCAGCAGATCCTCGACAGCGCCTCGCAGCCAATCGACCCGGCACGCCGCTCCAACGAGCATGCCAGCCATATTTTGGAAGCGCTGGAAACCAATCGCGTCTATCGTGGCCATTTCAACGTCAAGAACAATGGTGTCATCACCAATCTGCCTGATGATGCCATCATCGAGTCGCCCGGCTTCGTCGACCGGTTCGGCATCAACATGGTGGCGGGCATTACCTTGCCGGAGGCATGTGCAGCCACCTGCATATCCTCGATCAACGTTCAGCGCATGTCGGTCCATGCCGCCATCAGCGGCGATATCGATCTCTTGAAACTTGCCGTCCTGCACGACCCGCTGGTCGGCGCCGTCGCCACGCCGGAGGAGGTCTGGCAGATGGTCGACGAAATGGTCGTCGCCGAGGCGCGTTGGCTGCCGCAATATGCCCATGCGGTTGATGGCGCAAAGGAGCGCTTGTCGCAGGGTAAGGTCAAGACGCGCGATTGGAAGGGCGCGGCGAGCCGCAACGTACGCTCGATCGAGGAATTGCGGGCAGAAAAGGCGGCACTAAAGCAGGCCGGCTGAGGAACAACAGATCGGAAGACAATGGCTGCGGCGGCAGAGGGGTGAATATCCCGCCGCAGCCGGCCGTCTTCCGTTTTACGGGAGGAACGCGACGCCTCGAACGGAAAGCTCGCGATATTGGGAGAGAGAACAAGATGAGACATTTTCGACCGATCGGCCTTCTGGCCGCATTGACGATTGCCACATCCGCGATCGCCATCAGCGCCTATGCAGCCGAGCCGACAGTGCCGCCCGTTCCGCCGGTTTTCCCGGCTGAAGGCAAGATCAAATATGTCGAGCGCAACTCCATCCTGGAGTTCAAGGCGCTGCCGGAATATCACGAGCCTGCCTGGGTCACGGAAAAGTTCGTCAAGACCGGCAAGCTGCCGCCCGTCAAGGATCGCCTGCCGAAGGAACCGCTGGTCTTCAAGACCGGCAACATGCCCGACGGTATCGGCGTTTACGGCGACACCATGCGCCATGTTATCGGCGGCCGGCCGGAGGGCTGGAACTACGGGGCCGGGCAAACACAGGGCTGGGGCGGCATCGACATCGCCCTGTCGGAGTGCCTGACGCGCACGGCTCCCCTCTTCCAGGTCGAGGCGAAAGATACCGAACCGCTGCCGAACCTTGCCAAGGGCTGGGAGTGGTCGCCGGACGGCCATAAGCTCACCATGCATCTGATCGAAGGCGCCAAATGGTCCGACGGCGTGCCCTTCAATGCCGATGACATCATGTTCTACTGGGAAGACGAGGTCATCGACCCGAACGTCTCGCCGCTCGGCGGCGGCGCATCTCCGGAAGCCTTCGGCGAAGGAACGACCCTAAAGAAGATCGACGATTACACCGTCGAATGGACGTTCAAGGACGCCTTCCCGAAGCAATATCTCTACACGATGGCCTATCCAAATTTCTGCCCAGGCCCGTCGCATATCCTAAAGCCGCAGCACCCAAAATATTCCAAGAACACCTACGATCAGTTCAAGAACGCTTTCCCGCCGGAATATATGAACATTCCGGTCATGGGTGCCTGGGTGCCGGTCGAATATCGGCCGGACGATATCATCGTCCTGCGTCGCAATCCCTACTACTGGAAGGTCGACGAGAAGGGTAATCAGTTGCCCTACCTCAATGAGCTGCATTACAAGCTCTCGACCTGGGCGGATCGCGACGTGCAGGCTGTTGCCGGCTCTGGTGACATTTCAAACCTGGAGCAGCCGGAAAACTTCGTCGCTTCGCTGAAGCGCGCCGCACAGCCCGATGCGCCGGCTCGTCTCGCATTCGGCCCTCGCCTCATCGGCTATAACCTGCAGATGAATTTCTCAGCCAACGGCTGGGGCAATCCCGATCCGCGTGCTCAGGCCGTTCGCGACCTGAACCGCAACGAGGATTTCCGCAAGGCCGTCACGATGGCGCTGGACCGCAAGGCCCTCGGCGAATCTCTCGTCAAAGGTCCGTTCACGGCGATCTATCCGGGTGGTCTTTCCTCCGGCAGCAGCTTCTATGATCGCAATTCGACCGTCTATTATCCGTTCGATCTTGCCGCGGCCAAGGCCGAGCTTGCGAAGGCTGGCCTGAAAGATACCGACGGTGACGGCATCGTAAACTTCCCTGCCAACGTCAACGGCGGCAAGGATGTCGAGATCACCCTGCTGGTCAGCAACGACTACACCACCGACAAGAGCCTGGCCGAAGGCGTCGTTGGCCAGATGGAGAAGCTCGGGCTGCGCGTCATCATCAATGCGCTCGACGGACCCAAGCGTGACGATGCCAATTACGGCGGCCGTTTCGATTGGATGGTTCGGCGTAACACCACGGAGCTCGCCTCGGTCGTCCAGAATACCGAGCAGCTTGCACCTGTCGGTCCTCGCACGAGCTGGAACCATCGCGCGGGTGCGGATGGCACGGTCGATCTCATGCCCTTCGAAAAGGACATGGTGGATGTCGTCAACAAATTCACGACATCGAAGGACAACGACGAACGCGTGGCCTTGATGAAGCAGTTCCAGAAGATCTCGACGGGGCACCTCTACAATATCGGTCTGACCGAATATCCAGGTGCACTGATCATCAACAAGCGCTTCTCCAACGTTCCTCCGGGCACGCCGATCTTCCTCTTCAACTGGGCAGAGGACTCGATCATCCGCGAGCGCCTTTGGGTCGCAGCTGACAAACAGGGCAAGTACGAACTCTTCCCCGAAGAGCTTCCGGGTGCTCCTGGCAGCGCCGGTCCGATCAAGTAAGGTCGCATGAAACACGCCATGGCAGCCGATATAAAGCCGGTTGCCATGGGACCTGAAACATCCAGCGATTAGCTATCGCCGGGATAAAATTGAACCGCCGGCGCATATCACCCTCATGGGGGTGAGACTGCCGACAGCATCAAGAGAAGCGAACCGTCCGATGTTACGATTCCTGCTCGTGCGAATAGCCTCCGCCATTCCCGTGCTCTTCATCCTGAGCGTGGTGACCTTTGCGATCATTCAGGCACCGCCTGGCGACTATGCCGATTACATACGCTCGCAATTGATGAACCAGGGCGGTGCATCCTTCGCCCAAGCCGACGAACAAGCGCAAATTTATCGCCGCGAGCATGGGCTCGACAAGCCGCTGGTGGTTCAATACGTCAACTGGATCGGCGGGATCGTCACCAGGGGCGATTTCGGCTACAGCATGTTCTACAACAAGCCTGTCGCCGATGTCGTTGGAGAGCGCCTGCCGCGGACCCTGGCTCTCGCGCTGGTTTGCCATATCTTCGCGTCTGTCCTCGGCATCGGTTTCGGCATATGGGCAGCGACACGGCAATATAGCTGGATCGACAGCCTTCTGTCGGGCATCTCCTTCCTCGGCATGACGGTGCCGCGCTTCCTGATGGCGCTGATCATCGTCTATATCCTCGTCTTCCAGCTCAACGTGTCCGAGATCGGCAGCTTCTTCTCGCCGCAATATGGCGGCGCGCCCTGGTCCTGGGCCAAATTCGCCGATCTGGTCAAGCATGTCTGGCCGGTGGTTGCGATCGCAACGTTCGGCGGCCTTGCCTACAATATGCGCGTCATGCGCGGTAATCTTCTCGACACGCTGAACGCCCAATATGTGGAGACTGCGCGGGCAAAAGGCCTTTCCGGTGGCGCCGTCGTCATGCGCCATGCGGTGCCGAACGCGCTGCATCCGCTCGTCATGTATCAGGGCGTTGTCCTGCCCTACATGCTGACCGGCGAGATCGAGACCGCCATCATCTTCACGCTGCCGACCGTCGGCCCGGCCATTGTCGGCTCGATGGCGATCGGCGACGTCTATGTGACAGCAACCTTCATGATGGTGCTTTCGGCAACCCTCATCGTCGGCAATATCATCGCAGACATGCTGCTTGCGCTGCTCGATCCGCGCGTCCGTCAACAGGGAGGAATACACTGATGCTCGCCTTCAGCAACTCCCCACCGCCGCCGGAAGAAAAGATCGGGCACAAAAGCGGCAATGAAAGCTATATCGCGCTGGTCTGGCGACGCCTGAAGCGCTCCTGGACGGGCATGAGCGGCCTCGTTCTCGTCATCCTGCTGCTGCTGATGGCCATCTTTGCCGAATTCGTCGCGCCGCTCGATCCGAAGGCGACCGATACCGGCTTTGCGCCGCCACAGGTCATCAGTTTCCATGACAAGGACGGTAACTTCGTCTTTCTGCCCCGCGTCTACGCGCTTGCCGAGACGACGGATCTCGATCCGGTCACCTTCCAGCCGATCGTCGGGCCGGACTATGACCACCCGCGCCTGCTCGGCTTCTTCGTCAAGGGTGATCCCTATTATCTGTTTGGCCTGATCCCCGGCAACCGCCATCTCTTCGGCGCGATCGACGGCGGTCCGGTGCACTTCCTCGGCACCGATAAGTTCGGGCGGGATGTGTTGTCGCGCGCCATCTATGGTTCACGCATCTCGCTGATGATCGCCTTGACCGTGGTTTCCATCGTCACCATCGTCGGCACGACGATCGGCATGATCTCCGGTTATTTCGGTGGTGCGGTGGACGCTTGGATCCAGCGCTTCGTCGAGGTCGTACTGGCTTTCCCGCAAGTGCCGCTCTATCTGGCGCTGACCTCTCTGATCCCGGTGACTGCGCCGACGAACGTCTTCCTCGCCTTCGTCATCATCGTGATGTCGGCGCTCGGCTGGGCACAGATGTCCCGCGAGGTACGCGGCAAGACGCTGGCCTTGGCGCGGATCGAGTATGTTCGCGCCGCGATGGCGGTCGGAGCAACCGACTGGCGCATCATCCTGCAGCACATCCTGCCGAACGTCATGAGCCATGTCATCGTCGCGGTGACGCTTGCAATCCCGAGCGTGGTTCTGCTGGAATCCTTCCTCGGCTTCCTGGGTTTTGCCGTCAAGCCGCCGCTGATCTCATGGGGCCTGATGCTGCAGGACACGTCGACCTATTCGGTCATCGGCTCCTATCCCTGGATCCTCTCGCCCGTTGCCTTCGTTCTCGTCACCGTCTTCGCTTTCAATGCGCTCGGCGACGGCCTGCGCGACGCAATCGACCCCTATTGAGGAGAACGGATATGGCTCTCGCACTCGTCAATCCCTACGCTCCCGACACCAGGCACGATGCCGGCGAAAAGACCACCGCGCCCGTCATCGATGCCCGCAACATTGCCGTCAAGTTCAAGGTTGAGGACGGCATAGTCGATGCCGTCAAGGATATCACCTTTCAGCTTTATCGCGGAGAAACCATCGCGATCGTCGGCGAATCCGGCTCGGGAAAATCGGTGACCGCCCGCACTGTCATGGGCCTCCTGACCAAGCGCGCGGTGGTTTCAGAGAGAGCCGCCGTTCATTACGACGGCAAGAATGTGCTGAAATTTTCGGAAAAAGCGCGGCGGCAGCTGCGCGGCGACCGCATCTCGATGATTTTTCAGGAGCCGATGAGCTCGCTCAACCCGATCTACACGATCGGCAGCCAGATCGTCGAGGCAATCCGGGTTCATCGCAAGGTCAGCCGCCGCGACGCCGAAAAGCGGGCGCTCGATCTCCTGAAGCAGGTGCAGATCCCAGATCCGGAAGCGCGGCTGAAACAATATCCGCATCAGCTCTCGGGCGGGCAGCGCCAACGCGTTATGATCGCCATGGCGCTTGCTAACGATCCAGACGTGCTGATTGCCGACGAGCCGACGACGGCGCTCGACGTCACTGTACAGGCACAGATCCTCAATCTCATCCGCGACTTGCAAAAGCAGCTCGGCATGGCGGTCATCCTGATCACCCATGACCTGACCGTCGTGCGCCAGTTCTCCGACTATGTTTATGTGATGCAGCATGGCGAGATGCGCGAGCACAATACGACCGAAGCACTCTTCGCCAATCCGCAGCATCCCTATACGCGCCATCTGCTGACGTCGGAGCCGCGTGGGCATGCAAAACCGCTGCCGCCGAACTGTGACACGGTGCTCGAAGGCAAGTCCGTCAAGGTGGCCTTCATGCTGCGTCACGGCAGCTTCTTCAAGCCCGACATGCGCGAGCTCGTCGCCGTCGGCGGGCTCAATCTCGAGCTGCGCCGTCATGAGACGCTCGGCCTTGTCGGTGAATCCGGCTCGGGCAAGACCACCTTCGGCCAGGCGCTGCTGCGCTTGATCGATACCGATGGCGGCGAGATTTTCTTCGACGGGCAGCCGATCCACAACCGGTCTCGCGCCCAAATGCGGCCGCTACGATCGCGCATGCAGATCGTCTTCCAGGATCCTTTCTCGTCGCTCAATCCGCGCATGACCATCGGTCAGATCATCTGCGAGGGGCTGATTGTCAACAATCTCGGTTCCAACAAGGCCGAGCGTCTGGAACGCGTCAAGGAAGCGCTCGTCAGCGCCGGCATGCCGGCCAATATTCTCTCGCGTTTCCCGCACGAGTTTTCGGGCGGCCAGCGCCAGCGCATAGCCATTGCCCGTGCCATCGCGCTCGAGCCGGAATTCATTCTTCTTGACGAGCCGACCTCGGCGCTCGACCTTTCCGTCCAGGCACAGATCATCGACCTCCTGCGCAAGCTGCAGGACGAGCGGGGTCTGAGCTATCTCTTCATTTCCCACGACCTCAAGGTCGTCCGCGCCCTTTGCCATCGCGTGATCGTCATGCAGCACGGCAAGATCATGGAGGAAGGGCCGGTCGAAGAGGTTCTGTCCCATCCCAAGACCGCTTACACCGAACGCCTTGTCAGAGCGGCGTTCGAGGTGGCTTCATAGCATTCAGGAGATTTTGACATGACAGGCACTCCCAAGATCACCTTCATCGGAGCCGGCTCGACCGTCTTCATGAAGAATATCATCGGCGACGTCTTGCAGCGCCCTGCCCTTGCAGGAGCCAGGATCGCGCTGATGGATATCAACCCGCAACGGCTGGACGAGAGCGCCATCGTTGCCCGCAAGCTTGCCTCGACGCTTGGCGCTCCGGCCACGGTCGAGACCTTTACCGACCAGCGCAAGGCGCTCGACGGCGCGCACTTTGTCGTCGTCGCCTTCCAGATCGGCGGCTATGAGCCCTGCACCGTCACCGATTTCGAGGTGCCGAAGAAATACGGCCTGCGCCAGACAATCGCCGACACGCTCGGCGTCGGCGGTATCATGCGCGGCCTACGCACGGTTCCGCATCTGTGGAAGATCTGCGAGGACATGCTTGCTGTCTGCCCGGATGCGATCATGCTGCAATATGTAAACCCGATGGCAATCAACACCTGGGCGATCGGCGAGAAGTATCCGACAATCAAACAAGTCGGTCTTTGCCACTCCGTGCAGGGCACGGCCATGGAGCTGGCGCATGATCTCGACATTCCCTATGACGAGATCCGCTATCGTTCGGCCGGCATCAACCACATGGCCTTCTATCTCGAATTCGAGCATCGCCAGCCGGATGGTTCCTACCGCAATCTCTATCCTGATCTCGTGCGTGCCTATCGCGAGGGACGCGCACCGAAGCCCGGCTGGAACCCGCGCTGCCCCAACAAGGTTCGCTACGAGATGCTGACCCGCCTCGGCTATTTCGTCACCGAAAGCTCGGAGCATTTCGCCGAATATACGCCCTACTTTATCAAGGAGGGCCGCGAGGACCTGATCGAGAAGTTCGGCATTCCGCTGGACGAATATCCGAAGCGCTGCATCGAGCAGGTGGCGCGCTGGAAAAGCCAGGCGGAGGAATATCGCACGGCCGAGAAGATCGAGGTCAAGCAATCGAAGGAATATGCTTCTTCGATCATCAATTCGGTCTGGACCGGCGAACCCTCCGTCATCTACGGCAATGTTCGCAACAATGGCTGCATCACGTCGCTGCCGTTCAATTGCGCAGCCGAAGTCGCCTGCCTGGTCGACGCCTCCGGCATCCAGCCGACCTATGTCGGTGATCTGCCGCCGCAGCTGACGGCATTGATCCGCACCAATATCAACGTGCAGGAACTGACGGTGAAGGCTCTGATGACCGAGAACCGCGAACACATCTATCACGCCGCGATGATGGACCCGCACACCGCAGCCGAGCTCGACCTAGACCAGATCTGGTCGCTGGTCGACGAATTGCTGGTCGCCCACGGCGATTGGCTGCCGGAATGGGCGCGCGGCAATCGCAAGGTTCAGGCCGCCTGAAGCCACTCTCCCGGCTTGCGGCTCAAAGGCCTCGCGGTGCCGCCGCGGGGCCTTACATTTTTCGCGCTTGGGAAAAAATGAATGTCCAAAAACATCGCGAATGATACGATGATATGGATGGCAAAGCAGGATCGACTGCGCTAGATACACCCGCAGTTTGGAGGAAACGAACGACATGGCGAACTTAGATACATTCACGACCGGAACCTTTGTCGGCCGCATCTGGCGCCCGGATGTGGAAGGTCCCGCCCTGGTCACCGTTCGCGATGGCACGCTCTATGACATCACCTCGAAGGAAACGCCGACCATGCGCGACCTGCTGGAGAAGGACGACCCGGTCGGCTTCGTCCACGCGCAGAAAGGCGAAGCCATCGCCAAGCTTGACGATCTGCTGGCCGCCAAGGCCGATCGCTCGGCCATCCACCTTCTTGCACCCATCGATCTGCAGGCGATCAAGGCCTGCGGCGTCACCTTCGCGCGCTCGATGCTGGAGCGCGTCATCGAAGAGCGCGCCGCCGGCAATCCGGATCTTGCCGAAGCGATCCGCAGCAAGGTGACCGCACTGATCGGCGACAGCCTGCGCAACCTCAAGGCCGGCTCGGCTGAGGCAGTCAAGGTCAAGGCAGCGCTGATCGAGGAAGGTGTCTGGTCGCAATATCTCGAAGTGGGCATCGGACCGGATGCGGAAGTCTTTTCCAAATCGCAGATAATGTCGTCTGTGGGGCAAGGAGCCGATGTCGGCCTGCATCCGATCTCCAAATGGAACAATCCCGAGCCTGAAATCGTCCTTGCCGTCGACAGTCTGGGCCGGGTCAAGGGCGCCACTCTCGGCAACGATGTCAACCTGCGCGATGTCGAAGGACGCTCCGCACTGCTGCTCGGCAAGGCCAAGGACAACAACGCCTCCTGCTCGATCGGCCCCTTCATCCGCCTGTTCGACGCAACCTACGATCTGGATGATGTGCGCAACGCCGATCTCGACCTCAAAGTTGAAGGCGAGGACGGATATGTGCTGCACGGACGCTCATCGATGAAAGAAATCAGCCGCGATCCGCTCGATCTCGTCTCGCAGACCATCGGCCGTCATCATCAGTATCCGGACGGCTTCGTGCTGTTCATGGGAACGCTGTTTGCCCCGGTCGAGGATCGCGACACTCCGGGTCAAGGCTTCACCCATAAGGTCGGCGACATCGTCACCATCTCCAACGACAAGCTGGGGGCGCTCAGAAACCGCGTGCTGCTATCGACCGATTGCCCACCCTGGGCCTTCGGCGCCTCGCATCTGATGCGCAATCTCGCGCAACGCGGATTGATCTGAGACCCGAAGGGCCAATTGGCTTCCGGACCCTTACGCCTTGAAAGATCCGGCTCTTTCGGAAAGCGCTGCCAGATCTTCGGCAAGACGCACGGGCATGTCCATGCGCTCATGCAAAATGCTCATCACGCCAAGGTCGCCATTATCGAGCTCCCTGAAGAAGATGTAATGATGCTCGTAGCGACTGAAATACGCCTCTCGTTTCACATCGGCAGGAACCGCGAGACGCTGCGGAAGCTTGCGCCATATCGCCCTTTCCTCGCACAGTCGCCGCAAATGACTATGCAAGCCGGTGATATATGTCATCGCCTGCTTCACATATTGTCAATATTCATCACGAGAAAAGCGCCGCATCATCGCAGCGAATGTTAAAACCAGCAGCAACCTTCCCGCCAAAGCAGTAGACATTATTCGGGAAAGAGCGGGGCGAGGTTGCGCCTGCCTAGATCGGAATTGCGCTGCCGATCGCAACCTCTTCATCGCCAGGACGAGCCTATGTCCAAAGCGCTGAAGTACTCCCAATCGGCCTGGAAGTGCCGGCAGCGAATAGTGCGATATCAATGCGTGGACATCGACTGCGGCTGGTTGAGGCGGCTGCGGACGGCGGTCAGTTCGGAGGTCGTGTGGTTGAGGCGGTCTGCCAGCACACGCATGATCTCGACGGCCATTTCCGGGAAATCGCTGAGCAGCTTCAGGAAATGTTCCTTGCTGATTTTCAGCGCTTCCAGCCGTGAGGTCGCTTTCACCGTAGCCGTGCGGGAGACATCGCAGAGGATGGCAATTTCGCCGACGATGGAATTGACGTCGACTTCGGCCACCTTGATCTCGCCGGCTGGGCTATCGACGAGAATATCAGCAGTCCCTGAAAGAACAACATAGGCAGCATCACCCTGATCGCCCTGATGAAACAGGGTTTGGCCAGCATTGTAGCTGACCCGATCCGACGTAAACGCCAAGAGTTTCAATTTTGCGGGTGCGATGCGCGAAAAAATCGGCACCCGCTTCAGCATTTCAACTTCATCCTTCAGAAGCATGAGCTTCGATACCCCCAGTGTTCGGCCCCAGACGCCACTGTCGAGATAGGATATTACGATAACAGTTCTTTGAACATACCGTTTTTCTCCAAAAGATCGGTCGTGGACCCGCTTTCGACGAGACTTCCATGATCGAAGACCAGAACACGGTCGAACAATTCCGCAAAGCCGGGATTGGACAGCACCCAAATGATCGCCGGCGCATAGTCGGCGCTATCGTGCTCGTGCAGAATGGCCCTCGCGATCTGATCCTGAACGCGATGATCGAGCGCAGGAAGCGGGCGATTGCAGATGATATAGTCAGCCCGCTTCAAAAGCGCGCGCCCGAGATTGAGCTTCTGGCGCTGCACATTCGTCAGGCGCTTGCCGCCCGAGCCGACATCGAAATCCAGGCCGATCGACAGGACGCTGTCGTGCATTCCAAGACGCCCGAACACATCATACATAATCTGGTGGATCTGCTCCGGCGCATTGGCCTTTTGATGCGCGATACGGCCGAACAGCACATTATCCATCAAAGTCGCGGACGCGGTGAAGCGCTCGGGATCGTAGCGTTCGATCACGCTTGCAAGATCGGCGGGGATATTCTCGTAGAACTTCGCGCGCGCCTGCACGATCTTTTCCATGAGCACCTGCGTCAAAAGACCAAAACGATGGCGCGGCTCGATATAGGAGAAGCTCAGGCGGATGATGGCCGCGCGCTCGTCATCGGTCGCAGCCTCGTAACCCTTGCCGTTCAGCTTTTGCAGCAGTGCCTCATAGGTCGGGATGTCTTCCGCTGTCATGAAGGTCAGTTGCTGGAAGAACGGATGGTCCGGCGGCAGATCGGTGAACAGCTCCACCGCGTTTTCGGCGATCTCCAGACCCATGTCGTAAAGGTCGGATACCAGGCCCGTCTCGGCGAAAATCTGCCGGAAATAGGGATGCGCGGCAAGCTTGCGATTGGTCATCTGCGGCCGCTTCAGCGTGCCGAACAGCAGATTTTCGCCGACCGTCGCTTGTAGATTATAGGTATCGAACTGAAAGGGGACGACGAGATCCTCGAGCTTTTCCTCTTCAAGCCGCGACCGCAATGCCTGCCGCAGCTCGACGATGCGAGAGGTCAGGTCCTGATGCGCGGCGGCATCCACATTCGAGCGTAATGCCATGTCGAAAATATCCTGCGACATGGCCACCGCATCGAGCACCGGGCGGATCGCGGAATAGATATCATCCGGTCCCGTTGCGCCGGCAGCGGCATAATCAACCCAATCACTATTGAGATCGAATTCCGGATTGGCTGCGCGCCGGGCTTCCGCCATGCTCCACTTGGTCCGTGTCGCCTCATCCTCGCTGTAGATGGGGGCAATGAGCGGCGCATGCTTGAGACCGTAGAGAAGATTGCTGCGCAAGGTGCCGTGGAAAAAGAACGTCTCCGAGGAGGCATAGGCGATGCGCCGGCCGGTTATCGATTCCGGCAGTTCCAGGATATCCCGACCGTCGATCGAGATACGGCCGCTGTCCGGCCAGATCAGGCGGCCGAACGCTTCGGCTAGATATTCGCCGCCCGCCCCGCTGTCGCCGACGATCGCGACCTTTTCTCCGGGATGAATTTCGACAGAAACGTGATCCAGCACGCGTGCGCCGCTATCGTCGAGGACGGTCAGATTGGTCGCAACGAGAGAATGAGTGATGCGGCCGGCCGGAGCGTGCGAGACAAGCTGGATTTTGGGGTCGATCAGATTATCGACGCTGAACTGCTCGACCACCTGATTGTATTTGACCTGAACATCCTGGCGCGACTGATCCCAGTCGATCAGTTCCTTCAGCGGCCCAGGCAGGTCCTTATAGGCATTGATGACGGCAACGAGCTGACCGATGTCCAGCCGACCCTGCAGAGCCAGGAAGCCGCCGATCAGGTAGAAGAGGAAAGGCGTGACCTGCGCAAGGAAGTTGTTGATGAATTTCACCAGGAACTTCCATTGATAGAGATCGTAGCGGATCGAAAAGATCAATCCGAGCCGGTGGGCGATATCGGCGCGCTCCAGATTCGTGGTGTCGTTGGCGTGGATGGTGCCGATACCGTCGACGATCTCGCCGACACGGCCGGAAAGTTCGCGCGCCGTCAGCTGCCGCTGGCGACCGAGCTCCAGGAGCCGCTTGCGCATGCGGGGAATGACGATCGCCTGCACGGCAACGATGGCGGCGGCAATCATGCCGAGCCAGAAATTCTGCATGACGATGAAGACGAGCGCGGTCACCGCCTGGCCGCCGAGTAGCGCCGGCTGCACGAAGGCATCGCCCGTGAAGCCGCCCATAGGCTCCACCTCGTCCTTGATCATGGTGGCGATTTCCGCAGGTTTCACCCGCTTGAAATGAGCCGGCGGAAATCGCAATACGCGATCGATCAGCTCGAAGCGGATACGGCGAAGCATGCGTTCGCCAAGCCGCCCCTTATAGGTGTTGATGTAAAGCTTGAAGAGGCCGTTGAGCACGACGAGCGCCAGGAACACCAGGCTCAGCGCGATCAGCATCCACATGCGGGTAAGCTGCACGCCATGAAACACTTCGATGTGGCCCATCAGCGGCACATCGAAGGCGATGTGCAGGAAGGTCTGCGTGTCACCGGGATGCTCGAACCCTTTGCCCTGTATCGGTCCGTTGACGATCTGCTTCGGCAGGTCGAAGGACAGGAAATACGGGATCATGGAGGCGGCAACGACAAGCAGTATCCAGATCTGCTCCAGCCGGGTATTCGACCAAATATAACGCGCTAGGCTTTTTTCCATTGCTTACTGCAAGCTTTCAAATTCA
>JBCNPI010000209.1:0-10935 GCA_039593415.1 Rhizobium sp. | reverse complement strand
CACTTCGCCTGAATGAACTGACAACAATCATCGCCTGCAGACCCCTCTACACAGGGGGCGAGATCATCCCGGCATCACGGGGCGCAATCATCTCGGAACGAAGGGGCGGCTTCATCGGAATCGGCACACTGTTTATTCAGCGCGCTGAACATCGAGATACGCAAGCCATCCACGCCAAGCTTGACGAACTTCTCCACGTCCACGGCGATGCCCGCAACGACATCACCCAGCTAGACGAAAAAGAACCGGAACAGATCGAGGCGTTCCGCGATCAGCACACAAGGTCCGACTAGCGCCGTTCGCACCATCGCCCAGTACGACTACTACAGTCAGCACAGCATGACTGTCACGTTGCCAAGAGGGTCACTCCTTCTCACTCCTTCCAGGTCTGCCTTGAAAGCTGTGGCAATGCCGAGGCCCTCGTTGACCTTACGCCCGTTGTCGCGTCCGACGATGTCTGGTACGGGACGTTGTTATAAAGGACGCCTCCGACAGCATGGCAAGAGCGGAACCTCGGACGCATAAACAGGGCTCAATAGAGCAAAAGCAATGGCGTTTTCATGAGCCTAGATATTGGCCATACGACCTTTCTCCCCTCATCAAGCCCATCAAACTTCCGAGCGGCGTAACAGATAGTCCAGGCCGCCGAGACGATACCAGCGATAGCCGTAGGCGTCGAGCAGTAGCGTATGACGTCCCTTGTCGTCGGCTTCGCTGTTGCCGCCGTCCATGATATCAATGAGCTTGCTCCCACCTGTCCCCTCCCCATCCAGTCGGAGTTCGAACTCGACGGGTTTGGGATGAAGGTTATGCACGACCAGTACCGAGTTGTTCCGCCAGTCGTATCGAAGTGCGAGTATGCCCGGGTCGGCCGTGTCGAGCGAGGTGCAGTCTCCCCATCCGATCTCGGGGGCTTCTTTTCGCATCCGGATTAGGCGCTCCAGCCAGTTCAGCATGGAGTCGGCGTCACGCCGCTGGTCGGCGACGTTCACATGGTGGTAGCCGTATGGACCGTCGGCGATCACGGGCAGCTCCGGCTTGGAACTCCTGGTAAAGCCCGCTTGCGGCTCGATCGACCATTGCATAGGCGTCCGCGCGCAATCCCGTTCCGGGAGGCTCAGATCATCGCCCATCGCGATTTCGTCGCCGTAGCGGATGACAGGCGTTCCCGGCAGAGAAAACATCAGGCTATAGGCCTGCCGGATCCGTCGCGGATCTCCATCCAGCATGGGCGCGAGCCGTCGGCGAATACCACGATCGTAGAGCTGCATGTCTTTGTCGCGACCGAAAGCATCGAACACGGTTTGCCGCTGCGTTTCAGACAGACGGCCGAGATCAAGCTCGTCGTGATTGCGCAGGAACATGCCCCATTGTGCTGTCGCAGGCCGGACGCTTGTGTTTTCGATTGCCTTGATCAGCGGCCGAGCATCTGCCGAAGCCAGGGCGTAGAACATCGACTGGTTGACCTGAAAGTTGAACATCATGTGCATGCGGTCGCCCTCGTCCCCGAAATACTCGAAGTCGGTCCGGGGAAGTACGTTGGCCTCTGCCAGAATGATCGCGTCGCCCTTCCGCCACTGGAGGAATTCGCGAAACCGCCGGAGCATGCCATACTGCTCACTTGGCTTTGTCACCTCCGCGCCCTTCTTGGCGATGACGAACGGCACGGCATCCATCCGGAAGCCACAGACGCCGAGTTGGATCCAGAATCCCATAATCTTGAGGATTTCGGCCTGGACATGCGGATTGGCGGTGTTCAGGTCGGGCTGGAAGTCGTAGAAGCGATGGAAGTAGTAGGCTCCGGCTTTTTCGTCATAGGTCCATGTTGATTTCTGAACGCCGGGGAAAACCATTCCCTTATTTGCGTTCGCCGGCTTTTTCTCCGACCAGACATACCAGTCCCGGTATCGCGAGTCAGGATCGGAGCGCGCCGACTCGAACCAAGCGTGCTCGCTCGAGGTATGATTGACGACAAGGTCGATCAGCACGCGAATGCCCCGCTGCTTGGCGGCATGAGTAAACTCGACAAAATCGCCGAGCGAGCCATAACGGGGATCGACATTGTAGTAGTCCGAAACGTCATAACCGTCGTCACGACCGGGCGAAGTCTGGAACGGCATGAGCCAGATCGCCGTCACTCCAATGCCGCTAAGGTAGTCTAAGCGGCGCATCAATCCTTGGAAGTCACCGACACCATCGCCATCAGTATCCTGAAAGGAACCAACGGCCAGACAGTAGATGACGGCGTTCTTGTACCATAGGTCGTTGATCATATGTGCCCCTTGTTCACTTGCAGTCGGAGTTAAGGCTCAACCGATGGCTGGGAAGAGCATACTTGCACCGGCCGCAGCTTTCAGGTCGAAAAGCAAGCGAAACAGACCTGGATGGTGCACGGGGCATAATGCGCAAATCCGACGTTACACGCCGGGTGCGTCGTTATCATTCTGCGGTGGGATAGGCGCTTCTCATGCCGTCATTCCCGCTGGATGCCTTAAACCCGGCGACCAGTTGCATTACGATCGATACGATGAACACAGTCACGAAAACGAAGAATAGAACCTGGGCGATTGAAGCAGACGCGCCGGCAATGCCCCCGAATCCAAGTACGCCTGCAATCAGCGCAACGACTAAAAACACCAGAGCGTAGTAAAGCATTGCGATCTCCCTTTTGGTGTGCTGCTGACAAAACGGAGATCGGTGGATTAGGTTCCGGCAACCACAAGCACAACCTAGCTGAAAGTGCAGGAAGGTCATACTTAGCCGAAACGAGGTTCCTGATCGAGCGCCACCTTGCCTCGATCGCTGGAAACCGGCGGCTCACAAAGCAGTCATCCCGCCTCGGATGCATCGGGACGTTTTTAAGATCACGAACCAAAGTGAACAAAATCGGATCCGTTGATGTGAAAGGAATCAAACCCGCGACCAAAATGGTGTGAACGCCTGGGTCCGCTTGCGCCGGAATTGGGCACAGGGCGAGAAACAGATATGAATCCAGTCCCGCGTATGGACAAAATTCGTCCATACGTATATACAGTTTTGTCATGACAACAAGGACGTCACATGCTCAGTATCCGAGATGAGGAAGTTCGCACCCTAGCGGAAACCGTCATGCGCAAACGTGGCGCCTCCAACCTAACCGCCGCTATCAAGCTTGCGTTGCAGCACGAGATTGAGCGGGCTGACGAAGCTGTGCCCTTGAAACAGCACGTCGCAGAGATTCGTGCCCGCGCGCTTGCCAAGGCAAAACTCCCGCCGACCGCACCCTTGACCAAAGAGGAACGCGACGCACTCTGGGGCCAATGATGTTCATCGAGACCTCGGCATTCGTCGCCATCCTTGCGGGAGAACCGGAGGCCGACCTATACCTAGCCGCAGTCGACGGCGCCGTACGCCGACAAACCGGCGCGCATGTCCGGCTTGAGGCGACCATCAACCTGGCGCGTATTCTTGGCCTAGAGATCCTTGATGCTCAAGAGATGTTCGACGCCTTTCTTCAAGCGGCCAAAATTACCGTGGTTCCAATCACCGATGCGATCGCTCGGCGCGCAGTGGAAGCCTTTGCCGTATACGGCAAAGGAAATGGTCACCCGGCCCAACTCAATTTCGCCGACTGCCTGTCCTATGCCTGTGCGCACAGTCTCAACATACCGATCCTGTTCAAAGGTCGTGATTTTACAGAAACAGATCTCAAGAGCGCTTTACCCGACGTGAGCTGAGCCGCTTCAATCGAGCAACCGGTCAACCAAGACCGAGTGGAAGTGTCCGGGAGCCGCAGCGCCCCCAACATTCGCTACAACACCGACGCCCGAAAGGGTCGGAGCCTTTCATATTGAGCCGTCTTTATGAAATACTGAATGGCATGCTTTTGACGGAGAACCTGGCTCTTGAATAGATTCGAACCAACAAAGGGTATCAAAGGATTTGATCATCCAAAGCGTAGATCGTCCCATCCGCCGAGCCTCGCCCCCTTCTGTATCGTTGGCAGGTGACCCTGTTACCTGAGCTGGTGCCCGTCGGCTCATGCCGAACATGGTATTCAAGGAATCAAGGCAAACGCATTGCCTGGTTAGAGCTGCGATCCGGCCTGGTGACTTTTGAACCAGGTGCCCGCACCGCCTGGCACACCCACCCGCTCGGCCAGACGCTGATTGTCACCGCTGGCCTCGGTCTGGTGCAGCGGGACGGCGGTCCCGTAGAGGAGATTCGCGCGGGCGACGTGGTGTGGTTCGAGCCCGGCGAAAAGCACTGGCACGGCGCGGCTCCCAAGAACGCCATGAGCCATATTGCCATCCAGGAAAATCTCCACGGCAAAGTGGTCGATTGGATGGAGCAGGTCACAGACGAACAATACGGCGCCTGAGCGCCGAACCGAACTTGGAGAACGATCATGATCAAGGATAAAGTGGTAATCATCACCGGCGCGTCGTCCGGTATCGGCGAGGCTGCTGCTAGGCTACTGGCCCAGAAGGGCGCCAAGGTCGTGCTTGGGGCACGCCGCGAAGACAAGCTCAAGGCCCTCGCCGAGGCGATCGGCCGCGACGGCGGCCAGGCCGTCTACCAGGTGCTCGACGTGACCAAGCCCGCCGAGAATGACGCCATCGTGAAGCTGGCAAAGGAGTCCTTCGGTCGTGTCGATGTGATTTTCCTGAATGCCGGCCTAATGCCAAGTTCGCCCGTGTCGGCGGTCAAGACCGACGAATGGGACCAGATGATGGAGGTGAACATCAAGGGCGTGCTGCACGGCGTCGCCGCCGTCATGCCGACCTTCACTAAGCAGAAATCCGGGCACATCCTCGCAACCTCGTCGGTTGCCGGCCTCAAGGCTTACCCGAATGCTGCGGTTTACGGCGGCACCAAGTGGTTCGTACGCAATTTCATGGAAGTGTTGCGCATGGAGTCGGCCATGGAAGGCACTAACATCCGCGCCGCGACGATTTACCCGGCAGCGATCAACACCGAGCTGCTGGACACCATCACCGATAAGGGCGCGGCGACGGCCATGCAGGGGCTTTATGCCAAGTTCGGGATCACGCCGGATCGCATCGCCGAGATTGTCGCCTTTGCGCTTGATATGCCCGAGGACACGACCGTGAGCGAGTTCACCGTCGGCCCGGCCAAGCAGCCCTGGTAAGGGGAGCGGTCATGCCCCATGTGATCGTTAAAATGTACGCCGGCCGGTCCGAGGCGGAGAAATTCGCCCTGACCGAGGAAATCACCCGCGCCGTCACCAAGACCCTTGGCTACGGCCCGGATTCCGTCTCGGTCGGCATTGAGGACGTCGCGCCGAAAGATTGGGCCGAAAGCGTGTTCAAGCCTGATATCACCGGCAAGGCGGACACGATCTACAAGCAGCCCGGTTATAAGCTGACCGACCTCTAGCCCTCCAGATGTTACCGTGAAACCGGTCCATGTTGCGTCTGCGTTCCTCACCGCAGGCATCGCCCTTTCCTGCGCCGTACTGCAGGCCTACGCAGATGGCGAGAAGGTGCAATTTCCCCAGGACTACGCCGGCGGCGTTCACTATGCGACGATCAATCACGGCAATATCCGTGAAGAACTGTTCACCAGCCAGGCGGCCATTGCCCTGAAGTCCGTCCAACCGATGCCGAGCGGCACCGTGACTACCATGGAAGATTACCGTGAAACGCGCTCTGTCGTTACGTCGTCATGGAAAGCGCACCGGCTGGGGCACGGACCATCCGCCGGAGCTGCGCACGGGCGAATGGGAATTCCAATGGTTCAACCCCAACAAGACGGTGAAAGTCGGCGAAAACCTCGACCTCTGCCGCTCCTGTCACACTTCGCAGGCCTCGCAAGACCTCGTCTTCACGGCCCACCGTGTTAAGGACGCACACTAACATGACTGCCGCGGTTTCTCATCCAGCATCCCAGGCTTCCGTCATCGCGGCACTCACGCCGATCATGGCCGTGGTCCTGGTCGCCTTCCTCGTTATCGGCCTCGGCCTGCCTGTGTTGCCGTTACATGTTCACCAGACCCTTGGTTTCGGCACGATCGTCGTCGGGCTTGTCACCGGCAGCCAGTTCACGGCCTCGCTGTTCTCACGTTTCTGGTCTGGTCATACGAGTGACTCCCACGGTGCGAAGGTCGCCGTGATGATCGGCCTCGCGGCCACCTCGTCCGCCGGCATCATCTACCTGTTGTCCCGCTACGCCGCCCCCAGTCCGACTATCTCGGTGATCATGCTGCTGGCCGGGCGCGGCGTGCTCGGCGCGGCCGAGAGCTTCATCATCACCGGGGCAACCGTGTGGGGCCTGGCCCGGGTCGGAGCGGCCAATGCCGGCAAGGTGATTGCCTGGATGGGCACGGCGATGTTTGCGGCGTTCGCCGGCAGCGCGCCGATCGGCGTGGCGATTTACAGCCGATACGGCTTTGCCGGGATAGCGGTGGCAACTGCCCTCGCCCCGCTGGCGCTGGTCGCCCTGATCCAAGGGGTAACGCCCGAACTAAAGGAGCATCGCGGCATGCTTTCCATCGTCGGCAAGATCTGGATGCCGGGTCTTGGCGCCGCGCTGAGCAGCGTCGGCTTCGGCGTGATCCTCTCCTTTGCCTCACTCCTATTCACCACGCGCGGCTGGACGCCGGTGTGGCTGGCCTTCACCTCCTATGCCGGCGCGCTGATCGTCGCCCGCCTCGCGTTCGGCCACCTGCCCGACAAGATCGGCGGCGCCAAAGTCGCCCTTGCCTGCGCCCTGATTGAGGTTGTCGGTCTTGGGCTGATGGGACTTGCTTCCTCGGTTGTCCTGGCCGCGATCGGCGCGGCGCTTACCGGCCTGGGTTATGCGCTTGTCTTCCCGGCGCTCGGTGTTGAGGCCGTCCGCCACGCACCGCCGCAGAGTCGGGGCATGGCGATGGGCGTCTATACCGCCTGTCTTGACCTAGCGCTGGGAGTATCGGGGCCGCTTCTCGGCCTGGTCGCCAGCCATGCCGGGTTTAGCGACGTGTTCCTGGTCAGCGCGGTCTGTGTACTTTGTGTCGTGCCGATCACCCTGCGCTTGAAATAGGCGGTTTCGCTCTCCGCTTTGCCACCTTGCACCTTTGAGCGAGGCTTGGCAAACACCACGACAACATCGATAGAGAATGCCAGGATGCCTCTGGCGAGAGCCAGGCCAGCTGTCTGCCGTTGAAGGGATATGAACTGCTGATCCGCTACTTTCAGATTGCAACACCACTTTTAAAGATCACGACCCATAGTCAACAAAATCGGATCCGTTGATGTGAAAGGATCTGAACCGACCTCCTTTCAACTACTTTGTTCCATTTCAATAAGTTAGGGTGACAGGCAGCATTATCTGACACGGTTATGCCAGGCATTTTCCACTTGCCGCTTTCCGAAGCTGAACATTACCAGCACACGACAGAATTCTGCAAAAGATCAATCTTTCTTCGCGTCGACAGTATTCTCGTTCTGAAGCCTCGAGAAATCACCGGCGGACGCATTTTGCCCCAAATGTCCAAACCATCGACGTTGCCGGAAGCGGGCAGATGTCAATCTCCTCAAACAACCACTGCGACAATGGCCCCGCCTCAAGTCCGATCCGCTCAATGTGCAGGCCCGACACCTTTAGAACCGCGACAGGATCGGCGGTGCCTTCCGATATCAGCCCCGTGAGCATTCGCGAGAATATCGACTCAATAGCATTGACTAATCAATTAGTATTCGCTATTTGATTTCCCATGCGAGAAGCCGAAACAATTACCACCGTCATGCGTGCTCTGGCCGACCCGACAAGGCGGGCCGTGTTCGAGCGCATCGTCAATGCCGACGAGATCACCGTGGTCGAATTGACCCGCGGCAGCAATGTCACACAGGGCGCCATATCCCAGCATCTCAAATCCCTGAAACAGGCCGGCCTCGTCAGTGAGCGCCCCGAAGGTCGCAATGTCTATTATCGCGCCGAGCCAAGGGGGCTTGAGCCACTGGCCGACTGGATGAGCCACTACGGCATCTTCTGGCGTGAGCGCTTCACCGATCTCAGAAAGCTCTTGAAGGAAATCGACCCATGAGCCACGCCATTTACCCCGAAAGAACCGCCGCCGACACGCATACCATTGTGGTTGACGAAATCTTCCCGCATGCGCCTGATGTCATTTGGAAGGCTTTGACCAGCGGTGAGCTGATCGGCCGCTGGTTGATGGAGCCGGATGGCTTTTCGCCTGTCGTCGGCAAACATTTTACCTTTAAGACCAAACCGGCAGGCGAATGGGACGGAACCATTCACTGCGAGATGCTTGAGGTCGTGCCGCACGAGCGCCTGTCCTATGCATGGAAGGGCGGCCACGAGAGCAACGATGACGGTTACGGCTCGAAACTGGAGACGGTGGTGACATTCACCCTCTCCAAGACCGAGGCAGGCACGCGGCTGCAGCTCGTCCACTCCGGCTTCGTGCTTCCGAAGAACGACAGCGCTTATCGCAATATGGGCGAAGGCTGGAAAACGGTGATCAAGAGGCTCGATACTGTCGTGGCCGAGCAGGCCTCGTCCCAAACAGAGCATTGAAAGACCAGGAGAAAGATATGAGCAAGTCCTACACCGGTGGCTGCGCCTGTGGCGCGATCCGCTACGACATCGCAGCCGAACCGGCCGTCATGGTCGATTGTCAGTGTCGGCAATGCCAGCGCTCCAGCGGCACCGGGCACCAGTCGCATCTGACGTTCATCGCGGCCGAGGTGAAGGCCGAGGGAGAAGCATCCTGGTGGCAGACCGTCGGCGACGGTGGGACCGTCAAGCAGCGTGGCTTCTGCCCCACATGCGGTTCGTCCATCTATTTGAAATTTCCCGCCATGCCTGACGTTCTCATCGTCACGCCGGCAAGCCTTGATGACCCAAGCAGCTATCAGCCGCAACTAGTGTCCTGGACGGCAGCCGGCTACGCCTGGGACCATCTGGATCCGGCGGTGCCGAAGTTCGAAAAGATGCCGCCAGTATGACTATTCGACCGGAAGCTCCGCCTTTTCGACGCAATAGCGGAGCTTTCCTGACGGTCTTCAAGATTTCGTCCCGGCCGGCCGTTAATTCAAGCCATCTTACGATCGGCAGTACCTACCTCTCGCTCGTGGCGCGAGACCATGACTCAAGATCGCCTGGGAAGCTTGTTCGCCTGGCTGGCGTTCATGATACCCATCGGCACCTCTTCGCCCTGGTCGGTCATCACCTTCACCTCAACGATCTTCTTTTTCTCGGTCATGTCCGTCTCCTCCAAGGAGGAACTCTTGCCGCGGCGGCGTCGGTTCCGCTGGGCGAGACCCGTTCGGGTGTATAGGAGGTGATTGTCGATCTTCCGGCAGGGCTTCAAAGCGACCGGACAACGTCCACAAGATGTCTCATGTCGGTGGGCTTCCCGAGATTGGCCACGTTGGCAAAAACATCATGCCGTGCAAGTTCCGCCGCATCGCTCGCACTTGCGAGGACGAACGGCACACGCCATGACTTTAACAGCACGGCGACGGGCGTGACCTTCTCGCTACCGAGCGTGACATCCAGTACGGCAGCATCCGGACGTTGGCTCTTCAGCAGGTCCAGCGCTTGATCGACCGAACTCGCCGGTCCCAAAACTTCAAATCCGCCTCTCGTCAACACGCTTTCCAGCTCCATGGCGATGAAGAACTCGTCTTCAACCACAAGAACGATCCTGGGTGAAACTTCGTCTTTTTCAGGTTCGCTCATAAGCGTTTCCAAGGGAGCTTGATGATGGCAGCCAAACCTTTTGCATCGAAGTTAAGTTCCACGGTTCCGCCAAGATGTCGGCAGGTGCCCTCGATCAGCTCGGTACCGTACCCTTTTCGCTTCGGCGGCACGACCGCGGGGCCGCCTATTTCGCGCCAGTGGCATACGAAGGACGACTGACTTTCCGGTCCATCCTCCAATGACCACTCGATATGCAACGCGCCATCTGGAACGGATAGTGCACCGTACTTCAACGCATTCGTTGCCAGCTCGTGGAACATCATGCTGATCGGCACGATCTTTGAACCTGGGATCTGGACGATGGGTCCTTCGCAATGGAGACGGTCCGGTCCAGGCTCGCCGACCGACTGCCTCAACAGGGTTTCAAAATCGCTTGCTTCATCGATGGCGGCGATCTCCTGGGCATGAAGGGTGACCTCAAGGCGCCTCAGGAAACGGTCGCGGTAGTCTACGCCTGTGAGATCTTCCGCATCCATCTGCATAGCGAGGGATCGCACGACCGCGAAAAGGTTCTTCATCCGGTGTCGTGTTTCCGAAATGATGAAATCTTTCTCCGTGTCCCGACGCTGCCTTTCCGTCACATCGTCGAAGAGGACAAGGATATTGGTGCTATTGGCATCCGGATGCACAAGATGGCGTGCGTCGACGAGGAAAGTGCGTCGGCCGATGGTTGGGAAGTCATGCACCACTTCGTAGCCAATGACAGCGGTCGCCTTTGGGATAACGGCGGCGATCAGCTGGCGGAGCTCGGCAATGTCCCACTGACCGTTGCCTAGATCAAAGAAACTCTCGCCTATAATATCGTCGCGCTCGACGTTGAATGTCTTCAGGAACGCATTGTTTGCGGTGGAAACGCATAGGCTCTGGTCAAGGACGACGATCGGCTGCGTCATGGTGTCGACCACGCCTTGCGCCTGGACGTGCCCGCTCCTCAATAGACGGTACAGGTCTTCCAGCATCATTCCCGGCTCCTCCCAGCAGCATCCGACATGTTTCGCGGGCCTTCTCCTAAAAGTAATGGAGAGCCGCGAGTTGACAAGCATCGCGGCCTGGCAAAAGACCTTCACTCCGAGACTTCTGTTGCTAAAACTTCAATCCAGCCTATATAAGGTCTATCGACCATTGCTTGTGACGTCGTCGAAGAGCCTCTGCGCTCTCGCCGGATTTCCTCTCAAATAATCGATCAAATCCCGCAAGGTATCGCGGGAGCAACAACGGTTACTATGA
>JBCNPI010000208.1:0-10963 GCA_039593415.1 Rhizobium sp. | reverse complement strand
CAAGCTGGATGAGCAGGGCGTCACGTTCAACTCGCATGTCGACGGCAGCCTGCATCATATGTCGCCGGAGCGCTCGATCGAAATCCAGGGCCTGCTCGATTCCGATATCCAGATGCAGCTCGACGAATGCGTCGCCCTGCCGGCGACGCCCAAAGACATCGAGCGCGCCATGGAAATGTCGCTGCGCTGGGCGGAACGCTGTAAGGTGGCTTTCGGCAATCAGCCCGGCAAGGCGATGTTCGGCATCGTGCAGGGCGGCGATGTGCCGGAGCTGCGCGTCCGCTCCGCACAGGCGCTGAGCGGCATGGACCTGAAGGGCTATGCGGTCGGCGGTCTTGCCGTCGGCGAGCCGCAGGAGGTCATGCTGCGCATGCTCGAGATCACCTTGCCGGAACTGCCCGCGCAGAAGCCGCGCTATCTGATGGGCGTCGGCACCCCGGACGATATCCTGAAGTCCGTCGCCCGCGGCATCGACATGTTCGATTGCGTGATGCCGACCCGCTCGGGCCGCCACGGGCTGGCGTTTACCCGCCGTGGCAAGGTCAACATCCGCAACGCGCGCCACGCAGAAGATATGCGGCCGCTAGACGAGCAGTCGAACTGCCCGGCTTCGCGCGATTATTCGCGTGCCTACCTGCACCATCTTGTCCGCGCCAATGAAGCACTCGGCGGCATGCTGCTTTCCTGGCACAATCTCGCCTATTATCAGGAACTGATGCAGGGCATCCGTCAGGCGATCGCCGAAGGCCGCTTTGCCGATTTCATGGCTGAAACGATGGAAAACTGGGCGAGGGGTGATCTCGAGCCGGCTTGATTCGGCTATGCTGAGGATGCGCCACACGATCTTGCTCCTATGGCAATTTCGCGCTAACAGAAGTGTGTCGAAAAAGGCAGGGTTGGTTTCGGTAGGCCCAACCCCTTCCAACCTGGAAGCACTGCTCCTTGCCATTGGTGATGAGAGCCCGCGACGCGGAACTTGACCATTGTGGTCAAGTGTCTCGCGTTGGCGTGGGCCGGATCGACCGACATGTCTCCGCGGGGAAAGCCTTGGAGCTGTCATGAGACTGAACCACCTGGATCTGCATGTTCCCGACGTTGCCGCGACGCGGGATTTTTTTGTCTCTGTTTTCGGCCTGACGGAGGTGGAAACGGGCGGCGCAAATGGCCTTGCCATCCTTCGCGACGATGCCGGACTTGAGCTTGTCATTAGCCGGCCGGTCGAGAAGTTCGGCGGCGCCGATGCTCTCTCCGTCAGTCGCAACACCTATCATATCGGATTCATGCAGCCCTCTCGAGAAGCGGTCGATCTGCTGTTCGAACGAGCGAAATCGAGCGGCTTCGAGATCTGGAAATCACCTTCGGTCATGCGCGGCAATTGGTCGTTTTATTGTTTTGCACCGGGGCGAATCCTCGTCGAAGTCGGCTGGCGCATGGACCTTGCTCTGTTGGTAAATCATTTATTATCGATTGATTGCTACCTTTAACGCCAATCGTTTTGAGCCAGCTGGAACGGGCTTGCCCCTAGGCAATCTCCGCTCCCGGTCGCGTCTCAGAATGAGTCTTGCAACAATAAAGCATTGGGAAAAATAGCGAATCGGAATAAACAGTCCATCCGCCTTTGGAAACGTCATTGGCTGATTTGATTGTGTGGCCGCTTGGAATTTTCAAAAAATCCGGCTAAAACGCATTCTCTTGATCGATAAGGGCTGTACTACCGAAAATAGGAGGCACCTGCCGTTGAGGGCGCAACGCAAATTCGGGGCATGTCTTTCGGGGCTATTGGTCGTTGGTCTGGCCGCTACGAGCTGCACGACGACGCAGAAGACAACACCCACCCCCAACAATACCACCAAGCCCATCCGTGGCACCAAGGTAACGTACAATTACACGACGAAGGACAAGGATTGTCTCGAACGTGCAATGTACTTTGAGTCAGAGCGTTCCGACCCGAGTGGTTACATGGCTGTCGGTACGGTCGTGATGAACCGACTGACCTCTGGTGCATATCCACCCACGATCTGCGGCGTCGTTGCACAGGAAAAACAGTTCGCCCCGGGCGTGATGACCAGGGAAGTGAAGGATCAGGCAAAGCCCGATCTTGAAGTCGCTGCCTCCAAGCTCCTGCGTGGCGAACGGCATCCTCAGGTGAAGGACGCCATGTTCTTTCATACCGAGGGTCTGAGATTCCCTTACGACAATATGCATTACGTCGCCTATGCCGGCGGCAACGCATTTTATGAGAAACGCGGTCGGGATGGCCAGCTTCAGACGCCTCCGCCGCTTCCGGCCTACGAGGTTGCGATGAATTATGTGCCCACGCAGGGCGCGCCGCAATCTCCGTTCGTCCTGCCGGAAACGCAGCCGGCGCCCTCGACATCTGCTGTTGCGGCCTTCACGCCGGTCTCGAACCCGACCGTGACCATGCCGCAGAGCGCCATCGTCATCCCAACGGCGGTTCCGATCCCGACACCGGCACCCACGGACATGGCAATTTCAGGACCACTTCCGAACGGTGAGGCTGCATATACGAATACGCCTATGCCGGCCTCTACGGTTGTCATTCCGCAGCCACGCCCGGAGTTGGACGGCAACACGCCGGCGGGAAATTCGCTTAGAATCCGCGGCTAGCAGCAACTGGCGCAAACCCTCGATCAGCGCATCTCTCTCAGAGGTGTGCTGTTTTTCATTTGGACCGAGCCATGCTCAGATGCCCTCGCTTGCCGTTTTTGCAAGAATCTGCACGCCGTTGATCTTGTAGCTGCCGTCTGGCTGACGCGTTATCTGATAGATCGCCGTCCAGTCCTTGCCATCGGTGCCAGTGATCAGCACCTCCTGATAGACGACGGCACCATTGTCGATCGCCCGGCCCTTGCCGAAGGCATAGTTGCCGGGATGATAGACTGGCCGATAGTTCTTCCTCACCATGGCGAAGAAGCTGTCCTTGTCAGGGAAGAGCGCCTTGATGCCGGGTGCGGTGAAGGAATAGGCCGTTGCCGCGTCATTGCGTAGAAAGGCCTCGATCTGTTGTTCAATGAGGCTCTGAGACGTCTGCACCGGATCTTCCGCGTAAGCAGCAGGTGCAAAGTAAAAGCAACCGAGAAAAGCGACGATCGAAAAAGCGCGCATGTCCATCCCCAGCCATATGGGAGAGCTTAGCGCGCTTTGATCGCAGGCAGAAGCGATTACTGCCAGCGGCGGAAGAGCGCGCTGGCGTTGACGCCGCCAAAGCCGAAGCCATTGGAGATCGCATAGTCCATGGCCATCGGTCGGGCGCTGGCGCCGACGATATCGATGCCTTCGGCAGCTGGATCAGGATCTCGCAGATTGCGGGTCGGTGGAGCGATCTGGTCGCGAAGCGCCATGATGGTGAAAATCGCTTCCATGCCGCCCGCCGCACCCAGAAGATGGCCCGTTGCCGCCTTGGTGCCGCTTACGGCAATTGCGCCTTCGCGGCCGAAAACGGTCTTGATGGCTTCCATCTCACCGCGGTCGCCGACCGGTGTCGAGGTGGCATGCGCGTTCAGGTGCTTGACCTCTGTTGGCGAAATCCGAGCCTGAGAGAGTGCCGCAAGCATGGCCCGGCGTGCACCATCGCCATCGTCCGGTCCCGCCGTCATGTGATAGGCATCGGCCGTCGTACCGTAACCCACAAGTTCCGCAAGCGGCGTCGCGCCGCGGGCAAGCGCATGCTCCAACGTCTCGATGACAAGCATTCCGGCGCCTTCGCCCATGACGAAGCCGTCGCGGGCGCTGTCGAAGGGGCGGGAGGCCTCTTCCGGCCGGTTGCTGAAGCCGGTCGAGAGCGCGCGTGCGGCCGCGAAGCCACCGAGGCTCACTTTATCGATACAGGCTTCGGCGCCGCCGCAGATAGCGACATCGGCCTCTCCGGCGCGGATCAATCGCGCAGCATCGCCGATCGCCTGGACACTGGCGGCGCAGGCCGTGACAGGCGCGCCGAGCGGTCCCTTGTATCCGTAACGGATACTGACCTGGCCGGCGGCGAGATTAACGAGGAAGGACGGGATGGTGAAGGGCGACAGTCGCCGGACGCCCTTTGTCTCGGCCGTGCGCACAGCATCGGCTATAGCCGGAAAACCGCCGACGCCCGACGCGATGACCGTGGCTGTGCGCTCCAAATCGCCAAGCTCTGTCGGCTGCCATCCGGACTGGAGGATCGCTTCCTGGGCTGCCGCCATGGCGAAGAGAATGAAGCGATCCATCTTCTTCTGATCCTTGACCGGCACATAGCGGTTGACATCGAAACCGGCCTTGGCATCCTCCGCAATATGAGGGACAACGCCGCCGATCTTGGCGGCGAGGTCACTCACCATCTCCTCCGGCAGCAGACGCAGGCCCGAACGGCCCTCGATCAACCGCCTCCAGCTGGCGGTGACACCCACACCCAAGGGAGTAACCAGTCCCATGCCGGTGACGACGATACGATCCATGTCTTGCTCCTATTTGGTCAGGCGTCGAAGCCCAGAAACCATGCTTTCATCTGGCCGATGCGTTCGTGAACAGCGTCGTCGGCCGCTGGCCCCGGCGCGAGAATCGTGTCCTCGGGCTGAAAGGCGCGGCCGGTGACGCGGTCGATGAGAAGCGGGTCGCGGTCTTCGCCGGTATTGGCGTCGGCGAGCCGCATGGCAACTTCCTCGGGTGGCAGGTGCCGGTTGCCCCAGGTGAAGAGCGCCATGAGAACGGGGAAGAAATCACGGCCCTTGTCGGTCAACACATATTCGTAGCGCGGCGGCCGCTCACTGTAGAGGTGCCGCTCGAACAGGCCTTCATCGGTCAGATGCTTGAGCCGTCGCGTCAGGATGTTCGGTGCAACGCCAAGATTCTTCTGGAACTCGTCGAACCGGCTCAGCCCCTGAAGCGCGTCCCGCAGGATCAGAATACTCCACCAGTCGCCGACGCTTTCGAGCGCACGGGCGGCGGGGCATTTGAAGGTGCTGAAGCTGGTTCTTTGCATGGGCAGGGCTGATAACATAAGTAACTAGCATTATGCAAGTTACTTATGTGGAACGGAATCTGAATGAGGCGAATGCGCGGTCTGCCAGCGCGAAATTCGATTGTTTTCAATGGCTTGCTATAAATTGAAAAAGGCGCCCCCTGCGTCGAGGTTTCGATGACCAAGACGAGATGCTTACGGGTTCCGGATTTTCAGTAGGGAGGTGCCTTGCGGGCGCGCTGGTGTTTTGCTGCCTCGGTCCACCAGGCGAGATCCTCGGCAAAACGGGGGAAAGCTCTCGCAAGGGCATCGCCTCCGCTCCCGGTCGGTTCACTGTCAGCATCCAAGGCTGCCGAGATATTGGCGACGGCAAGCGTGCTTGAGATGACGACCATTCCCATCTCGGAAAGAGTGCCGTGCCAGGAGACCGCCGCATGGGCGCCGGAAAGGCGACCGGCGGAGTAGCTGGCAATTGCCGCCGGGCGCCAAAACCACTCCTCAAGATAATGGTCGGTCAGATTTTTGAGGCCGGGCTGCATGCCCCAATTATATTCGCCGGTGACAAAAACGAAGGCATCGGCAGCCCGAATTTTCTCGGCAAGCTGCTCCATTGCCGGGGGCGCGGAACCTTTGGGGTATTCCTTGTACATTCGATCGAGCATCGGCAGGCCAACCGCCTTGGCGTCGATGAGTTCCACATCGTTTCCGCGCTGACGCAGGCTGGTTACGAGATAATTCGCGAGACGGATGCCGGCGCGATCCGATCGGTAGGAACCGTAGAGGACTAGAATACTGTCGGTCATTGTTGATTATGCCCCCACTGTTTGTGCGAAATACTCTACGTCTGTGACTCCACCGGCACCGAAGCAGAGACTTCCTCCTCAGGAATATCGTCGAAGGACGCGTAGTTGAGATTATAGAGCTTCGAATAGAGTTTGCCATTCGCCATGAGCTGGTTGTGGTTGCCGCTTTCGAGCAGCTGGCCGTTTTGCAGCACGATGATGCGATCGGCCTCGCGGATGGTGGCCAGACGATGGGCGATGACAAGGCCGGTGCGTCCCTCGAGCAGCTTTACCAGGGCCTTCTGGATCAGCATTTCCGTATAGCTGTCGATATTCGCTGTGGCTTCGTCGAGCACGAGGATCTTGGCGTCTGCGACAAGCGCGCGAGCGAAGCTGACGAGCTGGCGCTGGCCGAGCGAAAGACCGCCGCCGCGCTCGCCGAGAACGGAGTCGTAGCCATCGGGAAGACGCATGATGAACTCATGCGCGCCAACGGCCTTGGCAGCCTCGATGACCTCCTCGCGCGTCGCCTCCGTCTTGTTGTAGCGGATATTCTCCAGCACCGTGCCGGTGAATAGGAACGGCTCCTGCAGCACCATGGCAATCTGGCGGCCGAGCGAATCCTGTGTGAGGGAGCGCACATCGTGACCGCCGACCAGCACCTGGCCATGCTGCACGTCGTAGAAGCGATGAATGAGCGCCATCGAACTCGACTTGCCCGAACCCGTGGGGCCGATCAGCGCTACGGTTTCGCCCGGATTGACCCGGAAGCTGACATTCTTCAGCACGGGATGCTTTGGATCATAGCCGAAGACGACGTCGCGGAACTCGACCGATCCGTCCATGTCGGGCGACAGCTCCTTGGCATTCGGCGCATCCTTGATGTCTACCGGAACGTCGAGCACTTCGGTCAGCCGCTGGCCGGAGGCCATGGCGCGCTGCATGACCGAATATTGCATGGTAAGCGAGCGTATGGGGTCGAAGAAGCGCTGGATGTAAAACAGGAAGGCGACCATGATGCCGACATCGAGCCTGTGGTTCAGCACCATCGAGCCGCCGACGATGATGACGATCGCCATGGCCATACCGGTCAGCGTGTCGACGATCGGCACCATGATCTGCGCATAACGCGCCGCCGTCAGATGGGCTTGGAGATTAGTATGCGCCTTGTCGTCGAAAAGGGCGAAATTGACGCCTTGCCGATGCATGCCCTGCACGGCACGCACGCCGTGGATCGCTTCCGCCAGCGCGCCGCTGGTGATGGAGTTGGTCTCATGCGCGTTCATGAAGGCAACGCGTGCCTTCGGCAGCCAGAACAGCCGCACGATGAACAGGACCGGCATGACGGAAAGCGTGAGCAGGCCGAGCCGGAAATCCAGCGACAGCATGACGATGACGATACCGAAGAGCAGGGCGATGTCGCCGACCGAAAGCACTGACGTTTCAAGGAATTCCTGCATGGAGTTGACATCGCCTTGCAGGCGCGACATCAGGCGGCCAACCTCGGTTTTGTCCATGAAGGACAGCGAGACGCGCTGCAGATGCGCAAACATGGCCCGGCGGATATCGAACAGCACTTCTTCCGCCACCTGGCCGACATAGGTTTCCTGCACATAGCTCGCCCCGTAGTTGACGAGGATGGCCGCCGTGAAAACCCCAAGCGACAGCCAGAGCGCCGAGTAATCTTTGGCGCCAGGCGCCATGGCGCCGTCGATCGCATGACGAATGACAAGCGGAATGACGATCTGCGATCCGGTAAAGAGCAGAACGGCTGCGACCGAAATATAGATCTGCCGACGATAAGGGCTGACAAAGGCCCATATACGGCGAATGATCTTGCTGTCGAAGACCTTGCCGAAAATCTCCTCTTCGACGCGATGCGAGCCGACGACTGCTCGGGGAGGGCGACGACCATCCTCACGCACATCGTTGCGCTCGGTTTCGGTGATTTCCGACATAGTCATACCTCCCTTTTCGCGCTTTCGAGTACGTCGCCCGACGTCTTGACGACATCGTCCTCAGGGCGAACCTGGAGATCGTAAAGCGCCTTGTAGCGCCCACCTGCGGCCAAAAGCTGCTCATGGCTGCCGCGCTCGACGATTTCGCCATCCTCGATGAACAGGATCTGCTCGGCATGCATCAGCGAGCTTAGCCGGTGGGCAACGATCAAGGTCACCCGATCGCGGGCAAAACGTTTCATGGCACTGCGGATGCGTTGTTCCGTCGCCGCATCGATGGCGGCGGTTGAGTCGTCGAATACCATGACTGCCGGCTTCAGCATCAGTGTGCGGGCGATTGTCAGGCGCTGGCGCTGACCGCCGGAAAGGGACACGCCGCGCTCGCCGACGACGGTGGTGTAGCCGGCCGGCAGACCGAGAATGTAATTATGCAGCTGCGCCGACTCGGCGGCGCGCTCGATGCGGCTTTCCTTCGCCCAAGGGTCACCGTAGGCAATATTGTTTTCGATGCTCGTCGTGAACAGAAAGGAATCCTGCTGCACGACGGCAACGTTCTGCCGCAGCGATTGCAGTGTCGCTTTGCGGATATCCTGCCCGTCGAGCGTGATCCGCCCGGCCGTGACATCGTAAAAGCGCGGAATGAGATGGGCGATGGTGGATTTGCCGCTGCCAGGAGGTCCGACAATGCCTATCGTCTCGCCCCGCTTTGCCTCAAAGCAGATATTCTTCAGCACCGGCCGCGTTTCAGAGCCCGGATAGCTGAAGTCGACATTCTCGAACCGCAGCGTGCCTTCGGTCACGACGAGCGGCTTGGCGTCCGGAGCATCCTTGATGGGGATATCGAGATCGAGGAGGTCAAACAGGCGCGAACCGCAGGTGGAAGCGCGTGCGAAGGCATTCACCATGAGGCCGAGCTGACGCACCGGCATCTGCAGGATGGTCATGAAGGTCAGGAATGAAGCCAGCGTACCGACGCTGATTTCTCCGTTAATGACCTTGAGGCCGCCGAGCCAGAGCACAAGCCCCATCGACATGAAGAAGGAGAGGTTCATGGCGCTGGTATTGATGACGCGGATGCCGACTCGCCTATGGGCGAGGGAAAGCGCATTGTGCGAGGCCCGGTCGAACTTCATGAGTTCGTGCGCCTGCGCGGCGAAGGCGCGCACTACGCGGATGCCACCGAGATTTTCCTCCATTACGCGGGTCAGAACCGAGAGGCGCTCCTGCAGGTCGAGCCAAGTCGATCGCAGCCGCAGCTGCGTGGCGGAAGAGCGCCACGCCACGAAAGGCACGAAGCTCAGAGCCAGCAGGCCAAGCGCGACGTCGGTCGACAGCAGCATATAGGCGCCGACACCGATCAGTATGGTGAGCAGCACCATGCGCACCAGTGCCGTCGAGAAATACATGCGCACGCCTTCGAGGTCGAGCAGGCCCACCGTGATGAGATCGCCGGAATGGGCTTTGTCATGGAAGCTGAAGGAGAGCTGCTGGATTTTCTCGTAGCAGGCGAGCCGGAGCTCATAACCCATGTGGTGACCGACGGCCTCGCTGTAATAGTTCTGCACCATCGTAAACAGGCCGCGCAGAATACTGACGACGAGCAGCAGCATGGCCGTAGTCATCAATGCATTTTCAGCGATCTGTCCGGCGACGCCGCCGGCGACTGCCGTCTGTGTCTGGTCGACGGCGCGGCCCAGCAGGCGCGGTATTATAAGCTGCAACGTTGCAGCTATAAAAGTTGCCCCAATGGCGAAGCTGGTCTGCCAGGGGTGGCGCAGCGTCATGTGGGTGATCCGGATGATCGTCGACAGGCCTTGGCCCCAGCCGACCGCATTGACATGCGCGCGCGAGGCCAATGGCTTCGCCGCGCTTCTTGATGAATCGCTGCTCACGCTTTTATCCAGGCAATAATTAAACGAGGCCGGCCCGCAGACGGGTTCGTATCTCAGGGGAAACATTGATAGGATGAATTTTGCCGATTCCGTGGCGACGTTCAAGGGTCAATCGGTCACAAGTCCAGCGCGAACGTTAGATTGCGTGTTCAAAAAATCGTCGATGACATGTCGGCATCGAAATCGGCGAGACGTCCTTCGGGCACCATGCCAGAGAAGGAGGGCATCATGCGCAAGGTCATCGCAGCGACATTCATCAGCCTCGACGGCGTCATGCAGGCGCCAGGCGGGCCGGACGAGGACCCGACAGGCTGTTTTGAACACGGCGGTTGGGTATTCCATTATTTCGACGAGGCAAGCGGCAAGACGCACTTCGAACTGTTCGAAAAGCCGTTCGATCTGCTGCTGGGGCGCAAGACCTACGATATTTTTGCTGCCTACTGGCCCTATATCGGCGATGATAATCCAATCGCCAAGCGATTTAACAATGTCACCAAATATGTCGCAACGCGCGGCGATGCCAAGTTGAAGTGGAACAAAAGCCAATCGCTCGGCAAGGATGTCGTAACGGCGATCAGAGAACTGAAAACAGGCGAGGGGCCGGATCTTCTCATCCAGGGCAGCGGCGACCTCATTCAGACCCTCTTACGCCACCAACTGATCGACGAATTCAATCTTGTGATCTTTCCGCTCCTGCTGGGCGGCGGCAAGAAGCTGTTTGCCGGCGGGGCCGTGCCTGGAGCAATGAAGCTGCTGCGTAGCAAAACGTCTCCAACCGGGGTCATTTTTGCGACTTACCAGCCTGATGGGCCGGCCAAGACCGGTTCCTTCGTTGGGCCTGATCCCTCCGAAGAGGAGATCGAGCGCCGCAAGCGGCTCAAATAGCTGGTCATATCGGCGGAGGGGCGTTCGAGGAGTTTCACGCCGTGGCTTTACCGGTAACTGGGGACGACTTTCTGGCAATGCCGCTTTCTTGCGGCCGTGTCCCATAGAAGAGCAGTGCAAGTTGAGCGGGCCGATGGCGCCATCGGTCCGCGAGCGGTAGGGTCGGAAGCGAATCGAAGGGAACGCACGCAGGCGATCGCTATCTCTTCTTATTCTTCGTTTTTGCTTTCGGTTCCGTTCCTAGCTCCGCCTCTTGTGCCAAACGGAGAGCACGAAGCCTGTCCGTCTTCTTTTGCCGAGCAGACGCCTCATGGGCCAGGATATCCCTGGCAATCGATGTCGTCTGCTCGGACTTGGCCTGTGCCGATAGCTTTTCAGGCTTGAAGAGATTGTCTTTCGCCTTGGTCATGCTTCGCCCTTATCAGCAGGCACGTTTGCAAGAGACTGTGGACGTCCACGACCTGACGCCATGACTTTCTTCTTCGGTGCCGGCAG
>JBCNPI010000207.1:0-10991 GCA_039593415.1 Rhizobium sp. | reverse complement strand
GCGCCGCAAACTGGTTCTTGGCGATCTGGAGCTGCATGATGAACAGTTCGTCCCAGCGGAAGCCCATTTCGGAACCGGCCAGATAGAATTCCCACATGCGCAAGAACTTCTCGTCGTAGAGCGCGACCGCCTCGGCCTTGCGCGCTACGAAGCGATTGCGCCAGTGCCGGAGCGTATAGGCATAGTGCATCGGCAGGGTCTCGATATCCCTGGTGAGCAGGCCGGCCTTTTCGAGCGGCGGCGTGGTCTCGCCGATCGACGGGATATAGCCGCCGGGGAAAATATATTTCTCGATGAAGGCATTGGTGGCATAGCTCGGCTTCGGACGGGCGATGGAATGCAGCAGCATGACACCATTGTCGTCAAGCAGTTCCGAAACCTTGCGGAAGAACTTGCCATAGTCGCCAATGCCGACATGTTCGAACATGCCGACCGAGACGATCCGGTCGAACTTCTTGCCGGTCATGTAGCGATAGTCCTGCAGCTCGAAGCGAACGCGATCGGAGAGGCCGCGCTTAGCCGCCCGCTCGCGCGATACTTTCAGCTGTTCTTCGCTAAGCGTGATGCCGGTCACGTCGAGGCCGGGATAGGCTTCGGCGAGATACATGGCCATGCCGCCCCAGCCGGAGCCGATCTCCAGAACCTTCTGACCGGGCTCGACCAGCAGCTTGGCAGCGATGTGGCGCTTCTTGGCGAGCTGAGCTTCGTAGAGGCTAATGCCGGGCGGATTGAAATAGGCGCAGGAATATTGCCAATCCTCATCAAGGAAGAGATCGAACAGTTTCGCCGACAGATCGTAATGATGCGCAACATTGTATTTGTTGTGGTTGATCGGCGAGCGGCTCTTGACCTGCTGCCAGGCGATGCGGCCGATCAGCAGCACCGCCATGCGCAAATCGAAAACCTCATTGGTGGTATTCTGCTTCACCAGCGACAGGAATTCGTAGATATCACCCTGCTCCAGAATGAAGCGGCCTTCCATATACATTTCGCCGAGCTTGAGCGTCGGATCGCGCGCGATGGCGTCTTCGGCCTGCTGATCGGCGAAACGGACAGCCACCGTATCGCCGGTTCCGTCGCCGACCACATGGGTCTCGCCGGATGCGAGCGTAAGTTTGAGCGAACCTTTACGGATGAGTTTCTTGACGAGAGAAAAAAGTGCCGACGCCATGGACGCCTCGAATGTTATGACATTAAGGCAACTTTAACGCCTCATAGCATTGTGGCAAGCGCACCTTTCCACAGTCATTGGCACTCTGGCAACAACGCTGCCAGAGTGTGACATTCTTGCACGAAATTCCGCTAAGCCCTTATTTTCGTTTGAGTGCATCCGCCAACGCGGCCCCAAAACTACCCTGCTGTTCGGTCTTCAGGGGGGTATTCCCCTTAACGCCAGCGTTGCGCGCACCACCCTGTTCGCGTGTGTCCCGCCCAGACGGGGCTGCCACAGTGCTGCCATCTTTGCGCATGGAAAGGCCGATTCGCTTACGTTTGGCGTCGACTTCCACGACCCTGACCTTGACGACGTCGCCGGCCTTCACGACCTCATGCGGGTCCTTGACGAAACGGTCCGCCAGCTGCGAGACATGCACCAAACCGTCCTGGTGGACGCCTATGTCGACGAAGGCGCCGAAGGCGGCGACATTGGTCACCGTGCCTTCCAGCAGCATTCCGGGCTTGAGGTCGCTGATCTCGTTGATGCCTTCGGCAAAGGTTGCAGTCTTGAAGCTCGGGCGCGGGTCCCGGCCCGGCTTTTCCAGCTCGGCGATGATATCGCGCACGGTCGGCAGGCCGAACTTCTCGTCAATAAACTGCCTGGGGTCGACGGCCTTCAGCGTTGCCGTATCGCCCATCAGCGTTCGCAGGTCGCGACCGCAGGCAGCAATGATCTTCTTGGCCACGCCATAGGCTTCGGGGTGCACGGAGGAAGCGTCGAGCGGTTCCTTGCCGTTCGGAATGCGGAGGAAGCCGGCGCATTGCTCGAAGGTGCGCTGGCCGAGACGGGTGACCTTCAGGAGATCACGCCGCGTCTCGAAGGCGCCTTCGGCATCGCGATGCTTGACGATCGCATCCGCGATCGAAGGCCCGAGGCCGGAGACGCGGGCAAGCAGTGGCGCGGAAGCCGTGTTGAGATCAACGCCGACGGCATTCACCGCATCTTCGACCACCGCATCCAGCGAGCGCGACAGCTTCTGCTGGTCGACATCGTGCTGGTACTGGCCGACGCCGATCGACTTCGGCTCGATCTTCACCAGTTCGGCCAGCGGGTCCTGCAGGCGGCGGGCGATGGAGACGGCGCCTCGCAGCGAAACATCAAGGCCGGGAAATTCGAGCGCCGCCGTTTCCGAGGCGGAATAGACCGATGCACCGGCTTCTGAGACGATGACCTTGGTCGGCTTCGGTGCCGGCAGTTCGGCCAGCATGTCGGCCACCAGCTTCTCGGTTTCGCGGCTGCCCGTGCCGTTGCCGATGGAGATCAGCTCGACCTTGTGCTTGCGGATCAGTGCCGCCAAGGTCGCCTGCGTGCCACGCACGTCGTTCTTCGGCGGGAAGGGATAAACCGTCGTCGTTTCCAGGAGCTTGCCGGTGCCATCGACGAGAGCCACCTTGACGCCAGTGCGGATGCCCGGATCGAGGCCCATGGTGGCGCGCGAACCGGCAGGGGCTGCCAAAAGCAGGTCTTTCAGATTGCGGGCGAAAACGTGGATCGCTTCTTCTTCGGCGCGTTCGCGCAATTCGCGCATCAAGTCGAGCGACAGCGACATCGAAAGCTTCACACGCCAGGTCCAGCTTGCGACCTCCGTCAGCCAGCGGTCGCCGGGCCGGCTTGCACCGATATCATAGGCCGCAGTGATCGTGCGCTCGACCGGCTTGTTGGGCGAAACGGCGTCGGTATCGACCTCGATGGTCAGCGTCAGGACTTCTTCGTTCCAGCCGCGCAGCATGGCGAGCGCGCGATGGCCGGGAGCCGTCGCCCAGCGTTCCTGATGGGCAAAATAATCCGAGAATTTGGCGCCGGCTTCCTGCTTGCCGTCGACGACAACCGCCTTCAGAGTCGCATTGGTCTTCATGTAATTGCGCAGCTTGCCGAGCAGCTCGGCATTTTCGGCAATGCCTTCGGCGATGATATCGCGCGCGCCCTCCAGCGCCGTTTTCACGTCGGGCACATCGGCCGTGACGAAACCTTCGGCGAGAACGGAAGGCTCCTTCGAGCGGTCCGCAAGGATGATGTCGGCCAGCGGACCGAGGCCGCGCTCCCTGGCGATTTCGGCGCGCGTGCGGCGCTTGGGCTTATAGGGCAGATAGAGATCTTCCAGCTCGGACTTGGTGGCGACGGCCACGATCTTGCCCATCAGTTCGTCGGTCATTTTGCCCTGGCCGTTGATCGATTCGATGATGGCGGCGCGGCGTGCTTCAAGCTCACGCAGGTAGACAAGGCGTTCCGACAGCGTTCGAAGCTGCGTATCGTCGAGGCCGCCGGTCACTTCCTTGCGGTAGCGGGCGATGAAGGGCACGGTCGCACCTTCGTCGAGAAGTTCGATGGCGGCCTTGGCCTGATCGGGGCGGGAGTTGATCTCGGCGGCGATGGTTGCGGCAAGGGAACGAATATCAGCGGCCATGTGTCTCTCTGAACTGGACAATCGTAAAGCGGACCATAAGCATGATCCCGCGGACATAAGAAGCGGTTTTCGGCAGCCAACACACCAAGCCGGGCATGGAGATGGCGTAAACCCGAAGCCATTTCCGCTTTAGCGGGATAAAAAGGCATGGCAATGTTGCCTGCCGTGCCTCCACAGGATTTGCCGCTTGACCTTTGGCCCAACCCCGCTTAACCGCGCAAAAGGACGCAACGAAAGGGCAAGCCATGAGAGTTCTGTTGATCGGGTCGGGCGGACGCGAGCATGCGCTGGCCTGGAAGCTGGCGCAATCGCCTCTCATGACCGAATTCTATGCGGCGCCCGGCAATCCCGGCATTGCCGAGCATGCGACGCTTGCTGCGCTCGATATCGATAATCATGACGCTGTTGTCGCCTTCTGCAAGGAAAGGGCCATCGACTTCGTTGTGGTCGGCCCGGAGGCACCGCTCGTTGCCGGCATTGCGGACAGGCTGCGCGCTGCCGGCATCGCCACCTTCGGCCCTTCCGCGGCGGCGGCCCAGCTCGAAGGGTCCAAGGGTTTCACCAAGGATATCTGCGCCCGTTACGATATTCCCACAGGCGCCTACCAGCGCTTCAACAACGCGCCGAAGGCGAAAGCCTATGTCCGCGCGCAGGGCGCGCCGATCGTCGTGAAGGCGGATGGCCTTGCCGCAGGCAAGGGCGTCACCGTCGCCATGACCGTCGACGAGGCGCTTGCCGCGATCGACGATTGCTTCGAAGGCGCCTTTGGCGAGGCCGGCGCGGAAGTCGTGATCGAAGCCTATCTCGACGGCGAAGAGGCGAGCTTCTTCTGCCTTTGCGACGGCGAGCATGCGCTGGCGCTCGCGACTGCGCAGGACCATAAGCGCGTTGGCGACGGCGATACCGGCCCGAACACCGGTGGCATGGGCGCCTATTCTCCCGCTCCCGTGATGACGCCCGAAATGGTCGAGCGTACCATGAAGGAGATCATCGAGCCGACGATGCGCGGCATGGCGGAAAGCGGCCATCCCTTCAGCGGCGTCTTCTTCGCCGGACTGATGATCACCGCCAAGGGTCCAGAACTGATCGAATACAATGTCCGTTTCGGCGATCCGGAATGCCAGGTACTGATGATGCGACTGAAGAGCGATCTGCTGCCGCTACTCCTTGCCTGCGCCAACGGCACACTTAATCAGATGACGGCCGAGTGGCGCGACGACCCGGCGCTGACCATCGTCATGGCCTCGAAAGGCTATCCCGGCTCCTACGCCAAGAACACGCCGATCACGGCGCTACCGGCAGATACCGAAGGCGCCAAAGTGTTTCATGCCGGCACAGGCCTGAAGGACGGCGCCCTGGTCGCAACCGGCGGTCGCGTGCTGAACATCACCGCGACGGGCAAGACGGTGCGTGAAGCAAAAGAACACGCCTATGCTCTTGCCGGCGAAGTGAAATGGGAAAACGGTTTCTATCGCAATGATATCGGCTGGCGCGCCGTCGAGCGCGAGAAGTAAACGTCGCGACAAAGACACAATCGGAAGTCCATTAAATTTTTACCTAATCTCCTGACTCTATGGAAACAAAGGAACGCTAATGTCTTCGCCAGTATAGGCGGAGTTCCTTGTTATGCGTTCCTTCTTTCTGACTGTGGCATGCGTACTGGCCGGCGGCTCTGCCATGGCCTCGTCGATCCAGCCCGTGAATGGCACGATGATCGGCGGCAGTGGCAGCATTGTCGACAAGAGCTGCGCCGATTGCCCTCCTCTCAAGCCGCAGGTCATGGAAAAGGAATATGCCGTGCCGACGCTGGAGCCCGGCACACAATCCGTCGCCGTGCGCAATGTCGACGGCCAGACAAGGGTCGTACGTACCGAGGCCTGGATGGGTGGCTCACCTGTTAACTTCGTCAGCAAGCCCACGCCCGAGGCACTCGCAGCGGCCGGCGAACCCGCCGACGGCATCGACATGACCGCGCAGACGGCAGCCTTGCCGAGTTCCGCCGCAACCCGCGGGCCTGCGCCGCTCGATGTATCCAGCTTCCAGCTCCGCCAATAGCCAGGCAATCCGTTCCCTGAAGCGTTTTCCGGCTTCCCGGACGTCGGCAAGCCGCCAAATCATCGAAAATAGATTTCACTAATATTCTATTTCTTTAAAAACAACTCCAAGAAATTCTTCCTTCCATCGAAGTTCTCTTCAAATCTGGATAAGTATTCCTTATAACTCCAGGATATATCTTCGGTTTCAACCGCAAGACAAACACAACCACGTTTCCGCAATTAAAGCTTTCTTAGACATAAAGAGCGATTTTACTGTCCACCGGACAGCAGCATGTCATTCGAGCGGCGGCAAGCGTATTGAGGTTCTCTCAGGCGATCGCACAGGCGGTAGGATACCGCACCGGTATTCACCTACCTGTGGGAGTCACCATGAAGAATCTCAAGATTTCGCATCAATTATTCGCCCTGCTTGGCGTCCTGATGGCCGCCTTCGCGGTCGCCACCTATTTCCAGATCCGGTCCCAGGCCGATTCCATTTATGACGACCGCTTCGACATGCTGCGCACGCAGATCGAATCCGGCATTTCCATTCTGAACCAGTATTATCAGCGCGAAAAATCCGGCGAGATGACGCATGAGGCAGCCCAAGCCGAAGCCTTCAAAGTCCTCTCGCATGTGAGCTTCGCGCCGGCGGGCTACTTCTTCGGCTTCGACTACAACGTCATCCAGCGCATTCACCCGAGCCCGGTCAATATCGGCAAGGACATGTCCTCGCAGGTGGACAAGAACGGCACCCATTTCAGCAAAGAAATGGTGGAGAAGGGTATCAAAGGCGGCGGCCGCACGATTTATTACTGGAACAAGCCGGGTCACGCCGACAGCGAATTCTTCCTCAAAGGCAGCTATTCGGCGGCTTTCGCACCCTGGCAGATCGTACTCGGCTGCGGCGTCTACATGGACGACCTGCAGGAGCAGATCAACACGACGATGTGGCATGCCTTGCTGATCTGCGGCCTCGTCTTCGTTGTCGGAATCGGTGCCGCCCTCTATTTCATTCGCGGTATCACAAAGCCGCTCGCCGATGTCCACACTGCTCTCAAGGCCGTGGCCGACGAGGACGTGACGATGGCCATCCCGCATGCCGAGATGCGCAACGAAATTGGCCTCATGGCGAAGGCGACCCAGGCGCTGCAGGAAAAAGTCCGTGAGCGGCACGCACTGTCCAGCCGTCAGGCAGCGCAGGAACTCGAAATCAGCAACGAGCGTGAGCAGAACCTGCGCCAGCAGCAGGACGAAGCACGCGAACAAGCGCGCGTCGTCTCCGTCATCGGCAAATCGCTCGAGGATCTCGCCCGCGGCGATCTGACGGTACGTTGCGGCGATCTCGGCGCAAGCTACGCCGGTCTTCGCAACAACTTCAACGAGGCGCTATCGCACCTTGAAGCCGCGATGGGGCGCGTCAACGCCAAGGGTAACGATATCGGCCTCAGCAAGGAGGAGATCCGTCGCGCCTCCAACGAACTGTCGCAGCGCACCGAGCGCCAGGCAGCTAGCCTGGAAGAGACTTCGGCGGCGCTCGACGAGCTCACGGTTGCCGTTCGACAGACGGCGGAAGGCGCGGACGAGGCCAGCAAGCGTGTGCATGCCGTCAGCGCCGAGGCATCGCGTAGCGATGCCGTGGTTGCCCAGGCGATCGAAGCGATGAGCGGCATCGAGAAGTCGTCCTCGGAGATCAGCAAGATCATCGGCGTCATCGACGAGATCGCCTTCCAGACCAACCTGCTGGCGCTCAATGCCGGCGTCGAGGCGGCCCGTGCCGGCGAATCCGGCAAGGGCTTTGCGGTAGTCGCCCAGGAAGTGCGTGAACTCGCCCAGCGCTCCGCGGCAGCCGCCAAGGAGATCAAGGACCAGATCGCCCGCTCCTCCGGTCAGGTCGACCAGGGCGTCCGCCTTGTCGGCGAGGCAGGCGAAGCGCTGAAGCGCATCTCCAACCAGATCAAGGCCGCCAACGAGATCGTCTCGAAGATCGCCCACAGCGCTTCCGAGCAGGATACGACGCTGCGCTCGATCTCGTCCTCGATGAATCAGCTCGATGCCGCCACGCAGCAGAACGCCGCCATGGCCGAAGAGACCACCGCATCGGCCGAGACGCTCGCCGCCGATACGGAAGATCTTCTCGCCCTCATCCGCGGCTTCCGCGTCAACGACGGCCGCGCCGTCATGGATCATCGCCGCGCCGCCTGAGCAGCGTAGAACAGAAAAAACGAAACCGCCGGGCTCGTGTCCGGCGGTTTTCTTTTGAGTTGCGATTGGTGGCTTCAGAGCATTTCCGCTTTTCTTCGAATCGCGAAAACGCTCTATCCTCATATTTCCCAACGCATTCCGGACGGAAAACCGCTACGTACTTTTCCGGTAAATGCTCTCTAGTCCGCAGCCTTCAGCCGCTCGATCAGTTTCTCGATCTCGCGATCGGAATAGACCTCGATGCCGGCCTGCTTGAGCAGCGCCGCAGTCACGCCGCTGCCACTTTGACGATTGCCGGAAAATGTACCGTCATAGATGAAGCCGGAGCCGCAGGACGGGCTTCCGTCGATCAGAAGGGCGTAGCGACAGCCGGTTTCTATTGCGAGCGCCAGTGCATTCTCCGCCGCCTGACGAAACTCCGCCGTGACATCGCCGCCGGTGATCTCCATCACCCTTGCGGTGCCGGCAAGCACGTCCCCGCCGGTTGCCCCGCCCGCAATTTCGGCCGGCGGTCTTGGAACCACCATGCCGGCGGACATTTCCGGACAGATCGTCACCAACAACCCCTCCTCGCGCCAGCGATCTATCGCCGGATGGACAAGGGGCTTGGAGCGGCCGTCATAGCGGACGGCATGGCCCATGAGGCAGGCGCTGACGAGGATCTTTCCGGTCATCGCGCCCCCATGTCCTATCCGGCGATCTTCGAGAAGTCGGCGACGGTGCCGGTTGCCTCGCGGATCATGCGCAGCAGCGCCAGGCGATTGGCGCGGATAGCAGCATCTTCGTCATTGACGAGCACATCCTCAAAGAAGCGGTCGACGGGCGCGCGCAGCTTGGAAAGGGCTGCCATGGCCGAGCGGAAGTCTTCCTTGGCAATCGCATCTGAGGCTTCTGCGGAGGCAGCCTTGACAGCGGCGAAGAGATCTTTTTCGGCATCGAGCTTCAGCAAGGCTTCCGAAACACCATCGGCAACGACGGTGCCCTTTTTCTCCTCGGCGGCCAGGAGCTGCGTGGCGCGCTTGGTGCCCGCGAGCAAGTTCTTGCCATCCTCGGAGGTGATGAAGGCCGTCAGCGCCTCGACGCGGCGGGCTACCATCAGCAGATCGTCAGCCTCCGGCGTCAGCACGGCGTCGATCAGATCATGACGAGCGCCGAGATCGCGGAGATAAACCTTGAGACGATCATGGAAGAAGGCGAGGAGATCGGCATCCCTGGTGGTGGCGAGCAGCGGCAGGCGCACGCCGCGCTCCAGGAGGATGCGGACAACGCCAAGCGCGGCACGGCGCAGCGCATAAGGGTCTTTCGAGCCCGTCGGCTTTTCGTCGATCGCCCAGAAGCCGACGAGCGTGTCCAGCTTGTCGGCGAGCGCGACCGTGATCGCAACCTTGTCCGCGGGAACGCGGTCGGACGGGCCTTGCGGCTTGTAGTGATCTTCGATCGCCGTCGCCACGGATGCGTTCTCGCCCTGCAGCGATGCGTATTTACGGCCCATGACGCCCTGGAGCTCGGGGAATTCGCCGACGGCTTCCGTGCGCAGGTCGGCCTTGGCCAGCACAACGGCGCGGTCGACGAGGGCGGCATCGGCGCCGGTGATCTTGGCGAGGTCGGCGGCCAGCGCCCGGATGCGGGCAACGCGTTCGCCCTGGCTGCCGAGCTTGGCATGGAAGGTAACGTTCAGCGCATCGAGCTTGGCCATGCGCTGATCGAGCGGCTTTTTGAGATCGAGGCCGAACTTCTTAGCCGAGGCTTCCAGTGTTTCGAGATCAGGCAGATCGCCCTGGTCGCGCTTCCAGAAGTGCAGCGCATCGGACAAACGGGCGCGCACGACCTTGCCGTTGCCATGGATGATTTCCTTGCCGCCATCCGTTGCGTGGATATTGGCGACGAGAATGAAGCGGTTGGACAGTGTCCCACCAGCCTGCGGCCGCGTGACGAAACACTTCTGGTTGGTCTTGATGGTCAGGCGGATGATCTCGGACGGGATCGAGAGGTAATCCTCTTCGAACGAGCCCATAAGCACCTGCGGCCACTCGACGAGGCCGGATACTTCCTCGAGGAGGCCCTCGTCTTCGACCAGTTCGAGGCCGCTGGCGAAAGCGACATCGCGGGCGTCGTGCAGGATGATGTCCTTGCGGCGTTCGGCATCGAGGATGACCTTGGCCTTTTCCAAGCTCGAGACATAGTCATCGAAGCGCTTGACCGTGATGGCTTCGGGGGCATGGAAGCGATGGCCATAGGTCACGTTCGAAGCCACGATGCCGTCGATCTCGAAGGGGATGACGGCGGTCTCTTCGTGCTCGGTGCCGAAGGTGCAGACGATCGACTGCAGCGGGCGCACCCAGCGCAGCGAGCCGGGCTTTACCGAGGCCTTGCCCCAGCGCATGGATTTCGGCCAGGGGAAGTTTCTTACGATATCGGGCATGACCGCAGCGACGATTTCCTCCGCGGCACGGCCCGGCTTGGAAATGATCGCAACGTAGAAATCGCCCTTCTTTGGGTCGCTATTCACCTGCGCCTGGGAAATGGAGGAGAGGCCGGCGCCCCGCAGGAAGCCTTCGATCGCCTTCTCGTTGGCATCGGTGCGTGGCCCCTTGCGCTCCTCGCGCACATCGGCCGAGCGCGCCGTCAGACCGCGAATATCGAGCGTCAGGCGACGCGGCGTCCAATATTCCCTGGCACCCTCATAGGAAAGACCAGCTTCGACGAGGGCATCGGTCACCAGCTTCTTCAGGTCGCCGGCAGCCTTGCGCTGCATACGGGCGGGAATTTCCTCGGAGCGGAGTTCGAGAAGGAGATCGGGCATAGGAGCTGTCTTTACGTTAAGGCAAAATGGTCCGGGCGGACTTAGCAAGCCCGGCGACAAAAGTCACCAAGGCAAACGGCGAATTTACCACCCTCCTCCACCGCCACCTCCACCACCCCCGCCGGAGGACCCGCCACCACCGCCTCCACCGCCGAAGGCGGATGATGAACTAGAGCGGCGGACTTTCATGTTGAATCGGTATGGGATTGAACTAAGCCGCTGATCGCGGCGATTTGCGGCGGCCTTTGAGGAGAGCGCCCTGACTGAGAGGATGGTGGTGTTGCAACCCACCCTTCAGACAGGAGGCCCCGATGGCTGAGATAAGCC
>JBCNPI010000206.1:0-10993 GCA_039593415.1 Rhizobium sp. | reverse complement strand
CGAGGAAAAGCGCGAGCGCGAGCGGCGCGAATATGACGAAAAGATCTTCAACGACCTCTGGCGCACGGTCCCGACCGGACCTGGCAAGAAGACCCTCAATCTCGATCTGGAACGCCGGCGTTCGCTGGCGGGCCTGCCGCAGGAGAACATCCTCTATTTCCTGGAAAAGATGGCGCCGCGCCTGAAGCCCTGGCAGCGCGAGATCATCCGCATCGTGCGGCATGTGGCACAGTATTTTTATCCGCAGAGCCAGACCAAGGTGATGAACGAAGGCACGGCGACCTATGTGCACTATCGCATCATGACACGGCTGCATGAGCTCGGCGGCATCGGTGACGGCGATTTTCTGGAATTCCTGAAATCGCATACCAATGTGGTTTTCCAGCCGACTTTCAACGATCCCCGCTATTCCGGCCTCAACCCTTATGCGATCGGTTTTGCCATGATGCAGGATATCGAGCGCATCGTGACGAAGCCGGAGGAGGAGGATCGCCAGTGGTTCCCGGAGATCGCCGGCACTGGCGACGCCATGGCGGTGCTGCGCGATCTCTGGGCGAATTATCGCGACGAAAGTTTCGTGGCGCAGTTTCTGAGCCCGCACTTGATGCGCAAGATGCGCATCTTCCAGCTGACCGACGATCCCGAAGAGGAAGAGGGCTTGAGGGTTGCCGCCATTCACGATGAGCGCGGCTACCGGCGTATTCGGCGGGAACTGTCGCGGCAATATGATGTTGGCTGGATCGATCCCCATATCGAAATCATCGATGTCGATCTTGCCGGTGACAGGCGGCTCTTGCTGAAGCATACGGTGCTGAATGGCGCGCTGCTGGACGATATGGATGCAAAGCGCGTGTTGCAGCACCTGGCGGACCTATGGAGCTATGACGTGCTGATGCAGGAGGTCGACCGCTCCGGCGCGGTGCTTCGCGATCATCTCGTGCATCCACGTTCTTCGGCGCTTGCTGCGTAGACACCGTGATCCCTATGATCGCTTTTTCGACTGGCGCTGATGGCCGCTCACCTGCACGCCATCCTCAGGCTGCAATTTCAGGAAGCCGGGTATGCCGAGCAGTGGTATGACCGCCATCAGCAGGAAGGCCAGATGGAACTTGTCCGGCGTTAGCGGCGATCCATCCAAAGTCACCAGTCCCAGAAGCATGGCGGCGACGGAGACGCCGAAACTGACGCTCAATTGCTGCAGCACACCGCCCAAGCTGGTCGCACGGCTGAGCTGTGCCGCCGGCGTATCGGAATAGGATAGCGTATTGGACGTCATGAACTGTCCGGCCCGCGCCAGCCCGAAAATGAAGACATAGACGATAATGAACCAGTGCGGCGTATCGGGCGTGATCAATGCGAAGCCGGCGACGATGGCGGCGCCGAACACGGCGCTCCAGGTCAGCATGCGATCGAAGCCATAGAGCTTCAGCAGTTTTGCCGAGACCGGCCGCACCGCGAGGGCGCTCAGGGCGCTGACGAAGGTCAGCGTACCAGAGATGATCGGGCTCAGGCCGAATCCGACCTGCAGCATCAGGGGCAGCAGGAAGGGCACGCCGTTCAGCCCGACGCGGCAGATGCCGCCGGCAAGCGTGCCGATGCGAAAGGTGCGCAGCCTGAACAGCGTAAGATCCACGGCCGGCGATTCCGCCGTTCTCGCATAGCGGATGAAACCTGCCAGCAGCAGACCGGCTGCGCCGAGAACGAGGAAAATGGCCCAGGTAGGAATGGTCGGACGGCCGATATTCTCGATTCCGTATTGCAGCAGCACGCAGCCGAGGCCGACCATGACGAAGCCGGGAAAATCGAATTTGATCGCCGCGTCGTGCTTTGTATCCTCGATGTAGCGCAGCGCCATGGCCATGCCGATGATGCCGAAGGGGAGGTTCACCCAGAAGATCCAGCGCCAGGAAAGATAAGTCGTCAGGAAGCCGCCGAGCACCGGCCCGATGACAGGCCCCATGACAGCAGGCAAGGTCATGTAGGTCATGGCAGTCACGAGCTGGCTGCGCGGAAAGCTTCGAATGAGGATAAGGCGCCCGACCGGCGTCATCATCGCGCCGCCGAAGCCCTGCAGCGCTCGCGTCGCAATCAACATCGGCAGGCTGGTTGCGAGGCCGCAGAGGATCGAGCCGAACGTAAAGATAAAGAGCGAGAGGGCGAAGATGCGGCGTGCGCCGAACCGGTCGGCGAACCAGCCGCTCACCGGGATGAACATGGCGAGCGTCAGAATATAGGTCGTGACGGCTAGGTTCATGCGCAGCGGGGTCGTCTCGAGGCTTTTGGCGATATCGGGAACGGCGGTGATGAGGATGGTCGAGTCGAGCTGTTCCATCAGGAAGGCTACGGCGACGACGGCGGGGATGATGTAGCGCAGACGGGGGTTACGTTCGACCGCGAAAGTGTGACCCTGCGGGTTGGGATCTGTCGAATCCATGAAATGCAATGACTTTCCAACGCCCGACGGGAGGTGTCGGCGTGTTTGACGATTTGCATGAATCCCTTCGGAAACCGCGCCGTGCTCTCGGGAAACATGATAGTGCCAGCCGGTGATCCGCCGACCTTCGGAATCGTTACCTATATGAGCACTATCCATGGCGCAGCGCAACAAGTACCGGGCCTTTGGAATGCCCGAGGAGCGCTAATGTTCAGTTGGTGGAAGGGGGCGAGGGCAATGTCCAGCGCGCCTTGTCGAAGACGATCGCGGTTCGGAGCTGCTCCGGCGACGTTCTCCGCAATTCCAGCTGAAGGTTGAAATTGTTGTTGCTCTGGAATTCCTTGAAGAAGGCAAGCTTGGCGCCGAAGGCCTGCAATGTCACGTCCTGCAGTTTGCCGATCGCCTCCAGTGCGGCCTGAAAGTCCAGCCAATGGGTCTCGTTCAGCAACAGGACGACGGTATCGACAAAGGTGCCGGCAATGGCCTTTCCATCGTCATTGTCGGGCATGATCACTTTGATGCGGATGGCATCAATTTCGCCCGATGGTTTGCCCCTGGCGATGATGAAGAAGGAAGCCGCCTTGGGATCGCCATAAGCGCCCTTCTGGACGGCATAGCTGCATTCCGAGGTGCCGGCGCCCAGCTCGCTTTGCCGCCATTCGCCCACGGACAGGCCGAACTTCTGGAGATCGGCGCAAAGCGTCTGGCCGGATATCCGCCAGCTTCGCACGAAGGCGCTCAGCAGCGCGTCGAGGGGCTCGTCCAGCAGATGGGATTTCTTTGCGGCAGGTGGTTTGGCGGCAGCCGCCGACTTTACCCGGTTGCGTTTCAGGGTTTCGGTCTGCGCTGCCGGCGCGGTACTCCGAGGCATTGCAGCCTGTGCGGGCTTCTGTTCCGGCGCAGTCTTCGGCGGCGAAGATGCCTCCTGTTGCTGCGGTGCCGGGAACAGATTGAAATGATAGCGGCTATCCAGCGCCCGCAGATTACGCATGTCGTTGGCCAGGAGTGCGGTTGCCAGGATGATCGAACCAATGACAACAGCCGCAATCCAGAAGACAGTCTTGCTTTTTTTGCGAGGTGGCGCCACCGACATGATTCAGATCACAGCTACTCCCGAGGAAACTTGCTCTGCTGCAATAACTGTATGTTGCGCAGCCAATCCATGGCTACAGCATATGCGTTTATGAAGGATTGATCATCCTAATGTTTCTTTGTCAATTCATGACGTTGCTCAAAGCACATCACGATCTTTTCGATCCGCTTCCCGTGCTTGAAGTCTTCAGCTTTCTACTTGCCATTTTCCGAAGCCGCCGGCCATTCCTACACGGCATGTTCTAGCCTTTCCGCTTTTCTTCGAATCGCGAAAACGCTCTGTCCCTTTGTCTCTACGCAATTCCGGATGGGAAACCGCACTTTTCCTGCAATTGCTCTAGGCGAAATACGCCTTGAGCGCCTTGACGGTTGGGGCATCCGTGCGTCGGATCGACGGCGTCGAGAAGCCGAGAGCGATGACGTGCTCGTCCATTTCCGAGGTGGTTGCCGAGCAGGATGCGTGGATCTCGCTGATATCAAGCCGCGGCCATAGCTGGCCGACCGTCGCCAGTGTCACGCCGGAGCCGGGCATGATGGAAATCCGGCCGGCGGCAGCGGCAATCGCCCGTTCGAGCATGGTGACGCCCTCTGCCGCGGTCTTGGCGCCGCCGGAGGTGAGGATGCGCTCGAAGCGGAGGGATATAGCCATGCCGATGGCTTCCTCGACGTCGGGCACGAGATCGAAGGCGCGATGCAGAGTCGTGCCGAGACCTTCGGCATGAGCAGTCAGGGTGGCAAGCGTGTCGAAATCCAGCCGCCCGTCCGGCAGGGAAGCGCCGAGCACGACGCCCGGCAGCCCGGCGGCGCGCGCCGCGTCGATATCGGATTTCATGATCTCAAGCTCGTCAGGGGAATAGACGAAGCTGCCGGCGCGCGGGCGGATGATGGCGTAGGCTGGAACGGGCATCTTCGCCGCGGCCTCCATCAGCCCGGCACTCGGCGTCAGCCCTCCGAGCGGGAGCGCGCTGCAAAGTTCAAGACGATCACCGCCGCCATCGACAGCGGCCTTGAGGCCGGCGATATCCTCGACGCAGACCTCAAGGAGCATGGCTGCGCTCCCTGGCATGTTGCTGGCCCAGCAGCGCGGCGCCTATGAGGCCAGGTTCTAGCTTGCACTCGCTTGGGACTATGACAGGCCGGCCGAACTTGCGCAGGATGCGGGCGCGCACGGCCTCGTCCAGCCTTGCAAGGAGCGGCTCGACGTTGGAAAGGCCACCGCCGACCGGGACGATGGTCGCGCCTGTTATGTTGATTGTCAGGGCAAGCGGCGAGGCGACCAGATCGACCATGACGTCGATCGTGCGTTCCGCGCGGCTTTCACCCTTGAGCCACTCGCCGATGATCTCTTCGCTGGAGAGTTCCAGGCCGTGAAGTGTCTTGTGCAGCCGTTCCATGCCGCGGGCGCCGCCTACCGTGTCGACGCAGCCCTTTTGGCCGCAGCCGCAGGGATAGGCGGGAATGGCGACGGGGGGGTTGCCGGCGAAGGAGGCGATGATGGGGCCATGGCCCCATTCCCCGGCAAAGCCGCCGGCAGCGTTGACAAGATGGCCGTCCGCGACGAGGCCGCCGCCGACGCCCGTGCCGAGGATGGCGCCGAAGACGATGCGATGGCCGCGACCTGCGCCGGACATGGCTTCTGCCATGGCGAAGCAATCCGCATCGTTGGCGATCAGTACGGGGTAGCCGAGTTCCGCTTCCAGATCGGCGGCGAGGCGACGGCCATGAATGCAGGGAATATTGGCGCAGGTGAGCGCCTGCGTATCAGGATCGATGACACCGGCGATGGAGAAGGAGAGACAATCCGGCTTCTCGGCCGCTTCGCCAATCACCTCCCGCAGGGCAGCGACGAACTCGGCGAAATCGTGCCTGGGCGTCGGGCGCCGCGCCAGCGGCACGATGTCCGTCATGGTGTGGGCGATTCCGCCTTTGATGGCGCTGCCGCCGATGTCGAAGGAAACGACCATGATGCCGACCCGCTGGAAATATGCGGCCTTGCTCGCACCCTTTGCCGCTCTTTGCAAGATCAATCCTTGCAGGACATGGAACCGCGCTCAACCCGATGGCAGGGTAATTCTGGCTTCGAAACCGTCGGTCCTGCCGGTGGCCGGCGACAGAAGATCGATCTGTCCGCCGATCTGCCCGACGATGCGTTCGACAATCGAGAGTCCGAGGCCGGAGCCCGCGGCTTTGGTCTTGCCGCGCCAGAAGCGCTTCTTGAGGCCGGCAAGTTCATCCTTGGAAAGCACGGTGCCGCCGTTGATGATGCGAACGGCGCTGTCTTCGACGCTGACGGTCACCTCGCCGTCGGCCGGGCCGTGGATCAGCGCATTTTCGATGAGGTTGCGCATGACGATGGCGAACGCGTCGATATCGATGTTTCGGATCAGTTTCTTCGTCGTTTCGTTTTCAAGCACGACGCGTCCGGCCGTGCCGGTATCGCGATCATAATCGCCTATGACGGTTTCGATGAGGGCTATCAGGTCGGCAGGCTTGTCCCCCGTGCCTATGCCGGCCTGGGCGCGGGAGAGCTGCAGCAACTTTTCCGCCAGCCGGCTAAGATTTGAGAGCGACGCCTCGATGCGGCCGGCGCGTTCGGTCAACTGTCCCTGCGGCAGCTCGGCGATCAGCCGCTGGGTCTGGGCGAGTGCGCCCGCAATCGGGGTGCGTAGCTCGTGGGCGCTGTTGGCGGTGAATTCGCGCTCAGCCTCAAGGGCGAGGCGCAGGCGTTCAAGCAGCAGGTTGACGGAGCGGGCGATCGGCTGCAGTTCGAGCGGCAGCGTTTCGCTCTCGAGCGGCGCCATGTTGCCACCGTCCTTGGTGGCGATTTGCGACCGCAGGCGGTCGATCGGCCGCAGAGATCGGCCAACAATGATGCCGATGGCGACGATGCTGGCGGGGATGAGGGCAAGCAGCGGCCAGAGCAGGGCAACGCCGCTTTCGCGTGATGCTTCGCGGCGGTTCTTGAAGGCATCGGCAACGTGCAGGAAGATCGTGCCGTCCGCCGACGATTCCGTATAGATCCGATAGCGCGGCGTAGTATGGAAGCCGATCTTCAGTGGCACCTCATAGGCCGTCGCCGGGGCATCATGGGAATGCAGGATGACCTTGCCGTTCGCATCGAGCACCTGATAGGTCAGATATTCGCGGTTCAGTCCCTTGTTCAGTTCCTCGAGGCTTTGCGGATCGCCCGAGGGGCTGCGGTTGGCGAGATCGTCGAGAACCAGTGGCATCAGCCGTTCGGCGGTTTCCTGCAATGCGCCATCGAAGGTTTCGGCGAGCTCCTTGGTGACGACATGGACGCCGATCCCCACCGCGATCAGCCAGAAGACGACGACGGTGCCGGTGAGCGCGGTGATCAGGCGGCGGGTGATGCTGGAGCGGCTGGGTTCCTTGCGCTCAGTCATCGCTCACCCAGGCAATAGCCTACGCCGCGGGCCGTTCGGATGCGGTCCCTACCAATCTTCTTGCGCAGGCGGCTGACATAGACCTCCACCGTATTGCTCTCGATCTCCGAACCGAAGGCATAGAGCGCTTCCTCTATCTTGTCCTTCGATACGATCGCGCCTGGCCGCGTGATCAAAAGGTCGAGCACGGCCCATTCGCGTCCGGTCAGAATCACATCCTTGCCCGCCAGCCGGACGCGGCGCTGCGGCTGATCGATTTCGAGATCGGCAAAGCGGAGGGTCGGCTGCGGGCTGCCGGCATAGCGGCGGGCGACCGCGAGGATACGAGCCGTAAGTTCGCCCAGATTGAAAGGCTTGACGAGGTAGTCGTCGGCGCCGCTGTTCAGACCCTCGATTCGGTCGGAAATCTGGTCGCGCGCCGTCAGGATGATAACGGGCGTTTCGTCGGGCTTGCGGCGCAGGCGCTTGAGAAAATCGATGCCGCTGCCATCCGGAAGCTGCAGGTCCAACAAGATGAGGCCATATTGCACGGCACGGGTGACTTCCTCGGCATCGGTCAGGTTCTTGACCCAGTCGACGGCATGAGGACCGGTCGCAATGTGTTCGCGAACCGCACTGCCGATCGTATCGTCATCCTCTACCAGAAGAATGCGCACCTGCACCTCTCAACCATTAAACGCGCTTCAGTTAATGCCGACGGACCTATCGGGTCAATAACGGCTGAAATAAGCCATGCGTGGATGCACAGTTCCCGCTCCGCTCGCCTGCCGAAAACGTTCCCGGCACCTATGGACAGGCACGAACGCGGTGGTTACTTGTTTGCGCGAAGAACAAAGCGGCCTGAGAACGGCCGCCATAAGCTATCGGAGGATGCTCGATCATGCTGAAGGGAATTTCGCCGCTGTTGAATGCGGATGTGCTCTACGCACTCAAATCCATGGGGCATGGCGATATGCTCGCCGTTGTCGATACGAATTTCCCTGCTGAATCGGTGGCAAGCCAGACGGTTCTGGGCGAGCTGCTGCGCATCGACAACGTGTCGTCTGCCGAAGCGGTTGCGGCAATCCTGTCGCTGATGCCGCTCGACACTTTCATCGACGATGCGGCGGCACGCATGGAAGTGGTTGGTGCGCCAGATGAGGTGCCGCAGGTGCAGCGCGAAGTCCAGGCCGCGATCGACAAGGCCGAGGGCAAGCATTGGCCGCTGACGCCGGTCGAGCGCTTTGCCTTCTACGAGCGAGCCAAGGACGCGTTTTGCGTGATTCAGACCGGTGAGCGTCGTTTCTACGGTTGTTTCACCTTGACCAAGGGCGTCATCCCGCCAGAGACTGAGTGAGCCGGCCGGCGTATCCGGGCTCCGGACAACGTATCGGGGAACGGGCGCTGTTTCGATAAAGGAATGCGATGGCGAAGAAGCTGGATTCCCAAGGGCGGCTGGATGATGCGGCGCGGGCCGGATGGCTCTATTATGTCGCTGGTCGCACGCAGGATGAGATCGCCGTTGCCATGGGAATATCCCGCCAGTCAGCGCAGAGGCTGGTTTCGCTCGCCGTCGCGGAACGGCTGATCAAGGTCCGGCTGGATCATCCGATCGCCGTCTGCATGGAATATGCGGCTGAGCTCAAGAAGAAGTTCAATCTGCGGCATGTCGATATCGTGCCGAGCGATCCGGACAGCACATCCTCCACCATCGGCATTGCCGAAGCAGGTGCTGCCGAAATCGAGCGCTGGCTGCGGCGCAGCGACCCGATCGTGCTGGCGATCGGCACGGGGCGCACGCTGAAGGCTGCGGTCGATCAGCTGCCGGCGATCGAATGTCTGCAGCACCGGGTTGTGTCGCTGACGGGCAATATCGGCCCGGACGGTTCGGCCGCCTACTACAACGTCATCTTCAGCATGGCCGATGTCGTCAAGGCGCGGCACTTTCCGATGCCGCTGCCGGTGCTGGTGTCTTCCGCAGAGGAGCGCGAGCTGCTGCATGCGCAGGCGCTGGTGCGCTCGACGCTTGATATCAGCGCCCAGGCCGACGTGACCTTCGTCGGCATCGGCGAGATGGGCGTGGAAGCGCCGCTCTGCCTCGACGGTTTCCTTGAAAAGGATGAGATGCTGGCACTGATGGATCGAGGCGCTGCGGGCGAGATCTGCGGATGGGTGTTCGATGGGAACGGCAGGCTCATGCCTGATGATGTCAACGAGCGCGTCGCGAGTGCGCCCTTGCCGTCGCGGGATACCTGCAGCGTCATCGGAATCGCCAAAGGCCGGCGCAAATTCCAGGCGATCAAGGCGGCGGTTGTCGGCCGACAGGTCAATGGTTTGATCACCGACGAGGCAGCTGCCGAGTTTTTGCTCATGGATTGAGCAAAAAATTTAACCAGTGGAAACAAAAGGATAGGCCGCTTGCTCGGCAATGCAGCAACGAATCTGCATTGACATTTTGTCGCAACAAGTGAGTAATTGCCCACGAGCAAAGCGAATGCTCATTTTTAATCTTCTGGGAGGAAGATATGAAATTGAAAACTTTACTGCTGGGCGCCTGCTCGGCTCTGATGTTCGCCGGCCTGGCGTCTGCCGAAACCCTCACGATTGCGACGGTCAATAATGGCGACATGGTCCGTATGCAGAAGCTTACGGACGATTTCAAAGCCAAGAACCCCGGTATCGACCTGCAATGGGTCACGCTTGAAGAAAACGTGTTGCGCCAGAAGGTTACGACCGACATCGCTACCAAGGCCGGCCAGTACGACGTGCTGACCATCGGCACCTACGAAGTGCCGATCTGGAGCAAGCTCGGCTGGCTTGCGTCGCTCGACAAGCTTTCCGCCGACAAGGACTACGACGTGAATGACCTTCTCCCGGCCATTCGCAGCGGTCTGACGACCGACGGCAAGCTCTATGCGGCACCGTTCTATGGCGAAAGCTCGATGGTGATGTACCGCAAGGACCTGTTCGACAAGGCCGGTCTGAAGATGCCGGACGCGCCGACCTGGGATTTCATCGCCGATGCAGCCCGCAAGATTACCGACAAGGACCATGAGGTCTACGGTATCTGCCTTCGCGGCAAGGCAGGCTGGGGCGAGAACATGGCGTTCCTGACGGCGATGTCGAATTCGTTCGGCGCCCGCTGGTTCGATGAGAAGTGGAAGGCACAGTTCGACCAGCCGGAGTGGAAGGCGACGCTCGACTTCTACGTCAAGCTGATGAAGGATGCCGGCCCTCCGGGCGCATCGTCCAACGGCTTCAACGAAAACCTGGCTCTGTTCCAATCCGGCAAGTGCGGCATGTGGATCGACGCAACGGTTGCAGCCTCTTTCGTATCCGACCCGAAGGAATCCAAGGTTGCCGACAAGGTCGGCTTCGCTCTGGCGCCGGACAAGGGTCTCGGCAAGCGCGGCAACTGGCTCTGGGCATGGAACCTCGCCATCCCCGCTTCGTCGAAGAAGACGGAAGCAGCAGAGAAGTTCATCTCCTGGGCAACCAGCAAGGAATACACCAACCTTGTCGCTCAGAAGGAAGGCTGGCTGAATGCACCTCCTGGCACCCGTACGTCGCTCTATGCGAATGCGGACTATCAGAAGGCAGCTCCCTTCGCCAAGATGACGCTCGACTCGATCAACTCGGCTGATCCGACGCATCCGACCGTGAAGCCTGTTCCCTATGTCGGCGTCCAATTCGTCGCTATCCCTGAATTCCAGGGCATCGGCACGGCTGTCGGCCAGCAGTTCTCGGCCGCTCTTGCCGGCCAGATCTCGGTCGATCAGGCTCTGAAAGCTGCGCAGCAGCTGACGGAACGCGAAATGAAGAAGGCCGGCTACCCGAAGTAAGGGCCTTTGAAACTACGGAAAGCGGCACACCTCTCGAGTGCTGCTTTCCCCTAGGCCGCCGAGCGCCCGAATTGCCCTTGGCGGCTCTTTTCGTTTCAGCCGGCCCGCGGCCAACTCCTCCTGTTCAAAGATAGGTCGGTACTTGCCATGGCAACGTTGCACACCCGTTCCACCGCACGCGTCATGATGGCGCCTTCGGTTCTGCTTCTCTTTGCGTGGATGATCGTCCCGCTCGTGATGAC
>JBCNPI010000205.1:0-11023 GCA_039593415.1 Rhizobium sp. | reverse complement strand
TCGTCAAGCCTGATCAACCACTGGTCCAGCGGAAGATCCGGTGAAAGCATGACCGCAAGAAAAGAGCGGCCCTTGATACGGATCGAACGAGCGTCTGTTAGCACTTTGGTCATCTATGTGAATAAATCGTTGATCCTGTGTACCGCTCATATGGTTAACAAGTGGTTAACGCTCATGCGACAAATCTTAATGGAAAATCGGCTACTTGGCTGATCTGCGTTACCGCTAGTTACCGCCGCCGTTCCGTAATGTTCTAGGAGGCTACGGTGAAGCAATATCAGAGGATAAGCATTTCCTTCGAAAAGCGCGATTGGGGAAGCGGAAAACTGACATGGCGGCAGACGCCGGAGGTTCGCTCTCCGAATCACCGACGCGAACCGATAGCCAGAACCACGAGGCGGCTTTCCAACAAGAAAGCAAAATCCGCATGGTTCGGCGGAACATCAATCAAGGCCTATTGAACCCCAACGAGGACATGAGGATGGTATCTTTCAAAACTATCAAAGATGGCGATGTCTTGTGGGACTGCCATAAAGTAAAGCAAGGGAATACGCATATACGAAAAATGGCCTGCTATCAGGTCAAGGTAATCAGCGTTGATCCTGAAAAGGGAACCGCCTTATGCTCATGGAACAGCAATTCCCCAAGAACATATTTCCCTCGGCAATTAGCGAAATTGCGCAGATCGAAAATCTGAAGGAGACCACCAATGACGATGATAGAGCGCGCCGCCAAGGCGATGGAAGAGCGGCGTCGAGAACTGATAGGACAGCCTCTAGCTCGTATCTGGGATGAGTTGGCTAAGGCAGCCATTGAAGCAATACGAGAGCCGACCGATGGAATGCTAGCGCGGGGCGATTTCTACGAGTCGACACTTTGCAAATGGGAGGAAATGATCGACGCAGCACTGGAGACGCCAAAATGAGGGTCTTGGTCTGCGGAGGGAGAGATTACGCCAACCGAGAGCGGATATCCCTAGCGCTGAAAGATTATCGAGCGCCAAAGGTTACAGAGGTCTCGGAGCACATAATCATCGTTGGCGGGGCGACAGGTGCTGATACGCTTGCCGAGGAATGGGCAGACGTGTGGGGAGTGCGAAAACGCGTCTTCATGGCCGACTGGAAGAAATACGGCAAAGCCGCCGGCCCGATCAGAAATCAGAAAATGCTTGACGAGGGAAAGCCGGACATCGTCCTAGCCTTTGGCGGCGGCAGGGGAACGGCTGACATGATCCGGCGCGCTCGTGCGGCTGGCATACCTGTCGTGGAATTCGACAGAGCTTGCGACTACCAAAAATCAGAGCTGGAGATTTAACGAAGCCTAAAGGCGGGGCGATTTGATCGCGGGCTTCGGTTGGGCGATTATCCCTTTTGGGTCCGATTCATCGTCGGATGGGGATAAATCGCAGACGGTGATCTTATAGCGAGAACCGTTTTGGGTACGGACGAGACCGGACCCGTGGCATTTCGGACAGGCGCGATCACCAATCATCTGAATTGCAGGGTTTCGAGGAACGCCAAACCGGTATACAGAATCCATAGAAAAGATACTGGGCCAAGGTTTTCACCTCGCACCCATAGCTCGCGAACCGGCTTATCGCCGTCCATCGCGACTTTGACCCGAACGTCTGGGCCGTGCATCTGGCTCATGTTTGGGGCCTTTCCGCAGAATGATCAGGATGAGGCAAAGGAGGAGCAGCCAGAGCAATGTCCGCAGCGCTGGCCGGTCAGATCTCAACTTCCGAATGGCCTCGTGAGCCTTTTTGAGAATGGTAGGTGAAGCTTTTGACCGAGCGACCGGCCAGATAGCCGTGAGCAGCATGAAAAGCGTCTTGGGCGACTGGGGCACGATGTGAGTATACTTTCACGCCGCCGATCTCGCGCTCTGTGTCATGATGAATATGGCCAGAATGCATGTGCCGGGTTGATGAGGCAGCCCAGTCATCCTTGCGGCGATTTGCCATAATCAATGGAAGATCGGGGATCTTGGCTTTGTCGCCATGCGTGCCGCCAATGAGATTTACCCCAAACCGGCGCCAATAGAACGGGTCTGGAGAGGTATCGACCTGAACCCGCTCTTGGTTTCTCCAGTACATGCGAAGAGCCTGCCGGATGCCGCTAGTGCTGTTCTCATCATGATTGCCGGGCTTGAAAGTCGCCTCGACATGGCGATGCTTGGCCGCGATCAGCTCTGATGTCTCCACCAGCAGATCACAGACGGTTTCCAGGCACTTGGAATATCGCGTGTCGACATCAAGGACATTCCCTGACCGTTCCGTCTGATTGCGGCTGTTGTCGGCATGAAGAAGGTCGCCCAGCCCGAGAATAATGGCATTTGCGCTTGGGGGAGACGTCTCGACAATTTCGCGCATGGCTTCGGAGAGCACTTTGCGAGCGATGGACAGATCCCAATCAGGACCGCCCGTTTCCTTTCCATAGGCGAAAAGACCGACATGCCAGTCACAAAGGATATAGGCTGTCAGCCGTTCGTCGTCATTGTCTTGCGGAGGGAGGATATAGGGGGCCGCTGGCGTGAAGTTCTCAAACGCTGCACGGATGATTTGAGCCGTCTCTTCAGGCGAGCGCTCTGCCTCTTTGGTCTTTGACCATTTCAGAACTTCCCTTCCCTCTGCATCGGAGAGAATGGATTGTTCTCGTATCTGGTGGCCCTTGAGAAGTTCAACTGGAGCGCCACGGCGTGGCTTCTGCTCGACAGTTGTTCCCCGAGGCCCGACATTAACCCGCGTGACCTCAAAGCCATCCATGACCCTGATTCCTGACCCGAAGACCGGCTCGGCGAAACCTCGCTTAACCGCCTCTTTTACGCGACGATCAAGCCACTTCCATTCCTTCCCAATGGATTTTGCTGCTTCTTGGTTGGTTTCAAATTGGGAACGCAGTTGGACTGCCTGGATGCATTCAGCATCCGAATAAGGAACTGTTGGCATGGGCCGTCACTCCGAAGAACCACGGGAACGGCGGCCTGTGAACAGGGTATCGATCCTACCGCCTAATCCCTCGATCGCTCGAAGGATCTGGTCGGTGGTCTCCCGATGGCCGGCTTTCGAAATATAGGTCTCGGCCACGTGAATCTTATGAGTGGCCAGCTCTTTTGCATTGGCCTCCGCATCATCTGCGGCTTCCTTTTTGACAGCGTTGATGTCGTAATGGATTTTCCAGAGGAAACCCGAAACGATCGCTCCAACGATGGAGCATACACCTATAACCCATGAAAGGGTCTCCCAAGTCACTGGCCCGTTCATGAGTGCCGCCCTTTAAATTGATACATTGAAATCGCCCTATGGGATTGAAATGGAATGCCACGCCAGGAGGAGAAACCCCGCCAGCGTGGCTATGAAGACTATGGCTCCGAGAAGTTGGAGGCGTGCGGTCACGAGCCGAGCGGTTTCTTGGCTCTCAGGCGCCCGTAAAGCGTGACAGCGATACCGGCGAGAGGAACTGCCAAGGAGACAAGAAGCTCTTGCGTGCTGGCGTTCAGAGTGACGCCAAAGCCTGCCGCTGCGAGACCGGCCGCCGTGATGATCTGGCCCCAGATGATGCGGGACTGCCACCACGGCTCATTGTTAGTCGAATGCAGGATGGCATCGACTACGGGCGTCAGGGCATCGATGATCGCCGGTACGGCGGAAAGCTCAGCCTGGACCTTGGGATTGGAGACAGCCGAGGTCACCGCATCGGCCATCTGGGCTTTGATTTGAAGTTGGGTGTCAGCCATTTTCAGGGCTTCCTTTGCTGGAGCTTCAACTGGCAGAAGCGGCAGGAGCCGGATCGGGATGATTGGCGAGATAGGCCGCAAGAGCGTCCTCGAATGCCTTGTCGATCACGGCTTCCTGAGCCTGGAGCTGGGAAAGCTGATCGGGTGTGACGGCCGAATTCTGCTTCAGCAGACCGATGATGTTTTTCACGATCGGCAGGAGGTTGGTGTATTCCTGAACAAGCGTCGGGATGAGCTGTTCAAGCCATGTGACGACGCTGTTGATCGTCTGAGAATTGGTCATCTGCGGGATGACGGAAAGCAGCATCGTGAGAAGGGATGCGATGAGCTGGATGTTCATCGGAGGCTCCTGTTACTTCGAGGAGATGTTATTCTGGGTGAGGATCGTCTGCAGCGTTGCAACGGCGGTGGAGACAGCGCTCGTCAGAGTCGCTGGCCCAAATGTTGCATTCGGATTGTCGATGACGAATTTAAGAGCAGCATCGCGGGCCGTACGAGCATTCTTGACGGCCGGAACGATCTTGTTCTTGATCAGAGTGTCATCGCAGCCCTTCGGGGCCGGATTTGGCGTGCAGAGCACGATATAGTTTTTCGCCGTGGTTTCCGCCGCATCCACGCCATTTGCGGCGACGAGGATGGAGCTATAGGGAACTTCAGTGCTGGAGAGCTTCTGCAGGGCTGCACAGGAGCCGAGCGAGATCGTCATGGCGGCTACGGCCACCAAGCTAATGATGCGCATGGGATTGTCCTTTGATGTTGAGGATGGTCCGCGAGCCGCGCGGTCGGTCTTAAGCCGCTAGGGCCGCAAGCGTCTTGGGGCCGGCAACACCATCGGCCGAGAGTCCGGAAGCGCGCTGGAAGGCCAAGACCGCCGATTGAGTGCCATATCCAAAGATGCCGTCCGGATTGCCGGGCTTGTACCCCTTGGCGACAAGGCGCTGTTGAAGCTGAAGGACGGAAGCACCTCTCTCGCCGCGTTCAAGGATGCCGTCTGCCATCGCCGGATCCGGCATCGTCGCTCCTGCGCCGCCGCTGGCGTAGATGCCTTGCGAGATCAGCCGGGCCTCATCCTTCCGTCGAGCAACGAGGCCAGCAAGAACTTTTCCGTTCTGGGTTACTGCCGTGGTGAGCAGTCTTGTCCCTGCAAGATCATATTCCGCCGCCTTGATCGCCATCGCCCATGTCCAAGCGAGAGCCCCTGCCCCACAGTTGAATACGACCGACGTTGCGCCATCGAAAACGGTCTGAGGCGTCATGCGGCCAGTCAGGAACTTATTGACCGCCGCGCCATATTCCTCGTCGGAAACCAGTTGCAGGACGGCATCCGATTCCGCCCTTGTCATCGTTGCGCCAAGGCCAAAGGTTTGACCGGGTCGGTTCTTCGCCCACCATTCACGAAAGGACGATGATGCCCATGTGAACCCCGTGCCGATCGTCAACACGCCGCCTGGATCAGGATAGCAGGACGCGGAAAAGCCTTCGTGCAGCCGAATGTCGGCTGCGCCGTTGGGAGAGAGACGCATTGTAGGCTCCAATAAAAAAGGCCGCCGAAGCGACCATGGTTATCCTTGAAACGTGATTAGCCCCGACCTTGACAACGCCTACGGTTACATATCAGAACAATGTTCAACCGCGACGCGACTGTGGAGCTGCCATGATCAAGAGCGAAGTTAGAACGATTCAAGCACTTCGAGGCGTTGCTGCATGGTTCGTCGTCATTGGTCACTTTATCGGAATAACCGCTATCATTTCCGGCAAGCTAGAACCGTGGGTATCGATGGCCCGATATTCTCAGGAAACCATTGAATCCTTTGGCGTCGATATATTTTTTGTCATCAGCGGGTTCATTATGGTGGTCGCCACGAGCCGACCTAGACGAAACAATCGGCTTGCCGAAGTGTGTGATTTCCTGGCGCGACGGTTTTTCCGTATATTTCCGTTATTTTGGGTTGTGCTTCTCATCGCCATCGTGTGGGGGGAACCGAGTGTTTCAGTGGATGGATACAATGTCATCCTAACGGCGATTCTCTACGACACGGCGAAGGCCGTACCGATATCATGGACGCTCATTTTCGAGGTAAGATTCTACCTGATGATGGCAATCGCTGTGATTGTGTTACCAAAGGACACGGGCAACAGGACCATGCTCATATGTTTCTCGATTGTTGCCGTTGTCTTTGCTCAGAAATACGGGGCCATTCCATATTCTCGCTTTGGCACCAACGTCATGCTTGAATTCGTTTTCGGCGCCATCGTCGGACTGCTCCACCTCAATGAAATAAGATCCTCGTCCCGATTGGCTATGGTTTTAGGCGCTGGCGGGATTTTAGCAACCGCCGTCTTCTTACCGCTAGTAGCGCCTGGACAGGTCGCTGCTTATCGAATTTTCGGGTATGGGATGCCAGCGGCACTCCTAATCTATGGGTTAGTCGCAACGGAAGAGTCAATGACGATCAAACTGCCCAGATTTCTACTGAACGCCGGAGACGCAAGCTATAGCATTTATCTTTGGCATTGGGTCGTGATGACTATACTCGTTGATTGTATCGATCATCTCGGCACAGGCCATGAGCAGACAATTCTATTTCTCTTGGTCAGTTTTCCGATCGTCGCAATAGTTGGAAAGATGAGCTTTATTTTTATTGAAATGCCAATCGCAGCAGCGACGCATTCTTTGCTCGGGAAGAGATTGCCGAGCAGCGAGCCGCAGCGAATAACGTTGGCTTAAAGCCTCTCGATAATGATGCGTACTTTGAAGACCGGATTACCTGTCACGCCGTTAAATGCCACGCGCCATTTCAGAATTTCGTTGGATGCGTAGTCACCAAGAGCAACACACTCACATTTAAAGTCCCCGGCAAGAACTCCGCCAGTTGAGGGTACTGTTGCCGATGCCTGCTCGACTCCAACATTCTGCCCGTCATTATAATTGACGAAAACCTGAAGAGTCCCGCCAGTTCCGGCTTGCGTGATCGTCAGATAGTAGCTGACGCGGAACATTCCTCCCTGGCGAACCTGATAGGCGTTCTGAAGACCGATGGCTGCTGCCTGCTCTGTAAGCAGGGTGTTGTAAATTTCCTGCGGAAGGGCCGTATAAAGGTTTGGTATGCCACGCGGATAGTTGCCGCCGTTGGTATCGATCGATCCGAAAAACTCATTGGGCCGTGCCAGATTCCCGGGAACCCCAAGAACGGAGACAGATGATTCACCGAGATCAACTCCCCAGAATTGATTTGACGCCGGCCATGCGCCGCCTGCGGTGACTCCATAATCAAAAACAATAGCTTTCCCTGGCGCAAACCCAATGACATGTAAACCATGGAACTGGTTACTATCGGAAGCCCCGAAATAAACCCCCTCAGCGGTTGTATTTTCGGGATTCCCATTCCAGATGGTGACGTTGGTAAAGCGATTGTAGTCAGTATTTGAACCGACAGCATCCTCTCCGCGACCGGCGATGATGATGCCGCGCGCTAGACCGGCCGTTCCTGTGACAATGTTGATGTTTGCCCAACGGTTGAGCAAACTATCTGTATTGAGGAGTCCGCCGACATTGGCCTCTAGCGTTGACGAGTTGATGGCCGCGCAGGTAGACCCCACCAATGTAAGATTTTGGCAGTCACCAAATTGCGATGACAAGACATTAATATTGGCTGTAGCAACGCCGCCGGCCGAGAGATATAAGTTCTGGACTCCCCACCCCATTAGGGGGCCTTCAAGCGAGATTTGAGGTCCGGCTACTGTTCCGTTGTAAATGAGCGCCGTGGCAGGCTCATTCGTAAAGGTTCCGAAAACTGTCGTTGGCATTGGCGGCTGACCCTGGCCGCGTAGGATCATACCTGATCTTGTAGAAACAACGCCTGTAGTCCCGTCTCCAAGGACAATTGGCCCGGTGTGAGTATGGAGGCCACGACCTATAATGACCTCTCCACCCGTCGGGGGGAGATGAGCAAGCGCCTGATTGATTGGAAGGGTATTGTCAGTAACGCCACCGTCACCCTTGGAACCAAACCAACTTGCATAGATCGTTCTGGGATCGTTATCACGAGCCCAAGCTCCAACTGTTGCGTCAATAGCGTCTGCCTTGAAATAAATTCCCTGAAGGATATCGCTAGCGACTTGGGCTGAAAAATCGCCCGTTTTCCAGCGAATTAATCCCTGGCGCCCATCTTCCGCCAGATATGCAAACTGATCTTTTGTAGTGTCTAGGGCCGTTAGGTCTGCACGTAAGGGCGCTAAAGTGGGAACGAGCAATCCTGCTCTGACATCGGAAAATGTCACGGCCTGCAGCAGTGCAAGTCCCGTCACGCCAAGCAATATATTGGACAGCACAGTGAGATTATTGCTCGCCGGCTGGTAATCGGTCATAACGGTGGCCTTTCAGGTTATTGGCTAAGCTGCGCGACGGGCCACGAAGCGGCGTCGATCTGAGCTTTGCTTGTCACCTTCCCAGCATTGATCTGGTCAGCAAGAGCGCCTTCTGTGGAAAAGCAGGCGCTGATGAATGTCATCACCGCCGTCGCCATGGCAATCGCAGTCGCCTGCGTGAGAGGAATGAAGGTGCCGTCAGCACATTTCCAATTGGTCGAAAAAGCAGACCCGGTGATTGTTGCCGCAAGAGCCACGTTACCGATTTTGCTCTGGCTGTCTCGATCCGTCGAAATCAGATGGCCGTTATAGGTGTAGCCACCTGTTTCCAATCCAAATCGCTTGGCTGCGGCATAGGAAAGAAGATCATCTTTTGTCGGCTCGGGCTCGGGCGGGGCGTAAAACGCCCCATCATTGTACGACCAATCGATATTTACGTCATCGCCGCACTCAATACTGCCGTCGATTTCGCCAATTATGACGTTCGTGACGACGCCATTTTCAACAATTGCGCTTCGCATTTTGCTTCCTCAATAGTTGAAAATAATGGCACCACCAGCGCCAGCGCCACCAGCTTGAGCACCAGAACCCGCGCCAGCCGCGCCACCACCACCACCGGGAAAAACGCCAGTAGCTCCAGCCGCGCCATTATTACCGATGCCACCAGCGCCGCCTCTCGGGCTATCACCTCCGCCTCCGCCAGCGACAAATCCAGACGTTTGGATAAAGCCAAAACCGGGACCGCCGCCAATTCCGAAGTCTGCTGTTGGAACGGCGCCGCCCGCACCGGGAGTTCTTGATCCGATCGGTGTTGAACCGCCCGGGCCACCGGCACCCCCCGCAACACCGATCACACCCGCAATATTCGTACTGCCACCAGTACCGCCGGTTCCACCACCGCTGGTTCCACCAGTACCGCCAGCACCAATTGTGAATGTGATGACTTGTCCAGGCGTTACCGCGAGCCGCTTGATGCCGTATCCACCACCACCACCGCCAGATCCGCTGTCTGTGGTGGACAGTGAGCCGCCACCGCCGCCGCCTGCGCCCCAGGCTTCAATGATAAGAAGATAAACACCGGCCGGGACGGTAAATGTTCCTGACGAAGTAAAAGATTGAAACCCATGAATGTTGGAAAATGGCGTCCAATTCGATCCGCCGCTTTCCGGATTAGTCGTGTTATTGTCGACCGTGTTCAGCCAGAATAAGCCAACTGTAGAAGCACTCTTGAGCATGCATCCCGCTGGATATCCACCAACTGCGGTGGAAAAAACTGAATCATAGGCAAACATGCCGCCGGCATTCAGCCATTGAAGATTAGCCGTCGTCTGGTTGAGAATTCCATTCATATCCTGCCCGAAGGGAGGAACGCCTCCTGATCCGACCGGCAGGAAGTTTAGTGGCGGGAACCCATCAGCCAGGGATGCCGCACCATTCAGGATGCCAATCTGGGACGTGATGGGAATCGTTCTAATATAGGACGAGCCAGCATTGTTTGCCCACGGGAGTTGAAATTTTGACGGGCTACCAGAAGACTGCATTTGATGTCCTCAAAACAGAAAAGCGCTCCGGTTAGAGCGCTTTGCGAGAAGGGTTTTGCGTGGTCGGATTAAGCGGCAAGTGCCGCGTCAAGGTTTTCTATTGTGGAGACAAAACTGGAATGATCGGCTGTTATCTTACTCGCCGGGCATAAATACCGCCGTAGGCTGAGCAGGTACTTGTAGTAAAGTTTGAGAATGCAACCAGATACACAGTCGTCGGAGAGCTTATCGACAATCGCATCATTCCTGTCGGAAGAACTTGACCTTGTCCCGTGGTGAATGTCGCTATTATCTGATTGAATGCCCCTCCATTTGGAGTAGCTGGGCGGGTTGCTGATACCGTGCTGAGTGTGGCTACCGCGCTGCCCATTACAGTAGTGCCAGCTGGCGCGAAGGTAATCCCACCCCAAATATCCCAATCACCCGCAGTCAAAGATATTGAAGTGATGTTTGCATAGACGCCGGTCGTTAAGGATACAGCCGAACCCGATCCTATTTCGCTCGATATGAACTCTCCAACGTTGCCTACGGAAGCGTTATCGTTCGTCGCCGTACCAAGATACTGACCTTGACCGATGGAGGTGGAAGACGTGGTCGTCAGAGTTGAGTTGTTGGCCGGTGTAAAGGTCGAGGCTGTCGCCGGAGCTGTTATCGCAAGCTTGTTGACAGATGTCGCGGTAGCCGCACCAAGGCTCGGGGCCGTGAATGATGGAGCGTTCGCGAAGACTGCCGCGCCCGTCCCGGTCTCGTCCGTCAGAGCGGCAGCAAGATTTGCACTTGTCGGTGTCCCAAGGAACGTTGCAACGCCAGTCCCGAGACCGCTCACGCCGGTCGAGATCGGAAGGCCCGTCACGTTCGTCATGGTGCCGGAGGCAGGTGTTCCCAATACAGGAGCGACGAAGGTTTGCGTTCCACTCCAGGTATTTGCGCCATCCAAGAACGGTAGATTGTGCCCGCTGGTGCCTGTGTTCTGGGTAGCTGCAGTTCCGAGAGCGCCGCCATCGACAAGCGCGGTACCGTTGGTATTTCCCCACTTGGCGACATTCCCAACGGTAGTTGTTGCGGGACCGGTGATCGTGCCTGCGCCGATGGGGCCAAATGTGATATTACCAGCCCGATAATAGAGACCGGTGGATGTCAGCCAAATATCGCCGTTATTCGGAGAATTGGGCGCCACACCCTGAAGGATAGAGAACCCTGCCGCCGAGTTCGTGGGAGCAGCAGTTTTCAGCGGACCAAGCATGGTGCCGCCCGCTTGGTTCAGAGGAGTATAACCCAGAACATCTTGCTTGGCCGCAAAGTAGCCGTTCCATTGCCCAGCAGTCGGGACTTGACCATAGGTCAACCCAGGCGAGGATTGCGCATATGCGCTGTCAATC
>JBCNPI010000204.1:0-11055 GCA_039593415.1 Rhizobium sp. | reverse complement strand
GACACCGTGCCGACGGATGTTTATCTGTCGTTCGTCAGTTCGCTTTTCGGAAACCGTAAAACGCTTTTTACGGGGGTTTTCGTTCACATTCTGACTTATGTCATCGTTTTCCTGAGCACGCGCGCGAACATCTATCTCCTGCTTTGCGTAGCTTTCGGCGCTGTTTTCTGCTTGCGCATGTATTCGTTCAGGCTGTTCGACGCGGCCGACAAGCATAGCTTCACGCGGGCCGACATCGCCATGTGGGAAACGCGCTACGTGATCGGCGCGGCGGCGACGGCAGCCATTCTTGGTATAGGCAGCGGTTACGCCATCCTGATCGTGCAGGATCCGCTGGCGGAATTCATCTGCATCGCCGTCACCATGGCCTCGATGGTGTCGATCGTCGGCCGAAACTACGGTTCGCAGAAGGCCATCGACCTGCAGACGCTCGCCTGTTGCCTGCCGATCATCATCGCCTGTCTCATGTCGCAGCAGCTTTACAAGGCAATCGTTTCCATCATGCTCGTTCCGTTCGGGCTGACGACGCGCGCGATGGCGAATGGCGTGCGTGAATTCCTCTATAAGAATGTCATCGCGTCGCGCGAGATATCCTTGATCGCCGACAGGTTCGATACAGCGCTCAACAACATGACGCACGGCCTGTTCATGCTGGATGCTCACAATCGCATTCTCGTCGTCAATCGCAAGGCCTGCGAACTTTTGAATTTCGCGCATCCCGAGCAGCTCAAGGATTGCGACTTCGATGTCGTGCTGCGCTATGGAGCCCGGCATGCCTTCATCGACGGGTCCTTGCCGGGGCTCATCCAGCGGCAGATGGCGCAACTCGTCAGCGGCGCGCTTTCCCGCACCCTCATTCAGTTCAACGAGGACCAGTTCCTCGAGTTTTCGGCCAGCCGCCGCGCCGATGGGATCGTCATCCTGATCTTCGAGGACGTGACCGTGCGCATCCGGGCGGAACGCAAGATCCTGCATATGGTGCGCTATGATCCTCTGACGGGATTGCCGAACCGGGAGTATTTCATCGACCTTGTCAAGGAAAGGCTCGCAGCGCGTTCCCGGGAAAGCCGGATCGGAATTCTGGTTCTCGATGTCGACGATTTCAAGCATGTCAACGACACCAAGGGACATGTGGCCGGAGATCGCCTGCTGGTTGCCATAGCCGAGCGGCTGAAGCGGCTTGCGGGTACTACGTCATTGGCCGCCCGTCTCGTCGGCGATCAATTCGTGGTGTTTTTTCCCAATGAGGATAATGCTCCAGATATCGATGGCCGCATCCGCGCGCTGCATGCGGCGATGACGGGTACTTACGACGTCGATGACTACAGCTTTCGGATTTCCGCCAGCGGCGGATATGTGACGATGTCGAGCCGGGAATTCCGTCCTGAAGAATGGCAGGTCAAGGTCGACCTGGCGCTGTTCGACGTCAAATCCCGGATGAAGGGCGGCTGCAGCGCCTTCGAACACGAGATGGATGCGCGCTATGTCGAGCGCCAGAAGCTGAAGGATGATTTGCGCGAAGCGGTGGAAGCCGGCAGGCTGCACGCCGTTTACCAGCCGATGTTCACGCCCGACGGCTCCCGCATCGACTGCTGCGAGGCATTGGCACGCTGGATTCATCCGGAAAAAGGCTTCATCCCGCCCAATATCTTCGTGCAGATCGCCGAGGAGATGGGCATCGTTGCCGGCATCACCCGTTTCATGATCAATCAGGCGTGTCGGGACTGTGCCTCATGGCCAGCGCCACTCGCTGTCTCGGTCAATCTCTCGGCACAGGATCTGCGCAGCGACGATATCGTCGGCATCGTCGTGCAGGCGCTCGAAGCGTCGGGGCTAGCGCCTTCGCGGCTTCATCTCGAGGTTACCGAAAGCTGCCTGATGGACGAGCTGGCGACCGTTCGGTCCATACTTGCCGATCTGCGCGCGAAAGGCATCACGATCGCGATCGACGATTTCGGGACAGGTTTTTCCAGCCTCAGCTATCTCGATTCCCTGCCCGTGGATGTCGTCAAGATCGATCGGTCTTTCGTTCGCGACATCACGACGGACAGCCGCCGTTTCAAGCTGCTGTGCGGCATCGTCGATCTTTCCCGCGCGCTCAGCCTCCATATCGTGATCGAGGGTGTCGAGACGCTGGAGCAACTGGCACTCATCGTCGAGAAGAATCTAGCCGATATCATCCAGGGCTATGTGTTCTCCGCGCCCGTGTCGCGGGAGCAGGTGGCCGAGACGGTGGGCAGCCTCGGCCGACGACTGTCGGGTGCGCGGCAGGATCAAGTCGCCTTACCGATTGAATAACGGCGTATCATTGCCCGCCGCGGCAGTAATCCCGACGCTGGCTGTCATATCGCTCCACGATGTTCATCGACGCCGGTTCATTCGCAGTATTTTTGAGGCATGCCGCGCAAACGCGTGCAGCGGCTTTGCGATAACGACATTTGCGAAATCCAAGACGAAAGCACAGGAAGCTGATCTGAAAGATCGCGGCGCGCTCTGATGTTGGTCGGCACCGTAAAACGCTAACCTGCGTTCGCTCTGTTCGAACGATACAGTCAGATAAATCTGCAAGCTTCCCGCTTCACAGCAACAAAAGCCTAGGCGCTTTCTCAGGTGTCGAACCTATACCGGTATTCGTTAAGAAAATTAACCATAGCGGACGAATAGTTATTAAAAAGTAAATAAAATATTGATCAAACTTTCTGTTAATACCAATAATGTTCCGTTAACCATCACGGAACTTTAACCATGACTCATATGCGTGCTTTGCAAGACAGCTTTGCCGGCAAGCTGATGGCAGTACTCGACAACGTTGAATACCGCCGAATCGAGAGCAGCGAAGACATGGAGGATGTCGCTCGGCTACGGTACAAGGCCTACAAGACGCGCGACGTCCTGCCGGTGGCTGCGAAAAATCTGATCGACGATATCGACTTCGATGACCATGCCTTTGTCTTCGGGGTCTACTACTTTGAGCAGCTGGTGAGCACGGTGCGGATACACCACGTCACGCCGGATCATCGCGTATGCCAATCGACCGGTATCTTTCCGGACGAGATTCACGCCTTTCTCGATGCCGGAATGACTCTGATCGATCCGGCGCGCTTTGCCGTCGATCCGGACTTCGAACTGGATTTGCCGGCCTTGCCCTATCTGACGCTGCGGCCGGCGATCGTCGGCGCCATCTATTTCGACACGGATCGGGTGATGCAGCATATCCGTCCGGCACATGCGGCCTTTTACAAGCGCGTCTTCTATGCCGACACGGTCGTACCGCCGCGGATGACCAAGACCTATGGTTTCGAGCTGACGCTGCTGGCGTCCCGTTCGAAGGAGATCCGCGGCAAGCTGATGAAACGGTATCCGTTCTTCGATTCGGAGCCCTATGAACGGCGCATGATGTTTTCCCGCGGGGAAGATATGGGCTCGCCGCCGCTGACCATTCTGCCGACCGCGCGGTTGGCAAGCGGCGACCGGCGCGAAATCCGCGGGCAATTCGGCTAGGCTGCGCATCCGTGCGACCTTGTCGTGCATTGCATTTTTCCTCGCTTTGTGTAACCCCTCGGTGGAGGAAACTTGGTTGCGGCATCTTTTTCAGGGATGCCGCGACTTCTGAGGACGAACTCCAGCCGCCAGTCGATGTCGTCTGCCGGGGGAGAGGATCGAGGGGAGAATTCTGAATGGCCGAACATCATACCGGACCGGCTGAGACCGGCGCTGCGATGGACTACAGGGAGCATGAGAAGACCTACAATCTTTTCATCTCGGGTGCCCGTGTGGGAAGCGCGATCGTCGCGGCATTGCTGATCGCCATGGCAGCCGGCTTCTTCGGTCATGCCGGCTTCCTTGGTGGCATCGTCATTTTCGCCGTTCTTTCCGTCGCCAGCATCATCCTGTTGCGCTGACGTTCCAGAGCTGACCGACTCCGGGTCCTTCTGGTCCGAGCCTTCCCGTGATTCTGCAGGCTGCAGCGCCGCCTTACCGGGCGTGCCGCCGTTTGATGCGAGGTGTTGTCGTTGAGCAATCTGGTTTTCGTGGCCAAGGAAAGCGTGGCTGAGGAGACGCGTGTCGCCGCCTCGGTAGAGACGATAAAGAAAATGAGGAGCCTCGGCTTCGAGGTCGTGATCGAAGCCGGCGCGGGCATTTCGTCGCGTATCCCGGATACCGAGTATCAAGCCGTCGGAGCAAGGATCGGCTCCATCAAGGATGCAAAGACGGCGGATGTCGTGCTCAAGGTCAGGCGCCCGACGACCAAGGAGATCGCCGGTTACAAGAGCGGCGCGATCGTTATCGCCATCATGGACCCCTATGGCAATGAGGCGGCACTTGCCGAGATGGCGCGGGCAGGGCTGACGAGCTTTGCCATGGAGCTGATGCCGCGCATCACTCGCGCGCAATCGATGGATGTCCTCTCGTCGCAGGCCAATCTTGCGGGATATCAAGCCGTGATCGAAGCGGCGGCGGTCTATGACCGGGCGTTGCCGATGATGATGACGGCGGCTGGCACCGTGCCGGCGGCAAAGGTGTTCGTCATGGGCGCCGGTGTTGCCGGCCTGCAGGCGATCGCCACGGCACGGCGTCTCGGCGCGCTGGTCTCCGCAACGGATGTGCGCCCGGCAGCCAAGGAGCAGGTCGCCTCGCTCGGTGCGAAATTCGTCGCCGTCGAGGACGAGGAGTTCAAGGCGGCGGAGACCGCCGGCGGCTACGCCAAGGAAATGTCGAGGGAATATCAGGCCAAGCAGGCAGCGCTCGTTGCCGATCACATCGCCAAGCAGGACATCATCATCACCACGGCGCTGATCCCCGGCCGGCCGGCGCCGCGCCTCGTCAGCCGCGATATGCTGAAAGCGATGCGGCCCGGCGCGGTCGCCGTCGATCTTGCTGTCGAGCGTGGCGGCAATATCGAGGGTGCGGAATACGGCAAGGTCGCCGAGGTCGAAGGCGTCAGGGTGATCGGATATCCCAACATGGCCGGCCGGATTCCTGCCAGCGCATCGGCTCTCTATGCCAAGAACCTCGTCACCTTCCTGGAGACGATGGTCGACAAGGATACGAAGAGCCTCGGCCTCAACCGCACCGATGAGCTAATCAAGGCGACGATGCTGACCGACGGCGGCGAGGTCGTAAACCCGAATTTCGTCGATCCCGACCAGCCGACGATCAAGAAGGGAGATCTCTGAGATGGCCAGCCAAGCAATGGACCAGGCACTCCAGCAACTGAATGATGCCGTCACCGCCGTCAGGACCGCTGCGGCACAGGCGCCCGAAGTGGCCAGCGCCGCAACGGGCGGAGCGATCGATCCCTTCGTCTTTCAGCTGGCCATCTTCGTGCTGGCGATCTTCGTCGGCTATTACGTCGTCTGGTCGGTAACGCCGGCCCTGCATACGCCGCTGATGGCCGTCACCAATGCCATCTCCTCGGTCATCGTCGTCGGTGCTCTGCTGGCCGTGGGCATTGCGGCGAGCGGTCTTGCCACCGGCTTCGGTTTCGTGGCGCTGGTGCTCGTCTCGGTCAATATCTTCGGCGGTTTCCTTGTCACCCAGCGAATGCTGGCGATGTACAAGAAAAAGGACAAGTGAGGGCGGCATGCTGAGCAATATCGCGGCTTTCCTCTATCTCGTTTCCGGCGTTCTGTTCGTCCTCGCGCTGCGCGGCCTGTCCCATCCGGCAACCAGCCGGCGCGGCAATCTCTACGGCATGATCGGCATGGGCATTGCCATCGCCACGACGCTGGTGCTGGCGGCTCCGTCCTTCGGCGGTTTCGCACTGATCATTCTCGGCCTTGCTATCGGCGGTGGGGCAGGCGCCTATATCGCCCGCGTCATTCCGATGACCTCAATGCCGCAGCTCGTGGCCGGCTTCCACTCGCTGGTCGGTCTTGCGGCGGTCCTCGTCGCCGCATCGGCGCTCTATACGCCGTCTTCCTTCGGTATCGGCGAGATCGGCCATATCCACACCGAAGCCCGCATCGAGATGGCGATCGGCGTGGCGATCGGCGCGCTGACGTTCACCGGCTCGATCATCGCTTTCCTCAAGCTCGACGGGCGCATGTCCGGCAAGCCGATCCTGCTGCCGAACCGGCACGTCATCAACGCTGCCCTGCTCGTGCTGATCGTGTTCTTCATCATCAGCCTGGCGGCAAGCGAGAGCCATTTCGCCTTTTGGGCCGTCGTGCTGCTGTCGCTTGCTCTCGGCGTGCTTTTGATCGTGCCGATCGGCGGCGCCGACATGCCCGTCGTCGTGTCGATGCTGAATTCCTATTCCGGCTGGGCCGCCGCCGGTATCGGCTTTACGCTCGGCAATCTCGCGCTCATTATTACCGGCGCGCTTGTGGGGTCCTCGGGCGCGATCCTGTCCTACATCATGTGCAAGGGGATGAACCGTTCCTTCATCTCGGTCATTCTCGGCGGTTTCGGCGGCGAGACCGCATCGGGCGGCGCCGACAACTCCGACAAGACCGTGAAGCTCGGTTCTGCTGAGGATGCGGCCTATCTGATGGCGAACGCTTCCAAGGTCATCATCGTGCCCGGTTACGGCATGGCGGTGGCGCAGGCCCAGCATGCGCTGCGCGAAATGGCCGATCGGCTGAAGGCGCATGGCGTCGAGGTGAAATATGCCATTCATCCCGTTGCCGGCCGCATGCCGGGTCACATGAACGTGCTGCTCGCCGAAGCCAATGTGCCGTACGACGAGGTCTTCGAGCTCGAGGACATCAATTCGGAATTTGCCCAGGCCGATGTCGCGTATGTCATCGGCGCCAACGATGTTACCAATCCGGCAGCACGCGACGACAAGACATCGCCGATCTATGGCATGCCGATTCTCGACGTCGACAAGGCCAAGACCTGCCTCTTCGTCAAGCGCTCGCTTGGCTCCGGCTATGCCGGCATCGACAACACGCTATTCTACAAGGATGGCACGATGATGCTTTTGGGCGACGCCAAGAAGGTAACCGAGGAAATCGTCAAGGCGATGAACGAGTAGGCTGCTTCTGCCCTCGCAAGGCAGCCTTTCCGTGCTCAGCTCCGCTGACGCTCCATGGTGTTGCGCGGAGCAGTCAGTACCCAGACAAGACCCGTGGCACGGAAGTCGATCTCTACATTGCCGCTGAAGGAGGCTGCCGCGTGAGTTTTCGTGACAGTGGTTCCAAATCCCGTCTCGCTCGGGGCCTTGACCGCCGGGCCGCCGCTTTCCGTCCAAACTAGGCGAATCATGGTGCCGGTTTCGCCGGTTTCATTCGTCCATTCGATGGTGATTTTGCCTTCGGGAGCCGAAAGCGCCCCGTATTTCACTGAATTGGTCGCAAGCTCATGCAATACCAGACCGAGATTCTGTACGGCCTCCGGCTTCAGCAGGAAATCGTTGCCGAGGACGTCGAGCTGCTGTGGCCCCTGCAGGAAAGTCGCGAGATGGATGTCGATCACGCGGCGCAGGGACACGCCGGACCATTGCTCGCTGGTCAGGACCTCGATCGAGCGCGCCAGGCCTTCCAGCCGATCGGCAACGGCCCGCTGGAACGTGTCGACGCTGTCCGTCTGCCGCGCCAGCTGACGGGTCATCGCCTGGGCGAGCGCCAGCAGGTTCTTGGTACGGTGGACGAGTTCGTGCATGACGAAATGCAGCCGGTCCTCTGTAACGCTGCGGTCGAATGAGGCGTTGGAAAGCGCAATGGCAACCTGGTTGGCCTCGATAACGCTCGTGTCGACAGGCGCCACGATTTCGCCCCGGCCCATCCGATCCGCCATGTCGGCGATGCTCTGTATGGTGATGCGCACCTGACGGGCCAGCGCATAGACGGCGATCAGGGCGATCAGCAGCAGCGTCACGCCGCCGTAGATCAGAAAGCGCCAGGTGCTCATCAGCGACGCCTGCGCCGATGCGATCGGGCCCCAGACCACAGCCTTCCACGACCAGCCCGAGATCTGCGCATAGCCGAGCACGGCGTTCGGCAAGACCTTGTCATCCTGGTAGACGCCGCTCGAAGCGATCAGCTTCGGCAGGATCTCCTTGTTGAATGCATCGCCCGGTGCAAGGGTCGTCGGGCCACCGGCCGCAACGATATGGCCGGATTTGTCCAGGACGGCAGCCGACCAGCCCGGCGGCAGGGCCTCCGTCGTCACGAGCTTGGCCAGCTCATTCGCGTCCTGGGTCACCGCCAATGCGGCGCCAGCCGGCGAATGTTCGAGGGGCAGTGTGACGTTGTAGACCCATCGCCGGGCGTTCGCGCCCACGAAGACATCGGAGGCTTCGATGCGCCCGGAATCCAGCGCCGATTGCAGGGCGGCCATATTGCCCGTCTTGCCAAGAGGCTTGCCGAGAGGCCAACGCGTATTCAGCCGGAGCTGTCCATCCTTTTCCATCAGAAGGACGAAGAGCGAATCGGTGCGCAGCACGGTCTCCGTCCGGGCGAAAAAGGTGGCGATGTCGTTGCGCTCCAATTCCGGCGAGGAGGACAAGAGCCGCAGCGTTGTCGCCATGTCTTGCAATTGCCGGTCGATGACGCGCGAAAGAGCCTGTGCGTCCTGAACCGTATCGCCCTTCAACGCATCGCGTTCATTGTTTTCGAGCTGGACCAGGAGCAGTGCGACAAAGGCCAGAATAGGCAAGGCAATCGCCAGGGCAATCGCGATCAGATAGGCTCCAATCGATGCTTTCGGGAAATGCAGCTTCCTCATGAGGCGATCAACCGATCGTGCCTCCATGACGGTCTGGAGCGCTGGCAAACGCGAAAAGAATAACTTTGGTCATCATGCCAAGCGCCCCCATGCGCAGATCCGAGCTACATGCTCCAGAGGCGTCATGTTAGGGCCCGGTAATTTTCCTTGCAACATATGAAAAGTCATTACCTCGAAATCATAAGCGATCACGGGTATTTACGGCCACAGTGACCTATCCCTTGAGTTGAACCGTCCGGTGCTTTTCCGGCTAATTGAAGCGTCCGAGACGGAAGGGGGCAAGCTGAGGATCTTCCTTGCCGTTGATGATTTCTTCAGCCGCGAGCAGGCCGACAAGCGGTGCGAGCGTTACGCCCGAATGCAGAACCGCGAGATAAAGACCCGGCACAGTTTCCGCTCCACCTAGAATGGGCAGACCATCCTTCGGTGTCGGGCGATAGCCGATCGTGTGGAAATCAAGCTCCAACGCCTCGCCACCTTTCAAAGTGGCTTTCACCTTGGCGAAAAGTTCGCGCGCAATCACCTGCGGATCGTTGCCGGGATCGGCGCCGCCAAAGTCGCTGCCAGCGATGATCCGTCCTTCGGCCGTCTGGCGCATATGCAGCTCGGGCGCCATCACCAGACCGTTCAGCAGTTTCCGTGCAGGGTGGGAATGAACGATGAGTCCCGGCGGCGTTTCGAGCGGCACGAGGATATCGGCCGAGGCGGCAAGCGTTGCCGTGCGCGCACCGGCCGCAAGGATGACCTGATCGGCGCGCATCGGCCCTTCGTCCGTTTCGATGCCAGTGATCCGGCCGCCTTCTTTCAGCAGTCTCTTGACATCAACGCTGGCGAGCAGGATGGCGCCATGACGTTGTGCATCTTCCAGCAACAGTCTGGAGGCGGCGACGGGTTCGACGGCGCCCTCTTCGGCGACATGCAGCGCGTAATCGGGAGGATTGACGAGGCTCGGCTCGATCGTCGTGCTTGTTGCCCGATTGACCGGCTGTATGCCGTAGCCCCAGCCATGGTGCTGTGCCGCATAGGCGTCCAGCTCTGCCTCGGAAAGATCCCAGCACAGGCCGCCGCACCAGGACAGAGGGATATCGGGGAGATCTGCCTTCAGCCTCGACCATTCGGCCATCGAGCGGTGCCGAAAATGGAAGTAGAATTCCGGATTGCCCCAGCTTGCATTGATCCATGCAAAGGAGTTCGGGGTTGCAACGCCGCCGACCTGCTGGGCGATCACCGTGACGGATGCGCCTTTGCGGCTCAGATGCCAGGCAATGGAAGCCCCGATGATGCCGGCGCCGATGACAATGATTTTCTGCGGGGAGGGCATGTCGCTGTCTCACTTGAATGGAATGGGCCGAGACTAAGCGTTCGACAAGGCAAAGAAAAGCCGCCGGGCGAGGGATGCCGGCGGCTGAATGGCTTTAGCGTGCGCCTCGTATCAGGCGCCGGCGCCGACGCGTGCCAAGCCATCCCTGGCCGGCTGATAGTTCGGATCAAGGTTGACCGCGTGCTGATAGGAGCGGCGCGCTTTTGCCTTGTCGCCTTTGCGCTCATAAACAAAGGCCTGGTTTGCCCAGGATTCGGCGAGCTTATTGTTCAGCTCGATGGCATGGTTGAAATCGGCAAAAGCGTTGTCATCGTCGTTCTGCGCGAGATAGGAGATGCCGCGGCTGTTGTAAGGCTCCGGCGAGTTCGGCGACAGCGAGATCGCCTTGGAAAAATCGTCGATCGCCTTATCCTGCTGATTGCGCTTCTGGTAGATCACGCCGCGGCCGTTATAGGCGCGTCCATCAGTCGTACCGAGACTGATTGCCTTGGAATAGTCGTTGAAAGCGTCGTTGTCGCGGCCGGCTTGACGGTAGAGATTACCGCGGCCGATATAGGCGACATCGTAATTGGAGTTGAGCTGCAGCGCGGCATTGTAATCCGCAATCGCTTCCGGCAGCTTGCCCATGTTGCGGTAGATGAGAGCGCGGTTGGCGTAAGCCTGGTAGAACTTCGGATTGAGCTGGATTGCCTGATTGAAGTCGCCAAGGGCGCGGTTGAAATCACCGCCGCGGCCATAGGCCGTGCCACGCACATTGTAGCCTTCAGGATCCCGCGGATTGGCATTGATGACCGATGTCAGCGAGGCGATATTTTCCGACGAGCCTTGCGCCTTGTCGATCTGGATCACGTTATCGGTGGTGGCGGTCTGGCAGCCGGAAAGGCTGATTGCGGCAAGTATCGCCAAGGCAGGCAGGGCCACGGCGCGCTTCGAAACAAACAAGGAGAGGTTCGAAGTGCGGAACTTTACGGAAGTCGTCATTGCCATTATCGGGTTCGCTTTCCCCATGCGTCATATCAGGCTGTTCTGATTTAATCCGATTTGCGTAGAGAATAAATCAA
>JBCNPI010000203.1:0-11055 GCA_039593415.1 Rhizobium sp. | reverse complement strand
GAGAAGACAGAACCAGGCCAGCAATCGCGGCGCAAACGCCTGAGAGCACATAGACGATGATCTTGACGCGCTTGACCGGAACACCGGAGAGATCGGCTGCGCGCTCGTTGCCGCCCGAGGCATAGAGCCAGCGGCCGAAGGCGGTGCGGCTCAGCACCAGGCCGCAGACGATCGCAAGTGCAGCAAGCACGATGACGCCGATCGGAATGCCGGCAAGGCGGTTGAAGCCGAGCCAGTCGAAGCCGGTATTGCCAAGCTCGGGACGGCCGCCGAGATTGTTATAGGTGAGGCCGTTGGTCATCAGGAGCGCAATGCCGCGGGCGACATAGAGCACGCCGAGCGAGGCGACGAAGGCTGGAACGCGCAGGTAAGCAATCAGTACGCCGTTGACGGCGCCGACGACGGCGCCAAGCGCGCAGGTCAGCACCACGACGGCCCAGACCGGTGGATAGAGAATGACGCCGAAGCTCGACAGCGTGACACCCTGCATCAGAAAGCCGGCAAAGCAGCCGGCGAGGCCGAGCGTCGAGCCGACCGACAGGTCGATGCCGCCGTTGAGGATGACCAGCAGCATGCCGATGGCAAGGATGCCGAAGATGGCGACATGCGAGGCCATCGTCAGGAAATTGCTGAGCGAGAAGTAATAGGGCGATAGGAAGGAGAAGACCGCGATGATGATGATCAGCGCGAAGAAGGCGCGCCCTTCCAGGATCAGCCGCACGAGACTGAAGTTTCGCCGCTGCCCGTTCGACGTGGATTTCTTTTCTGTGATGTTCGTGACTGACATAATCAGTGCTCCATGAATGCGGCTAGTGCGCGACCACTGCTTCGCCGGAGGCGGCCATGATCTTTTCTTTGGGGACGTCCGGACCGAATTCAGCAGAGATCCTGCCGCGGTGCATGACGATGATGCGATGGGCAATGCTCAGGCATTCGGCGACTTCCGAAGTCGAATAGATCACCGCCAGGCCCTCCTTGGCGCGCTCGGCGAGCAGCTTGAAGACCTCGGCCTTCGCGCCGATATCGATGCCACGGCTCGGTTCGTCGAGCAGGATCACCCTTGGCTCGGTCGCCAGCATCTTGCCGATGACGACCTTCTGCTGGTTGCCTCCAGACAGTGAGCCGATCGCCGCTTCGCCACCATCGGTCTTGATATGAACCTTGCGGATCGAACCATTCACCAGCGCCCGCTCGCGGCCTGCCGATGTGAAAAGACCGCTGGTAAAGGCGCCGATACTGGCAAGTGACAGGTTCGAGCCGACGGTCATGGTCTGAACCAGGCCGTCGCGCTGCCGGTCTTCCGGGACCAGAACCAAACCCTGCGCGATGCGCCCGGCGATGGAAAGGCCGCCGATGTCGGTATTGCCGAGCAGAACGCGGCCGCCGCTCGACCTTAAGCGCCCCGCCACGCATTCGAGCAGCTCGGTACGGCCTGCACCCATTAGGCCATAGATGCAGACGATTTCGCCGGCGCGGACCTCAAGCGACATGCGGTCGACCGCGTTATAGGCAGCGCCAGATGGGCCAGGGACCGTCAGATTGTCGATCGTCAAAGCGACGTCGCCCATTTTATGGCCGGTCGGCGGACTGCCGAGGTCGAAATTGTCACCGACCATGTTGCGCACGATCCATTCAAGATCGATGTCCTTGCGCTCGGCATAGGCCGTCATGTTGCCGTCGCGCAGCACGACGGCGTGATGGGTGATCTGCAGCGCCTCTTCGAGATGATGCGAGATGTAGACGATCGAAACGCCGCGGTTCGTCAGGTCGCGGATGACCTTGAAGAGGACTTCCACTTCACTGGCGCTGAGCGCCGATGTCGGCTCGTCCATGATCAGGATACGCGAATTGACCGATAGCGCGCGGGCGATCTCGACGATCTGCTGCTGCCCGAGGCGAAGATCCTCGACCGGGGTGAGCGGATCGATATTCTCCTCCAGCTCCTCCATCAGCGCCCGGGTCTGGCGCTCCTCCTCGGCAAAGTCGACCACGCCGCCCTTCATGATTTCGCGACCCATGAAGATATTGTCGCGGACGCTGAGATTGGGCGCCAGGCTCAGTTCCTGGTGGATGATGGAAATGCCGCAGGAGCGCGCATGGGTCGACGAGGCGAAGCTGATCGGGCTGCCGTCGAGAATGATCTCGCCGGACGACGGCTGAATGACGCCCGAGAGGATCTTCATCAGCGTCGACTTGCCGGCCCCGTTTTCGCCAAAGAGCGTTGTCACCTCACCGCGACGGATATCGAAATTGACACCCTTCAGCGCATGGACACTGCCGTAGGACTTGGCGACGTTGCGGGCGGCAAGAACGACTTCGCCCGTCATTGTCCCATTCTGCCGGGTCCCATTTTGCCGAATCTCGCTCATTTCACATCGACCTTTACCGGGGTGACGAGCCAGTTCTTCGGATTGATGAGCTTGAAGACGCCGACCACCGTTGCCGTCTTGCCCGTCAATTTTTCGGGATCCAGACTGCCCAGGGTTGCCTTTTTCATCTCGTTGTTGATGGCGGAACCGGCGTCCTGATATTCGATCTGGTTCGTGAACTGGCCGAATTCAATTCTGCCGGTCGCGTCGCGTAGATCGGTGCCGTTGATTGCGGGGCCAGTTTGTATCCGAACGGTGACGCCGTCCGGCATGCCGTCAACCTTGAACTCGTTGGTATTGGCCTTGCGCTCGCCGAACGTGCCGGTGAGCGAGACGGGAAGGACGGGGCCGGTGGTGGTGGCAACACCATATTTCTGGCCTGCGGCCTTCTTGTCGGCGAGGATTGCATTGGCAAGCGTCACTGCGTCGACCGCGCGCTTTTCCACATCGCTCTGAACCTTGGGGAATTCTTCGGCACCGTAGCTTTCGGGCTGGAAGCCCTGCTCGTGCACATCGTGTTCGGAGCCGATCTTGACCACCTTGGTGTCGGCGGCAATGGCGCCGATGACGATCACCGCTGCGGCGATGCCCGCGACAATCGTGAACTTCGAGCCGGTCGGCTTGGCGGTTGCATATTGTGTTTGCGTATTCATGTTCGAACGACCTTCGGCATGCTTGCCGGATTGCCTGATGAAAGGAGAACGGTGGCCTGGTGTCGGGTTAACGCGCGCCCGGCCTGCCTGTTCGGATCTGCAGGGGCTCTGCTCGGCTTCGGGTCACGCCGTCACCGGAAAGAACATTCGACATCAGGAGCCTCCTCTGCGTGCGGACGACCGTCTCCTCCAGTCGTCCTAGTCTCAGCGCCACAATCGCCGCTTCCATGCAGCCATTGTGATATAAGTGTGTTAATAACGGCAATTCATATGTTATAAATATGAAGGCATGTCAATCGTGAATTCGCGTGCTTTCTCGGCGGGCAACTTCCATCCATCATTGCGCTCTCTGCCGTCAACTGTCGGCTGTATCCATTTTGACGAAACTTGCGCCGAATTCCCGTTGCAGGCTCCATGCCGCCGTCGCGTAGTGAAGGATCTCAAAATAATATATTGATTTCCAATGACATAAAACAAGATTCACGACAGAATATTGGCTGTGAGATCGATCCTGTGGGGGGGTGCTAGCAGTTACGATCGCGCTTTCCTTTGCGCGTTTGCGCAACCTGCTCACGTTGCCACCCATCGTCTATGGAGCTTATTTTATATGAAAAAAATTACAATGCTAGAAAAATATTACTGTAACCGCGATATCTTTGTGTTATAAATCAGTATGCCGTTCAATGGGTGGTGTCTCGAGCTTAATTGGGGACTGACGTCGGTGATGCGCGGATTTGCTTGCTGTCCTCCGTTGGCCGAGCGCGATGGCGGCGATATGTGCGACTTGGCGTAGATTATGTCCTTGGCTGCGCGGGGAGGAATGAACATGTTTGTGACGGACGCTGAAGCCCTGATTGCGGGGCTAAGGATGGTGGAGCTGACGTGCAATGCCTAAAAGTGACGGGATCATCATCGGGATCGACGCAGGCACCTCCGTGCTCAAGGCGGTTGCCTTCGGATTATCCGGGAAGCAGATCGCTTCGGCATCGGCGCGCAACCGTTACGAGACCGGTGAAGACGGTTCGGTCACGCAGTCGCTTGGTCAGACGTGGGCCGATTGCGTGAGCGCATTGCGTGGTCTTGGAGAGAAGGTAGAAAATCTTAGGACCCGCACCGCCGCGATTGCGGTCACCGGTCAAGGCGACGGCACCTGGCTTGTTGGCTCCGGCAATGCGCCTGTCGGCGATGCCTGGCTCTGGCTCGACGCTCGTGCGGCATCGACGGTCACGCGTTTGAGCGCCATGGCAGGCAGCCGCGCCCGCTTCGAGGCGACCGGCACCGGTCTTAATACCTGCCAGCAGGGCGCGCAGCTTGCCCATATGGATCGCTTCATGCCCGAGCTTCTTGATCGGGCGGAGACGGCGCTACACTGCAAGGACTGGCTTTATCTGAACCTCACCGGCGTTCGCGCGACCGACCCGTCCGAGGCAAGCTTCACTTTCGGCAATTTCCGCAATCGGCAATATGATCCCGTCGTCATCGATGCGCTCGGCCTTGCCCGCCGGCGTGCGCTGCTGCCTGAGATTATCGACGGCACGCAAATCAGCCATCCCTTGACGGCTGAGGCTGCCGGTGCCGCCGGCCTCATCGCCGGAACGCCGGTTTGTCTCGGTTATGTCGACATGGTCATGACGGCGCTTGGCGCCGGTGTCAGAACCGGCGGCCAGAATGCCGCCTGCTCGACGATCGGTTCGACCGGCGTCCACCTGCGCGCCAAGGCCGTGGCGGACGTCCAGCTCAACGAGGAAGGGACGGGCTATGTCATTGCCCTGCCCATTCCCGGCATCGTCACGCAGGTCCAGACCAATATGGGCGCAACCATCAATATCGACTGGATCTTGAGGATTGCGGCCGAACTGATGTCGGCCGGTGGGAATGAGGTTTCCTATTCCGACCTTATTCCCCGCATCGACGCCTGGTTTGCCGAAGCGCGGCCGACGAACCTTATCTATCATCCCTATATTTCCGAGGCGGGAGAACGCGGCCCCTTTGTCAATGCGCATGCGCGCGCCGGCTTTACCGGACTTTCGACGCGGCATGGCTTTGCCGACATGCTGAGGGCGGTCATCGAAGGGCTCGGCATGGCAACGCGGGATTGCTATGCGGCCATGGGCGATATGCCCGCGGAACTGCGCATCACCGGAGGCGCTGCCCGCTCGCGCGCACTAAAGGGCTCGCTTTCTGCCGCCGTCAAGGCGCCGGTGCGCATTTCGGATCGCGAAGAGGCGGGGGCTGCCGGTGTTGCGATGATGGCGGCAGTCTCGATTGGGCTCTATCGCGATATGGATAGCTGCATTGCCGATTGGGTGACGCCGCTGCTTGGTGAAGCCGAGGCGCCGGACCCGAAAAACGTCGAGCGTTATGATCGATTGTTCGGCGCCTACAAGGACGTGCGGCAAGCGATTGCGCCTGCCTGGGACAAGTTGGCCGAGTACTAGCCGATATCGCGCTGGCGCATGCCGGCCTTCAAAAATGGATTTGATGATGCCCCGGGCATCAAAAGGAGCATGTCATGATGGAACCGGAAATCTTTGATCTTTTCGTGATTGGCGGAGGCATCAACGGTGCCGGTATTGCGCGCGATGCGGCAGGCCGCGGCCTTTCGGTTGTCATGTGCGAGAAGGGAGATCTGGCCGAAGGAACGTCTTCGCGCTCCGGCAAGCTCGTGCATGGCGGACTGCGCTATCTTGAATACTACGAATTCCGCCTGGTGCGCGAAGCCCTGATCGAACGCGAAGTGCTCTTGAATTCGGCAAGCCACATCATCTGGCCGATGCGCTTCGTGCTGCCCCATAGTCCGACGGATCGCCCCGCTTGGCTCGTGCGCCTCGGCCTGTTTCTCTATGATCATCTCGGCGGACGCAAGAAGCTGCCGGGCACGCGTTCGCTTGATTTGCACCGCGATCCGGAAGGCGCGCCGATCCTCGATCAATATTCCAGGGGATTTGAATATTCCGACTGCTGGGTCGATGATGCCCGGCTCGTCGTCTTGAATGCTCTCGATGCCTCCGCGAAGGGCGCGCGTATCCTGACGCGAACGGCTTGCGTCAGCGCCCGGCGCGATCAAGGCAACTGGGTCGTCCAGATGCGCAACGAACGCTCCGGCGAGGTTCGTACCGTGCGCGCCCGTGTGCTGGTGAATGCCGCCGGTCCCTGGGTCAATGACATTATTGGCCGCGTCGTCGGCTCGAACAGCCAGCGCAGCGTTCGGCTCGTCAAGGGCAGCCACATCATCGTCCCGAAATTCTGGGCCGGTCAGCAGGCCTATCTTGTCCAGAACCACGACAAGCGCGTGATCTTCATCAACCCTTACGAGGGCGACAAGGCGCTGATCGGCACGACCGATATTCCCTACGAAGGCAAGCCGGAAGAGGTGAAAGCCGACGAGAAGGAGATCGATTACCTTATTGCGGCCGTCAATCGCTATTTCAAGGAGAAGCTGCGCCGCTCAGATGTGCTCGAAAGCTTCTCCGGTGTTCGCCCGCTGTTCGATGACGGCAAGGGCAATCCTTCGGCAGTGACGCGCGACTATGTCTTCGACCTCGACGAAACAGGCGGCGCGCCGCTCCTGAGCGTCTTCGGCGGCAAGATCACGACCTTCCGCAAGCTGTCCGAGCACGCCATGCAGAAGCTTGCAAAATTCTTCCCCAAGATGGGCGGAGACTGGACGCGCGGCGCCACCCTGCCGGGCGGCGAAATTCCGAATGCCGATTATGTCGCCTTTGCCGATACGTTGCGTGCCGCCTACCCGTGGATGCCGCGTGCACTCGTCAATCACTATGGCCATCTCTACGGCGCCCGCACCAGGCAGATCGTCGGCAATGCGACTTGCCTTGCAGAACTCGGCCTGCATTTCGGCGGTAATCTCTACGAGGCCGAGGTCCGATATCTCGTAGCGTTTGAATGGGCGCAGGCGGCCGAAGACGTGCTGATGCGCCGCACCAAGGAAGGCTTGCATATGACGGCCGAGGAGAAGGCGGCTTTCTCTGCCTGGTTCGACGCCGAGCTGGCGCTCGCCGCCTGAACCAACAGACCTGCCGGGAGACCCAAAATGCCCTTGACGCTTTCACTCAACACCAATCCGCTTGTCAATCGCTTTGCCGAGCCGGCTGATCTCATCGAAACGGTGGCGCGCGATCTGCGCATCCGCGATCTGCAGTTAACCCATGAATTCATCAATCCAAGCTGGCAGGCACCCACCATCCGCCGGCTGACGCGCGACATGCAGACGGCAATGAAGCGAACGGGCGTGCGCGTCACTTCAGGCATGACCGGTCCCTATGGGCGTCTCAATCATTTCGGCCATCCAGACAAGGATGTCCGCCGCTATTATATCGACTGGTTCAAGACCTTCGCCGATATTACCGCCGATCTCGGCGGCCACTCCGTCGGAACCCAGTTCGCGATCTTCACCTACAAGGATTATGACGATGCGGCCCGGCGCGAGGAACTGATCGAGATTGCGATCGATTGCTGGGGCGAGGTGGCCGAGCACGCTCGCGCTGCCGGTCTTTCCTACATCTTCTGGGAGCCGATGAGCATCGGCCGCGAATTCGGCGAGACGATTGTGGCCTGCCTTTCCTTGCAAGACAGATTGACGAAGACGCCATTTGCCATACCGATGTGGATGATGGCCGACATCGATCACGGTGACGTCACCTCGTCCAATCCCGACGATTACGATCCTTATGCCTGGGCGCGTGCAGTCCCGAAAGTTTCGCCGATCATCCACATCAAGCAAAGCCTGATGGACAAGGGCGGCCATCGCCCCTTCACGGCCGAATTCAATGCCAAGGGGCGGATTCAGCCAGAACCCTTGCTCAGGGCATTTGCCGAGGGCGGCGCCAAGGACAATGAAATCTGCCTGGAACTCTCGTTCAAGGAGCGCGAGCCAAACGATCGCCAGGTTATCTCGCAGATTGCCGAAAGTATCGCCTTCTGGGCGCCCCATATCGACACGGGCGTCAGCGACTTGCATATCTAGCGGCTGTGTTCATTCCGCGAACGCTTCGTTTTCGATGAGGGGTGCAAAGCGGGACGATATGACCGGACAGAACAGGCGAGGGATCATGTGTGACGAAATGAAAAGGAGCCGCCGATGACGGATGCGGATGATTCGCTCGCCGTTAGGGCGGCATGGTTGCACTATGCCGGCGGATTGACGCAGTCCGAAGTGGCAAAGCGTCTCGGCGTCCCCTCGGTGAAGGCGCATCGGCTGATCGCACGGGCCGTCGCCGAGGGCGTCGTGAAAGTGACGATCGATGGCGATATCGTCGAATGCGTCGAGCTGGAAACGCAGCTTGCCGCCCGCTTCGGCCTGCAATATTGCGAGGTGGCACCTGATCTTGGTGAGGAAGGTTTCGAGTTTCGGGCGCTCGGGCAGGCGGGAGCCGGCTTTTTGCGGCGCGAGATCGAGAGCGGCAACAACAAGGTCATTGGCCTCGGCCACGGGCGAACGCTCTCTTCCGCCGTCCATCACCTGTCGCGCGTCAGCGCCAAGGATTTGCGCTTCGTCTCGCTGCTTGGTGGCCTGACGAGAAACTATGCGGCCAACCCCTATGACGTGATGCACCGCATTGCCGAAAAGACCGGCATGCAGTCGCATGTCATGCCGGTGCCCTTCTTCGCCAACACGCGGGAAGACCGCGACGTGCTGCTTGCCCAGCGCGGCGTCAAGGAGGTGTTCGATCTCGCAAACGGCGCCGACCTCAAGCTCGTCGGTCTCGGCACGGTCGATACAGATGCGCAGCTCGTCTTGTCGGGCATGGTCGAGCCGAAGGAGATCAAGGAGATCACGGCGGCCGGCGGCGTCGGCGAAATTCTCGGCCATTTCTTCGATGCAGATGGCAACATTCTGGAGACGACGCTGACGGCGCGTACATTGTCCGCATCGCTGCCGCGCATGAAGGGCGAGCGGCTGGTGGCGCTTTCCGGCGGCTTGCCGAAGGTCGAAGCCATTCGCGCCGTTCTCAAGAGCCGCTGTCTTTACGGGTTGATCACGGATGAGAAAACGGCGCAGGCCCTTTTGACGGACTAGGCATTAATGCGCGGAGGCAACATAAAATCATCTCAATGTAACAATGAATGTGTTGAATTGTGATGTTTTATTGTTATATTCCTTTCGGGGTCCATTTCAGGCTAACGGCCGGAGTGCAAGGTGAGACGGGAAGAGCGCCAGCAATCGATTATCAATCTGCTCGTCGAGCATAAGACCGTCGATCTCGATGATCTTGCCGATCGGTTTGTCGTATCGAAGATGACGATCCATCGCGATCTCGACGATCTCGAGCAGGCCGGCGTGCTGCGCAAGGTTCGCGGCGGTGCTACGATCGATGCCGGCACGCAGTTCGAAAGCGATTTTCGTTTCCGCGAACGTCAGGACCACGACGAAAAGCTCGCCATGGCTCACTGCGCATTGGAGTTGGTCGAGCCAGGCATGACCGTCATGATCAATGACGGTTCGATGGCAGCCGTTCTCGGTGAAATGCTCTTACAGAAGAAGCCGCTGACGCTGATTTCCAACAATGCCGCGATCATCGAGCGGATGAAGAACGAAAGCGGCATCACGCTGATTGCGCTTGGCGGCATTTACTCGGCCAAGTTCAATGCCTTTTTAGGCGTCGTGACAGAGGAAGCCTTGTCGCGGCTGCGCGCCGATATCGCCTTTCTGTCGACACCGGCCGTCTCCGGCAAGCTCGCCTATCACATGGACGATAACGTCGTGCGCACCAAGCGGGCGATGATTGCCTCAGCCTCCAGGGCCTGCCTGCTCGTCAATCACAGCCGCATTGGACATACGGCCTTGCATGTGATGGCCGAGCTTGCCGACTTCGACGCCGTAATCACCGATCAGGCACCCGATGCTGCCATCGTCGAGCAATTCCGCCGCGACGGCATCGCTCTTACCATCGCTTCGAACCAGGATAAGACATGACAGAAAAACCTCGCTATTGGATCGGCACAAGCTGGAAGATGAACAAGACGCTTGCCGAGGCGCGCGCCTTTGCCGAGGCCCTGCGTGCGGCCGATGACTTGCGCGATGCGCGCATCCAGCGCTTCATCATCCCGCCGTTTACCGCGGTGCGCGAAGTCAAGTCGATCCTGTCGCAAAGCTCCGTCAAGGTAGGCGCCCAGAACATGCATTGGGCAGATCAGGGGGCCTGGACGGGTGAAATCTCGCCGCTGATGCTAAAGGATTGCGATCTCGATATCGTCGAGCTTGGCCATTCCGAACGTCGCGAGCATTTCGGCGAGTCCGACGAGACGGTGGGATTGAAGACCGAAGCGGCCGTTCGCCATGGTTTGATTCCGCTCATCTGCATCGGCGAAACACTGGCTGATCGCGAAAGCGGCCGCGCAACCGAGATCCTGAGCGAGCAGGTCGCCGGAGCTCTATCGAAGCTCTCGGATACTCAGAAGCAGGCCGAAATCCTGCTCGCCTACGAACCAGTCTGGGCAATCGGCGAAAAAGGGATTCCGGCCGAGCCCTCCTATGCCGATGCGCGCCAGGCCGAGATCATCGCGGTCGCGCAAAAGGTGCTCGGCCGAAAGACCCCGTGCCTCTACGGCGGATCGGTCAATCCGCAAAATTGTGAGGAACTCATATCCTGCCCGAACGTAGACGGGCTTTTCATCGGGCGCGCCGCTTGGAACGTCGAAGGCTATCTCGACATCCTGGCCAAGTGCGCCGCCAAACTCTGAAGGAGACATATCATGAAGCTTGCTATTGCTGGCGACAGCGCCGGCGAAGGTCTCGCCAAGGTTCTCGCCGATCATCTGAAGGATCGTTTCGAGGTGAGCGAAGTGTCGCGCACCGATGAAGGCCCGGATACGTTTTACGCCAATCTCGCTGACCGCGTCGCCTCCGGCGTCGTCGACGGCACCTATGACAAGGCGATCCTTGTGTGCGGCACCGGCATCGGCGTCTGCATCTCGGCCAATAAGGTGCCGGGCATTCGCGCGGCCTTGACCCATGACACCTATTCGGCAGAGCGCGCAGCTCTTTCCAACAATGCCCAGATCATCACCATGGG
>JBCNPI010000202.1:0-11224 GCA_039593415.1 Rhizobium sp. | reverse complement strand
CGTCGGCAAGGGGCTCGCCGATGCCGCCGCCATCGGCAATGTCTTTGCCTCGCCGCCGCCTGATCCGATCATCGAATGCGCCAAGGCAGTCGACGGCGGCACCGGCGTGCTGTTCATGTATGGCAATTATGCAGGCGACGTCATGAATTTCGACATGGCGGCGGAAATGCTCGCCATGGACGAGATCGAAGTGCGTACCGTGCTGACGACGGATGACATCGCCTCTGCACCAGCCGATCAGAAGGAACGCCGTCGCGGCGTTGCCGGCAACGTCTTCATCTTCAAGGCCGCTGGTGCTGCCTGCGACCTGATGTACGGTTTCGACGATGTCGAGCGGGTGGCACGCTGGGCGAACGAGCGCACCTATACGATGGGTGTGGCGCTTTCCCCCTGCTCGCTGCCGCAGACCCGCAAGCCGAACTTCGAGATCGGTGCCGACGAAATGGAAATCGGCATGGGCATCCATGGCGAGCCCGGCGTCGCCCGCGGACCGATGCGATCGGCGGACGAAGTGACAAGCGAACTCGTCGGCAAAATTCTCGATGAGATGAAGCCGGCGCCAGGTGACCGCGTTGCCGTGCTCGTCAATTCACTGGGCTCGACGCCGCTGATGGAGCTCTACATCATGATGCGCAAGGTCAAGGCTATGCTCGATGATGCCGGGCTCGTCATTCACCTGTCGCTCGTCGGCAATTACTGCACGTCACTCGAAATGGCCGGAGCCTCGATCACCCTCATGCATCTCGATGACGAATTGCAGCGGCTCATCGATCATCCCTGCGATTGTGCCATGTTCCGTTCCGGCGAGGCGTGGTCATGACCATGATCGGAACAGAAGAGCTGAAGTCGCTGTTTGTGCGGATCGCCGAGGCAATGGCCGGCGAGAAGGACCGCCTCTGCGAACTGGACGGCGTAATCGGCGACGCTGACCACGGCATCGCCATGGAGCTTGGCTTCGCCGCTGCAGCCAAGGCAGTTTCGGAGCTGGATTCATCGACGTCCGATCCGACGCTGGTCTTCAACACAGCCGCGAAGTCCTTCCTCAACGCGGTTGGCGCCTCATCCGGGCCACTCTATGCGACGGCGCTCATGCGTGCGGGTGCCACCGCCAAGGGGAAGGTCTCGCTGAGCGACGACGATATGGTCGAGATATTTTCCGCCTTTTCGAAGGGCATTCAGGATCGGGGCAAGGCAGAGGTTGGGGAAAAGACCATGGTCGATGCCTGGGCGCCCGCCGCTGTCGCCTGCCGAGCCGCGCGAGAGCGAAGCCTGCCGCTTGCCGAATGTCTGGCGGCCGGTCTCAAGGCTGGTGAGACAGGAGCAGAAGCAACGAAAAACATGATTGCAGCGAAAGGCCGGTCATCGCGCCTCGGCGATCGAGCCTTGGGACACATGGATCCCGGCGCGGCTTCGGCTGTCGTCGTGATAAGCTGCTTCCGCGATCACTTCACATGACGCCGCTGATAGGCTCATCATACCAGTTGACATGATGACAACGATTTGTCAAAACCGCCTTCAGCTTTGTTCAGAGGAGGCCGGGAGATGGCTATCAATTCGAAATATGCGCGTTGGTTCTGCGCCGCTGCGATCGTTGCCGCGACTTTTTCGGCAACCAATGTTGCCGCAGAAGATCTGACGCTGTGGACGCTGAACTTCGACAACGGCGCGGCAAATGGCGCGCTGAAGAAGGTGGCGAAGGATTTCGAAGCCGCCAATCCCGGCACACATATCGAAATCGTCCAGCGCGGCGTCGATGAGCACAAGACCGCACTTCGCGTGGCGGCGGGTTCGAGCAAAGGACCGGATATTTATTTCAGCTGGGCCGGGCTTGGCCTCGGTGGCGAATATGTGAAAGCCGGTCTCTCGCTGCCGCTCGACAAGTACTACACCCAGTACAAGTGGAACGACGAACTGCTTCCGTCCGCCGCCGCCTTTGCGGATCTCTATCCGGGTGGCAAGCATGGCGTTCCCTTCACCTTCAAAGGCGAAGCGATCTATTATAACAAGAAGCTCTTCCAGAAGGCTGGCATCACCCAGGAGCCGAAGACCTACGACGAGCTGCTCGCAGATGCGGAAAAGCTCAAGGCTGCCGGCATTCCGGCTTTCACCTTCGGTGGCTCGGTCAACTGGCACGTCATGCGCCTGATGGATGTGTTGCTTGAAACCAAGTGCGGTGCCGACAAGCATGATGCGCTGATGGCGATGAAGGCCGATTGGACCAAGGAGCCCTGTGCGACCGACGCCTTTACCGAATTCGCCAAATGGACGAAGGATTATACGCTGAAGCCCTTCATGGGCATCAGCAACCAGCAGTCCTATACGCTGTTCGTCGCCGGCCGCGCCGCGATGATGCTCGAAGGCGACTGGCTGGTCGGCCAGCTGAGCGGCAGCAAGGTCAATCTCGACGATTACGGCATCGTGCCGTTCCCGACGAACACCAATCGCCTCTATGGCTTTGCCGAGTACAATTACGTCAGCACCAAGAGCAAAAGCCCGGATCTTGCCGCCAAGTTCCTCGACTATTTCCTGTCGACCAAGGTGCAGCAGGATCTTGTCGGCCAGATCAGCTCGATCTCGGTCAACAAGAATGTCCAATATACCAATCAGAAGCCGCTCGAGGCGAAATGGCTTGAGATCTTCAAGACCTACAGCAAGGTCTACATGAATGGCGACCAGGCGTTTCCGCTTGACGTGACCACCGAATATTTCCGGGTGATCAACGACGTCGCCTCCGGCAACATCCAGTCGGTCGATGCTGCAACGCAGCTGCAGACATTCATCTCCGGTCGCACCTGATCGATCGAGGGAGGCCGCCGCTTTTGCCGCAATCGCGATGGGCAGCCTCCCTCGCCTCCATGCCCACGCGCCAGCTGCCGCCGGGAGCAACTAGAATGTCATTCCGCAATCGAACTCATGATCCCCGCGTTCAGGCAGCGATCCTGCTCGCTCCGGCCATGCTGATCTACGCGATTTTCGCGCTCTATCCGATGCTGAACGTGGTGGTACTGAGCTTCCAGAAATGGAACGGCCTCGACCCGCAGCGCCCCTTCGTCGGCCTGGCGAACTATCAATATATCTTTACGCAGGACCCGGTCTTCTGGGTTGCCTTCCGCAATACGGTGATCTGGACGATCATGTGCGTGATCTTTCCACCCATGGTCGGACTGTTGCTGGCGCTGAGCCTCAACCAGAGGCTCTTTGCCCGCAATACCTTCCGAGCCATCTTTTATCTGCCCGTCATCATCGCTCCGATCGCGGTCGCGACCATGTGGAAGTGGATGTATGACCCATTCTTCGGCCTCTTCACCGAAATCCTGACCTCCATGGGTCTCCAAGACTGGATTCAGGACTGGCTCGGCAACAAGGATATCGCACTCTATTCGGTCTTCGTCGCCTATCTCTGGCAATCCGTCGGCTTCTCCATGGTCCTGTTTCTTGCAGGCCTGCAGAATGTCTCGCAGACACTGGTCGAGGCCGCCCGCATCGACGGCGCCGGGCGCTGGAACATCTTCCGCTACGTAACCTTGCCCGCACTGCGCACGACGCTGACCATCGTGCTGGTACTGTCGATCATTTCCTCGCTGAAGGCCTTCGATATCGTCTATGGCCTGACGGGCGGCGGACCGGCGCAATCCACCCAGATGCTGGCACTCTGGGCCTTCACGCAGGCCATGCAGATCTTCGATTTCGGTCGCGGCGCGGCGATCTCGGTCGTGCTGCTGCTGATCACGGTCGTCGTTGTTATCCCCTACCTGCGCTGGACGCAAAAGCATGAGGAGGCCGAACAATGACGGCAGCATCGGCAACATCCACGTCGGATAGTTTCGAGACCATCACCCAGGCAAAGCGTAAGCGCGATCCCGTCCTGATCGGCCTATGGATAACGCTCCTCGTCGTCGCCGCGATCTGGCTTGCGCCCTTCGTCTTCATCGTCTTCACCTCGCTGAAAACGCAGGCTGATGTGACATCAACCGGCGCCTTCATGCCGCCGCTCGACCCAGCCTTCGAGAATTATTCGAGCGCCTGGGGCCGCGGCAGTTTCGCCAATGCCTTCCTGAACAGCACCATCATCACTGTGATCAAGGTGCCGCTCGGTCTCATCCTCTCGGCGATGGCGGCCTATGCGCTCGCCAAGATCCGGCTGCGGTTCAGCAAGCTGCTACTGCTCCTCGTCGTTTTCGGCACGATGATCCCGTTTCAGGTCATGCTGGCGCCGCTCTTCACGCTGGTCAATTCGCTAGGCCTGATCGACACCTATCCCGGCGTGATCCTGCCTTACATCGCCTTCGGCGTGCCCTATCAGGTCTTCATCCTGCACGGCTTCTTCAAAGGCATTCCGAAGGAATTGTCGGAAGCCGCCCTGATCGACGGCGCAAGTCATTTCACCATTTTCCGCCGAATATTCCTACCCGTCTGCCTGCCGGTTCTCGCGGCCTTGCTGATCCTGGACTTTGTCTCGACATGGAACGAATTCGCCATGGCGCTCGTGCTGCTGCAGGACCAGCACATGTGGACGCTGCCGCTGGGGCTCATGTCCTTCCAGGGCCAGTTTTCCAATGATTACGGACAGCTGAACGCGGCGATCGTCATGACCGTGCTGCCGGCCACCATCGTTTATCTGATCTTTCAGCGCTACTTCGTCTCCGGCCTCACCTCCGGCGCGGTCAAGGGCTGAGCGATCGCACCACCCATTCATCTTCCGAGGAGAATATCATGTCCAACGCGTCCGTCGAAAAATGGGGCGTCTTCGAAGCGGCCTTCAACGGTCCTTCGAGCGGCAATCCCTATCTCGATGTGTCATTCGATGCCGTCTTCAGCCAGAACAGCCGTGAGGTCCGCGTCCCCGGCTTCTACGACGGCGACGGCGTCTATCGCGTTCGCTTCATGCCTGACAATGAAGGGGAATGGTCGTTCCGCACGCGCTCGAAGACATCGGAACTGGATGGAAAGGCCGGTTCTTTCGTTGTGAGAAAGCCGTCGGAAGGCAACCACGGTCCCGTGCATGTCCACAACAAGTTTCACTTCGCCTATGCCGACGGCAAGCCTTTCCTGTTGTTTGGCACGACCTGCTATGCCTGGACGCATCAGCCGCTCGACATGCAGGCGCAGACGCTGGAGACGCTGAAGACGTCGCGCTTTAACAAGATCCGCATGGGCGTCTTTCCGAAGGACTATCCCTACAACGTCAACGAGCCGCTCTACGCCTGCTTCGAAAAAGGCGCCGACGGCAGGCAAGACTTCGACCGGCCGAACCCCGTCCTCTTCCGGCACTTCGAAAAACAGGTCGCAGCCCTTTGCGAACTCGGCATCGAGGCCGACATCATCATATTCCATCCTTACGACCGCTGGGGCTATGCCGATATGTCGGCCGAGCAGGATTTCCGCTACGTCGCCTATCTCGCGGCGCGCCTCGCTGCCTATCGCAATGTCTGGTGGGCGCTCGCCAACGAATACGACTTCCTCCTCGACACCAAGCCGCTGCAGCAGTGGGACCGCTATTTCCACATTCTCGAAGAGAACGATCCCTATGGCCATCTGAAGTCGATCCACAATGGCGATCAGACGATGAACTTCGATCATCGCAAGCCATGGGTCACCCATACCTGCATCCAGAACTGGGATGTGAAGCGCACGCAGGAGTGGCGCGAGGCCTATGGCAAGCCCGTCGTCAACGACGAACCGGAATATGAGGGCAACATCATCCAGTCCTGGGGCAACCTGACAGCACAGGAACTGGTGCATCGCTTCTGGATCACGGTGACGCGCGGCGGCTATGCCGGGCATGGCGAGACCTATTCGCATCCGGAAGACCTGATCTGGTGGGCCAAGGGCGGGGAACTGCGCGGCGAAGCCTGGAAACGTATCGGTTTCCTGCGCGACCTTCTGGAGCAGGATGTCGTCAACGGCCTCGAACCCATGTCCTCCTACGGCGAATGGCCGTGGACCCGCGTTTCCGGCGCACGCGACGGCGATGTCAGTTACATCTATCTCGGCGAGCACCAACCGATCGTCTGGTCCACCGGGCTGCCCACGGATGGAACAGATTATGATGTCGACATCATCGACACATGGGAGATGACGATCACGCCGGCGAAGAAGGTAGAGGCACCTATCCCTCACCCGACGCGCCACGGCGCGATCGTGCGCGGCGGCAAGGCGGATGCGGCCTTCGGCGTGGAATTGCCGGGCAAGCCGTACCAGGCGCTGCGCATCCGCAAGAAGCATTGATCGATCCAGAAGGGAAGAATGTCATGTCCGGATTGACCATCAAGAACGTCAGCAAGTCCTACGGCGCGGTAAACATCATCCATGGCGTCGATGTGGAGATCTCGGACGGCGAATTCGTCATCCTCGTCGGCCCTTCGGGCTGCGGCAAGTCCACGCTGCTGCGCATGATCGCGGGGCTTGAGGATATCACCAGCGGTGAGATCTCGATCGGCGGCCGGGTCGTCAACGACCTGCCGCCGAAGGATCGCGATATCGCCATGGTCTTCCAGAACTATGCCCTCTATCCGCAGATGACGGTAGCGCAGAACATGGGCTTTGCGCTGCAGCTGGCCGGCGCAAAGCGGGCCGAAATCGATCAGAAGGTGGGCGAAGCCGCCAAGATACTAGGCCTCCAGCCTTTGCTCGATCGCAAGCCCGCCCAGCTTTCCGGCGGCCAGCGCCAGCGTGTCGCCATGGGCCGCGCCATCGTCCGCGATCCCAAGGTCTTCCTCTTCGACGAACCGCTGTCCAACCTCGACGCCAAGCTGCGCGTGAAGATGCGGGCCGAAATCAAGGCGCTGCATCAGCGCTTGAAAACGACGATCGTCTATGTGACCCACGATCAGATCGAAGCCATGACCATGGCCGACAAGATCGTCGTCTTGCAGGGCGGGAAGGTGGAGCAGGTCGGTTCACCCTTGGAACTCTACGATCGGCCGAGAAACGTCTTCGTTGCCGGCTTCCTCGGTTCGCCTGCCATGAATTTCCTTGAGGGCAAGATCATGGGCGGAGTTTCTCCGGCTCTTGCGCTGCCGACCGGCACCCGCATCGAACTTGAAAACGCCCCGGCTCAGTCGGAGGGCCGGGAGATCATTCTTGGCATACGACCGGAAGATATTTCCTTTGCCTCGGAAGGCGGCGTTATGGCGACCGTCACGGTTGTCGAACCAACTGGCTCCGAAACGCATGTCGCCCTCGATCTCGAAGGCAAGGAACTGACCTGGGTGATGCGGGAACGCGCCGAGCTTGTGCCGGGTCAGAGGATTCAAGTGTCACTCAAGACCCCGAACCTGCACTTCTTCGACAAGGCCAGCCAGCAACGGCTCTAACAAGCCATGGCGCCGGCTGCTCAAGTCAGCCGGCGGCCGCCCGCCTTTGTGTCCCATTCATGACCGAAAATACGCGTTTGACGAAGGCGTCGCCATCGAATTGCCGGGCAGCGCCCTCGGTCACATGATGCGGGCGATCGAATATGAAAGTTTCGATATTGACGACCGGCAGGTTCAGGCGACTACGCACCTCTCCGATCATTGCGGTATGCGTCACCACAAGCTGGCAGCCATTCGGTTCGAACCATTGCTGAAGCCCGGCCGTCGGTATTGCCGATACCGCCAATCCCTGCTGCGACAGGACCGCGCCGATGCGGGATGCGATCTGCTGATTGTCCAGGCAGATCAGCACATCGGTCTGTGAAGAGGACGGCATAGGGTTAGCCAGCATCAGCGACCTCACGTTCAAACACCGGCTGAATATAGCGATTCGTGGCGTAACGGGGTGTTATGAGTTGTTAAATTTTGTTGCAGAACGGTGGCCGCTTCAATGAGCCTCGCTTCATCAACTAATGCTGCTATTATGCTTTAGAAATGGGCTGTAGTATGTTGATATTATGGCAGACCTCGCTTATCAGGGCGAGATCTGCCAACTGAATCAGCTGACGAAACGCTCCGGCCGGAAGGAAGCCAATAATGGATGACGCCTACCGGTGGCGATCTCGTCGGCAAGCAGTTCGCCGGCGATCAGGCCGAGCGTTGCGCCGCTATGGCTGAAGGCGACGAAATAGCCCGGGATCGCCTGCAATTCACCGAACACCGGTTCGCCGTCGGCCGGAATAGGCTTGGGGCCGACGCCGTAATCGGCAATTTCGAGCTTCGGATTCCCTTCGAGCACCTTTGAGGCTTCGAGCAGCAAGCCTTCCAGCGTCGAGGGGTTGATTTCGTAACTTCCGTCGGCCTTCTTGATCACCTCTTCCTCCGACCAGGCCGAATCCAGCGCAAAGGCGCCATCGGGTGTCGGACGAATGGCAACGCGCGGCGTGTTGAGCACAGCTTTCAGCGGGTGCTTGATCGGCTTCGTACGAACAAGAAGCGCGATCGGCGTATCGTCGCCGATATGCTGACCGGCCAGCGCAACGATCGCCGGCACCTCTCCGCCGGCCGCCAGCAGCACGGCATCCGCGGCCCAATCGGCACCGTTCGCGGTCGTAACGCCGTTGGCGCGGCCGCCCTGCACATTCACGGTTGCCCGGCCCGCATCAATGACGATTTCGCCGCCCAGGGCCCGGAACTCTTCGGCAAGAACGCCGATCAAGGAAGGCAGATCGACCCAGCCCTCGCCCGGATTGAAGATCGCTCCCTGCCTGGTCACCGAACGGGCATCAACGCCCGGCGTCGTCTTGGCAATCTGATCGGGCGCCAGCAACTGCGCATCATAGCCGAGGTCACGCTCATAATCGAAAACGGCAGCAATGTCGTTATCGGCATCATCGGCATCCCAGGTCAGGCCGCCATCGAAGCGCAGCCAGGTCGCATCCGGATATTTGACGGAAAGTGTGCGATAGCGGTCGATCCCGGCCAGGCGTAGCCGATGATAGGCATCGGACCGGCGCCGTGCCGAATTGAGCCAGGCGAGCGAGCGGCCGGATGCGCCATTGGCCAATGCACCGTCATTGATCAGCGTCGTTCGAACGCCGAGCCGCGCCAGATGAACGGCCGTGGAAACGCCGAAGATACCGCCGCCGACGACAACGACCTTCGAAGGACGAGTGGAAGCATGCATGTTGGGAAACCTTGTCAGTTTGAATGTTGCGATCGAAAGGCCGTCGGAAGTCTCGCCGGCCCTGTTTGTCAGAGAACCTCTGCGAGGAAGCGCTTCAGGCGGTCACTTTGAGGATTGTCGAAAATCTGTTGCGGCGGCCCGGCTTCGACGATGCGACCTTCATCCATGAACACGACCTGATCGGCCACCTTGCGGGCAAACCCCATTTCGTGCGTGACGACCGCCATGGTCATGCCCTGGCGTCCGAGATTGGCCATCAAATCGAGGACACCCTTCACCAGCTCGGGATCGAGTGCGCTCGTGACTTCGTCGAAAAGGACGACCTCCGGCTCCATGGCAAGGGCGCGGGCGATGGCAACGCGCTGCTGCTGGCCGCCGGAAAGGCCGGCAGGCCGATGATCCTTGCGTCCGGCGAGTCCCACCTCGGCGAGGCGGATCTCGGCAAGCCGGCGAGCCTCGCCTTTCGGCATCTTCTTGATCTTCGTCAGCGACAGCATGACGTTTTCAAGCGCTGTATGATCCGGAAAGAGATTGAAGTGCTGAAAGACCATGCCTACGCGCCGGCGCAGACTTTCCGGCTTCATGGACAGAATGCTTTCGCCGTCGAGCTGGATATCGCCGCGCTTTGGCTCCACCAAGCGGTTCAGGCATCTGAGCAGCGTCGACTTTCCCGATCCCGATGGGCCGATAATGCAGGTCACGGTGCCCTTTTCCATATCGAGATCAATGCCTTTCAGCACCTCAAGGTCGCCGTAAGACATGCTGAGATCGCGGATTTGAACGGCCCCGCCCTTGAAGCGCAAAGCGTCGGGAAGCTGAGCGTTCGAAGCCGCCTCGAGTTCGCCGACCTCGACAAGGCCGCTTGTCGCACCGGAACTGCGGCCCTGGCGCCCAAGACGCAGACGTGCATCGATATAGTTGACGAGATGCGTCAGTGGAACGGTGATGACGAGATAGAAGATGCCTGCCAGCAGCAAGGGCGAGAGATTGCCAGTGACGACGGCCTGATCCTGGCCGACGCGAAAAATCTCGCGCTCCGAAGCCAGCAATCCCAAAAAGTAGACAAGGCTCGAATCCTTGACGTTGCCGATGAATTGATTGACGAGGGCCGGCAGGACGCGCCGCACGCCCTGAGGGATGATGATCAGCCGCATCCCCTGCCCGTAACTCATGCTGAGCGCACGGCAAGCCTCCATCTGCCCGCGTTCGACGCTTTGAATACCGGATCGAAAGATCTCGCCGATATAGGCGCCGGCGATCAGGCTGAGCGCGATAATCCCCAGCGGAAAGGGCGACGGACCGAAGATCTCGCGGCCGATGCGGGCAAAGCCCTGGCCGATGATCAGGATCGTCACGATCGCCGGGAGGCCGCGAAATATGTCGGTATAGATGCGCGCCGGCAGGCGCAGCCAGCGCGATTGCGAAATCCCCATCACGGCCAGCACCATGCCGATCACAACACCGAGCACGGTGGAGGCGGCAGCCAGGATAAGCGTGTTCTTCAGTCCGACCGTGATCATGCTCGGCAGGACGTCTGCCATCGCATTCCAGTCAAGAAAGCTGCGACGGAGGTTTTCAAGCCAATCCATTCAATTCCCCATGAAATTCGCGAGGCAGGTCAATGCCGCCGTCCGGCACGCCCGGACGGCGGCGCGGCCTTACTTCTTGGGAAGATATTGATCGGGCATCGGCGAGCCGGGGAACCACTTCTCGTAGAGCGTCTTCCAGGTGCCATCCTGCATCGCTTCGTGCAGCGCCTTGTTGAGCGCCAGCCGGAAGGCGTCGTTGCCCTTGTGGACGACGAAGCCCGCCGGTGCGTCGAAGGATGGGATATTCACGGCAATCTTCAGTGCCGGATAGCGCTCGCCATATTGTTTGGCTGCTTCATAATCGAGGAAATGTGCATCGATGGTGCCGTTGTTCAGCGCCGCCACGGCAGAATTGTTGTCCGGAAATTTGACGAGATCGGTGCCGGTGAAATTCTTCGTGGCATAGACCTCCTGCAGCGTGCCCTGCACGACGCCGAGGCGCTTGCCCTTGAGGCCGGCTGCATCCTTCATCGAGGCATCCGATGTCAGAACCGAGAGATAGCCGGCGAGATAGCCATCGGAGAAGTCGACCGTCTTCTTGCGTGCTTCGGTCGTTCCGATCGCCGCGACGGCGACGTCGGAACGCTGGTTGG
>JBCNPI010000201.1:0-11288 GCA_039593415.1 Rhizobium sp. | reverse complement strand
GTACCGCTTGCTGGCGGCGTGACCGGGCATATAAATAGGATCGGTTTGATTGTCCAGCGGCCAGACGAATTTTCTTTGATTATTTGTCAAAAAAATTTCAGAGTCCGCAAAAAATCCAATAAAATCAAATCTCAAGAATTCCGGACGCGACACGCACCGCCTGGCCGCCGATGCGGGCATTGGCGATCAGGCCGCCATTGATATCGAGGTGAAGATGAATCAGCGATGGCCGTCCCATCTCGATGCCCTGCTCTATGACCACAGGATGATGCCCATCCGGCAGCGCATCGAACTGATTGATCGCGCCGGACAGCGCCGCGACTGCAGCACCCGTCGCCGGATCCTCGACGATACCCATTCCTACGGGGAACATGCGCGCGTGGAATTTGGCAACGTGATTGACGCCACCGCGGCAATAAATGAAAGCCGAGGCAAGCGCGCCGTCGATGAAGGGCACCGTCTTTTCCCAAAGCTGCCGATCGAATTCCAGCCTTTCGGCCGCACCGACATCGTGCACCGGCACCAGAAGAAACGGTACGCCGGCACTCCAGATGGACGGAGCGTGGTTCTCGAAACCAATCTCGGTGATCTTCAGGCTGAGCGCATTGGCGATGTCCGCCCTGTCGAGCGGCAGAAGGATCTGCTGCGATTTTCTCGGCAGATCGAACTCGGCAAAACTCGCTTTGTTCTGTCGTAGCTTGATGGCGCAGCGCACCGGCCCGACGCGCTCGTCCAGCACGCAGACGAGATCGAGATCTCCGCCATGGGTGGCATGGGCTCGCTCCGCCAGCGCAATCGCCGTGCCGACCGTCGGATGTCCGGCAAAAGGCAATTCGCGCCCAGGCGTGAATATCCGCAGGTTCGCCGTGTGAGCGGGATTTTGCGGCGGCAAGACAAACACCGTCTCGGAGAGGTTCAGTTCCCGGGCGATCGACTGCATCGCCTCGTCGCTCAGGCCATCGGCATCGAAGATGATTCCCAGTGGATTGCCCGCCAGCTTACTGTCGGTGAACACATCATAGACACTGTAGCTGCGCGCCAATCCCGCCTCCATCATGCTTCAAGACTAATTATTCATACCGGCAAGCAAATACAGCGCAAGCCTATAGCGTCGCGCGTCATAGGTGATGCCCAAAGGATCGCCGTAACACTTTAAAGCTGCTGCATAATTTTATCCTTAAATCGATCCCGATTTAAGGAATCCTGTAGCGGGCTATTTCTCGCCGCCGAAGAACCAGGCAAGAATCGGCAGCATAGAAATGTTGTAACGATGCGCCGCGGGATCGGATGATCGAATGGCAACCACGCCATCGACTTCGTCCTCTTCAGAAACGAGCATATGCGCTTCGATCCGCCGCAGCATATCCTCGGCTGTCCAGGGAAAGCGGAAAACGCGGAAAAGCGTGACCGATCGGTTCACATGCGTGGCATAGTATCCAGACTCGGGAACGGCATCCTTCAGGTCGAGGCCGGTCTCCTCCAGAACCTCGCGGCGCATATTAACCTCGACATCGCAGCGATCGTCGACAATATCGTTCTCGTCCATGGAGCCGGCGGCACAATAGACCTGACCGGGATTGGCGGTGTGCGGCGCCATGCGGATTGCAATGAGGGCTCCGTCCGACGATACCGCGACGGCGAAAGCAAAGAGGTGGTAGCCTCCCGGCCACCTCAGCTTTCGCCACCAGAGAAATGTCGAGAAGGGCGTCACATAGGCTTCCCCCTTGATCGCACCATCGATGATCGACAGCCGATGCTGAAAGACCATGCGGCCATCATAAAGTGATGGATTGGCCGCGATTTCCCTTGCCCAGTTCGCTTGCGCTTCCTCCCACTCACGCAGATGGAAAGGATGTTCACCAGCAAGCACGGTAAGATCGATGCTGGAGACGGGAAATACACTGCCTTCCGGCGGCCAGCCGGCCATGTCGTTCGGTTCTGAAACGGTCATATCAAATCCAGTGTCATGACGATGGGGCAATGGTCGGATGCTTTCGGCCTGTCCCAGCCGACGCGCGGATAGCGCTCCACCTCCTGCCCCGGAGGAAATATAGTGCGGAAGGGCTGCCCCGAACGGACAATGTCCGGCGCGCGCGTTGCATTGGCACGCGCCAGGGCCGGTGACAACCAGATATAGTCAAGCTGGCAGAGCCGCTGCTCCTCCGGTCCGCGCGCATGATAGAGCGTCCAGCGGTCGAATTCCCCACGGCGACGCGCGATATTTTCCGCAAAGCCATCGTGGCTGAAAACATCGAGCGCGCTCTCCTTTTCCTCCACACGCGGCTGAAAGCGATAGCCGGAGCGGCGCGCACCGATGACGTCGATCCATTCCTGATAGTCGTTCATGTCGCCGCAGATGGCGAAATTCTTCGCCGCCGTGTGGCCGGCACCGAACCGGTCCTCGATGATGCGGCGAACGGCCAAGGTCTCAGCCCGGCGGATCGGCATGGTTGCGTTACGTCCATCCATGCCTTCGCGCGCCGGCCCCATCGATTTCAGATGCACCACGTAGAGCGAAAACGGCACGCCACCGATATGGAGATGCAGCTCCAGGCAATCCCGCTTGAAGACCTTGTCTTCCGTATGAAGGCCAAGTTCAGCGAGGTCATTATTGAAAAGGCCGAAATCGCCATAGGTCACCATGGCGTGACTTTTGATGTCGTCGAGCACGATCGGCTGACCGTCACGGGTTTGCTCGCGCATCATCACGGCGACATCGATACCGCGGCTATCATTGCCCTCAATAAGGAATTTCTGGCGGTAGCCGTTGCCGACCATGCGATAAAGATAGCCATATTCGAATGCCTGCAGCGCCGCCATGTTGTCGACTTCCTGCAGGCAGATGATGTCGGCATCTGCATCTGCGATAGCCAGTGCCGTCATTTGCCTAGTGTCGTCTGTCGCGGCGACCACACGCGCCGCTTCCAACTGCTGATAAACCTCTTCGCTGCGAACATCAAAGAGCTGCAGCACGCGATCCTGGCGCAGTTGGTTGCGAAAACCGGTATAATCGAAGCGTGTCAGAAGGTTTTCGACATTGAATGTCGCGAGGCGCACGGACATGAAGCATCCCAGTTTAAAAGAAGAATATGAGCCGGCTTATTATAATCGCGTCAGCCGGCCTTCGCCGTAACGGTTGATTTGAATTTGCCCATCAGATAGGGACCGGAAAGAACGGGAGCGTATTTCGGCTTCTCACCCGGCGTCAGGCATGAAGGCAGGCAGGCGATCTCGGCAGACCAGTTCGGCTGATGGAAAAAGGCCAGGGATTGCCGGCGCTGCATGCCGCCCTCTTCCGGTGGCGGATTGACGACGCGATGCACCGTGGAAACCCAGCGATCGTTGGTCCAGAGCGCCATCAGGTCGCCGATATTGATGACGAAAGCGCCCTCGACCGGCGGCACCGGCGTCCAATTGCCATCGGGCGCAATGATCTCAAGTCCTTTCGACCCCGGCTGCGGCAGGAGGATCGTCAGGCTGCCATAATCGGTATGTGCGCCGGCGCGAAGCTGGCCAGGCTGCGGCGGCACATGCTGCTCGGGATAGTTCAGCGCCCTTAGCGCGCTGATCGGCGTATCTACATAGATATCGAAGAAGTGTTCATCGAGGCCGAGTGCGGTTGCGAACACACGCATGATGCGCGCCGCCAGATCCTCCATCGCCCGATAATAGGCCTTCCAGGCATCCATGAAGCCTTCAGGCTCTTCCGGCCAGATAGTGGCGGCGTAGCAAAAGCCGAGTGCGTCCGGGTCGGTCATACCTGCTGGAACGGAAAGCGGGCCGCCATTGAAGCTTTCCTTCAGGTCCGGCGGCGTATCGACATTGCGTGATTTTGCGAGCGCTTCCGTCCCCGGCCCGAGATAGCCGTAGGGATAGCCGGGATAAAGCGTCTTTGCGCGTTGCTTTGCCTCGGCAGGCAGATCGAAGAATGCCTGCGTCTTCTTCCAGACTTCGGCGATGACGGTATCCGCGACGCCGTGGTTGGCAATCGCCAGAAAGCCGGTCGAGCGGCATATCCGATCCACCTCTGCGCCGAGCCGCTTCTTCTCGTCATGACCAGATGCTTCGAAAGCGCCGAGATCGAAAATCGGAAAGCTATGACCGGGCATGCGCGACTCCCCTTCGTGACGTCGAGCAAATCAAGCATAGGAGGCGACAGGGAACAACCATCTTGTCCCCAGCCCGATCAAAGCCGCCAGGCCGAACGGATGGCAACCGGATAGACATCGCCGGCGGCGACTGCCTCGCGGCTATAGGCGCGCAGCACTTGCCCATCCGGCATCGAGAGCCTTATCGCGTAGCGCTCGCCCTCATAGAGAGCGGAGTCGATCCGGCAGGAAATGCCTTCCGCATCGGCAGCCACATCTTCCGGCCGCACCAGGATATCCGCGCTCGCGAAGCCGCTTGCCTGGTTGTCCCAGACACCTCGAAAGGACGACCAATCGATGCGGCGCGGCCCGCCATCGGGAAAAGCGAGCGACAGAATAGCACCCTGCCCGACAAGCCCGCCGACCATCTTGCCTTCGGGGCGCGCATAGATCTCCGCCGGGGGTGCGACTTGCAGGAGCCGCCCCTCGGACATGACGGCGACGTCGGTGGCAAGCGCCATGGCTTCGCTCTGGTCATGCGTGACATAAACCATGGTGGCGCCCGAGCGCTGATGGAACTCGCGGAACGTCTCCTCCATCTCCTTCTTCAGGTGACGGTCGAGGTTGGCGAGCGGCTCATCGAGCAGCACGACATCGGGTGATGTCACCAGGCAGCGGGCGAGCGCCACGCGCTGCCGCTGGCCGCCGGAAAGATCCGCTGGCCTGCGCCCCGCGTAATCGCCAAGCCGCACGGTCGCGAGCGCCTCGCGCACCTTCTCGCGGTAGCGCTCGCCGGAGATGCCGCGCACCTTCAGCGGATAACCGACGTTGTCGGCGACATTCATATGCGGCCAGAGCGCATAGGATTGAAATACCATCGCCATATTGCGCCGCTCCGGCGGCAGCATGCTTGACGCATCGGCAAGTAACCGCTCGCCGAGAAGGATGGAGCCATCCGTCGGCTGCTCGAAGCCGGCTATCATTCGAAGAACGGTCGTCTTGCCGCAGCCGGAGGGACCAAGCAGCGCCAGGAAACCGCCTTCACGCACATCGAGCGACAAAGCGTTGACCGCAGCGCGGCCACCCGTGCCGAAATCCTTGCTGACATGATTGAGGATCAGCTTCGCCAAGGCACCACTCCCTTCGGCAGGCGCTTGGCCATGATTTCCAGAAGCACCATCATGACGACAATCATGGCGACGACAATGACCGACATAGCCGAGGCAAGATCGGCACTGCCGCCATCATCGAGATTGTAGATGACGACGCCGAGCGTCTGCGTGCCGGCCGACCAGAGCAGCGCGGAAACGGTCAGCTCGTTGCAGGCAATAAGGAAGACGAGGATCACCGATGCGCCGGCCGCCGGCGCAATCAGCGGCACGATGATATCGGTCAAACGGCGAAAGAACCCTGCCCCGGAAAGCCGCGCCGCCTCTTCCAGCGCCGGATCGAGCTGCAGGAACGCGCTCATGACCGGCTTCAGGCTGACCGCGAAATAGGCGGAGAAATAGGCAAGCAGGATGATCCAGATCGTCCCATAAAGGGTGACATTGAGGATCGGCAAGGGTGCTGCGAACACCAGAATGAAGCAGACGGCAATGATGATGCCTGGAAGCGCATAGGGGATCTCGATCATGCCGCCGACGATGCGGCTCAGCATGTCCTTGCGTCGCGTCAGTGCATAAGCGGCAAGCACTGTCACCAACAGGAGACCGAATGCCGTCGCGCCCGCAAGAAACAGCGAATTGGAAAAGGCCGTGCGCGTTATGCTCTGCCGAAACAGGATTTCTGTGAAGGCGTTCAGCGAAGCCGTCTTGAAGGTGAGCGGCACTCCATAGGCCGGCACCAGCGCGCCTGCAACCAGCGCTAGGAAGGGAGCGACGAGCATGACGAACAGGATGCCGTAGAGCACTGGCAACGCCAAAAAGCGCCAGCGGCCGAGCGAAAAGGCAGCCGTCGCGCCGGAAATGCCGATGACGCGATAGTCGCGGCCCTTCAAAGCCCTGCCCTGTACAGCAAGGCCAGCAACCGCAATGACGGCGATCATCGTCGACAGCACGGCAATATCGCCGAAGGTGCGCGGCCCGAAGCTGGAGAACTTGGTGAAGATCAGCGTCGATAGCGTATAGATCGAGGCGGGAATGCCGAGGATCGCGGGAATGCCGAAATTGCCGATAGAGGAGACAAAGGCGATCGCAGCACCCGCAATGACACCGGGCAGAGACAAGGGCAGGATGATATCGCGGAAGACACGGAAGCCCGACGCGCCGGAGAGCCTGGCTGCCTCAACGCCATCGCGCGGCAGCGCCATCAGGCCGGCACGCAAGGCGAGATAAACGAGCGGCGCGTGCTGAACGCCATAGAGCAGCGCGATCCCACCGACCGAATAAAGCGGCTGCGGCGAGCCGAGCGGCGGCGCGATGTGCAGCGCTTTCAGCAAGGGACTCGATGGCCCCGACATCTGCACCCAGGCAAGCGCCGTCACCTGCGGCGGGATCATCATCGGCAGCACGAAGAGGAAGCCGATGAGGCCCCTTCCCGGCAGATCCGTCAATGTCAGCAGGAATGCGAAGAAGCAGCCGAGCAAGACGGAAGCGATGGTGCCGAGCACGGCCGTCTCGATCGTGTACCAGGCCGAGCGCCAGAGCGAGGGATCGGTAATCAGCTCATATGTGCCGCCTCGCAGCAGCGCCTCGATGCCGGCAAGCGCCAGCCGCGCCAGCGGCAGAACGCTGAGCAAAAGTACGACGGCAACAACAAAAGGAAACAGCCAGGCCGGCTGGCTGTTTCCCCGACGCACATGTGAGTACATTCCAAATCCGGGTCGGATTACTTCGACTTGAAATAGGTGGAGAAGGTCTTCAGGTCCTGATCCGTGTTCTTGAGAGCATCGGCTGCATTCAACGACAAAACCTTGATGCTGTCACGCGCCGGGAAACCTGCGGGCAGCGGCGTGCCGTTGCGGGCCGGGATATAGCCGAGCTTCAGGAAGCCTTCCTGGCCCTTTTCGGAAAGAACGTAATCGACGAACTTCGTAGCGGCTTCGGCATGCTGCGTGCCGGCGAGAATGCCGACCGGCTCGGTGACGGCCGAAACGCCTTCCTTCGGGAAGACGAATTCCAGCGGGGCGCCCTTGGCCTTTTCGCGAATCGGCATGTAGTCGACGATCATGCCATAGGCCTTCTCGCCGGAAGCAACCGACTTGAGCACAGCGCCATTGCCGCCCGAAGCGATCGCACCGTTGTCGGCGAGATTCTTGTAGTAGTCCCAGCCGAGGCTACCGACACCGGCAAGCGTCTGGGCATGGATAAGAGCGGCCCCCGAAGCAAGCGGGCTCGGCATGGCGACGAGGCCCTTGGCTTCCGGCTTCACCAGATCCTGCCAACTTGCCGGCTTCATCGCGGCGGCGGTGTTGTAGACGATGCCGGTCGTGATCAGCTTGGTGGAATAGTAGTAGCCGCCGGCGTCATAGAGCGATGGATCGTAATTCGCGGCTTCCGGCGACTTGTAGGCGAGCAGCTTGCCGGCTTCCTTCAAACGCTCCAGCGTCACCGTATCGGCGATCAGCAGAACGTCGGCAACCGGAGCGCCGGCCTGCATTTCAGCCTGCAGCTTGGCAATGATCTGCGGCGTGCCATCGCGAACCCAGTCGACCTTGATGCCGGGATTGGCGGCCATGAAGCCGTCGACGGTCGCCTGCGCATCGGCGTTCGGCTGGCTGGTATAGAGGACGAGATCGGCGGCATTGCCGGCACCGGAGAAAAGAGCGACGGCCAGCAGGCCGGCGAGAGCGGAAACAAACGTCTTCATGAAGCGTCCTCGGCTGAATGATAAGGAAGGTTCCTTAGACGCACGGCTTAACATGATTGTGACAGTTGAATTTGAATAGATCGTCGTTCGTATGATGATTGAATCTTGACCATTGCCCTCTCGCACTATTTTCTGAGGCACGTCATTCAGATGGGATCGAGGAGGGACAGATCTATGGAATATCGCCTGCTTGGCCGCTCCGGCCTCAAAGTTTCCACCATCACCATGGGCACCATGACCTTCGGTGGAGTAGGCTGGGCAAAAACCGTCGGCGATCTCGGTGTCAAGGAAGCAAAGAAGCTTGTCGACATGTGCGTGGATGCCGGCGTCAACCTGCTCGACACGGCAGATGTCTATTCGCAAGGCGCGTCCGAGGAAATCCTCGGTGAAATCATCGGCGGCCCCCGCAAGAATGGCGTGCTGATCGCCACCAAGGCGCGCTTTCCGATGGGTCCCGGTGTCAACGATGTCGGCTCCTCCCGCCAGCACCTCATTCAGGCCTGCGAGGCAAGCCTCAAGCGCATGAAGACCGATGTCATCGATCTCTATCAGCTGCATGAATGGGATGGACAGACGCCGCTGGAGGAGACGATGGAAGCGCTCGACACCCTGGTCCGCCAGGGTAAGGTCCGCTACATCGGCTGCTCGAACTTTTCCGGCTGGCACATCATGAAGGCGCTCGGCGTCAGCGAGCGCGACAAGCGCGAACGCTTCGTCAGCCAGCAGATCCATTACACGCTCGAAGCGCGCGACGCGGAAAACGAACTGATACCTGTTAGTATCGATCAGGGCCTCGGCATTCTCGTCTGGAGCCCGATTGCCGGCGGTCTGCTGTCGGGTAAGCATCGCCGCAATCAGGCGACGCCGGAAGGCACGCGCCAGTTCGCCGGCTGGACGGAACCGCCGATCCGCGATGAAAATCGCCTGTGGAATATCGTCGAGACGCTGGTGGAGATTGCCGATGGCCGCAACGTTTCGGCCGCTCAGGTGGCGCTTGCCTGGCTCATCGGCCGCAAGGGCGTGACCTCGGTCATCATCGGCGGCCGCACGAAGGCACAGTTCAAGGACAATCTCGCCAGCGCCGAGCTGAAGCTGACGGACGAGGAACGCAAGCGGCTGGATGACGTCAGCCTGCAGCCGCTGATGTATCCCTATTGGCATCAGCGCAATACGGCCAGCGATCGGCTGAGCGAGGCCGATCTCGCGCCGATCGGCCCGCATCTGGCGAAATGACACCCCTTCTCCCCTCGGGGAGAAGGTAAAAACTAAGCCGCCATCGCCACGATTTCGCCGGCAATCAATTTGCCGAGCCGCGAAATACCCTCTTCGATCATCTCGTCGTTGGCGCAGGAGAAGCTAACGCGGAAGGTGTTCGCACCGCTCCCGTCGGCAAAGAATGCCTGGCCGGGCACGAAGGCAACCTTCGCCGTTTCCAGCGACCGTGCGAGCAGCTTTGCGCCATCCATGCCCTTCGGCAGGGTGATCCAGACGAACATACCGCCTTCCGGCTTCGTCCAGCTCGTACCGTCAGGCATGTACTTCGCAAGCGCCGCCAGCATGCAGTCACGGCGGTGGCTATAGGTCTTGCGGACCTTGGCGACCTGCGCCTCGAAACCGCGCTCAGCGACCTGATGGATCGCGATCTGGTTGATGGTCGAGGAATGCAGGTCGGCTGCCTGCTTCATCAGGACCAGCTTGCGGACGACGGGCGCGTTTGCGACGACGAAACCGACACGCAAGCCCGGCGCCAGCGTCTTGGAGAAGCTGCCGCAATAGATGGTGCGCGTGTCGTTGATGCTGCCCTTGCGCGCGATTTCCAGTGCGAGGATCGGCGCGACCGGCTCGCCATCGTAGCGCAGCGACTGATAGGCCGCATCTTCGATGACGGCGATATCAAGTTCTTCGGCAAGATTGAGCAGCTTTTCGCGACCTGCCAGATCCACCGTCTCACCCGTCGGGTTGGCGAAATCGGCCGAGAGATAGGCGAACTTCACCCGCCCCCCCGCCTGCGAAGCGGCTGCGCGATAGGAATCCGGCGTGCGGTTGCCATTTGGCGTCAGCTGGTCATAGGTCGGTTCATAGGCGTTGAAGGCCTGCAGCGCGCCGAGATAGGTCGGCGCCGTGACCAGCGCCATATCCTTCGGCGAAAGGAAGAGCTTGCCGAGATAATCGAGACCCTGCTGCGAACCGGAAACAATGAAGACGTTTTCAAGCTCGCAGGGAATGCCGAGCGCGCCCATCTGCCCAACTAGCCATTCGCGCAGCGGCTTGTAGCCCTCGCTGACCGAATATTGCAGCGCTGCATTCACCGTCGGGCCAGAAAAGATATCGGCATAGGCCTGCCTGAACTCAACGTCCGGAAACAATGCAGGATCGGGAATGCCGCCGGCGAAAGAGATGATGTCAGGCCGCTCCAGCAGCTTCAGCAATTCGCGGATTTCGGAGGCGCGCATACGGCTCGAGCGCGTCGCAAAGATATTTTCCCAATTCAGCATGGGGCTTCCTCGTAATTTTTGATCTTTCTGCCACAAGATCACGCAACAAAAGATAAGTCAACAATACTGACCTATTTTGATTGCGATGGTGACAGATATTCGCCGACTTTCCTGCTAGCACTGGTGTCTCGAATGAAAAGAGCGAGCGCCAGCCAGCATGAGTACCGATCCCACATCGTCCTTCTACGCCGACAATGCAGCCGTCTATGCAGCGCGCGAACGCAATCTGCCAAGACGGCGACTGGATGCCTTCCTTGATGCCTTACCTGTTGGCGCACCCATCCTCGAACTGGGTTGCGGCGGCGGCCAGGATGCCGCCTACATGCTCTCGCGCGGCTTCGACGTCACACCCACAGACGGTTCCGCGGAACTCGCCAGGGAAGCTGAAAAACGCATCGGCAGACCCGTCCGAATCATGCGCTTCGAAACTTTGGATTCCGAAGGCGCTTTCGATGGCATCTGGGCGGAGGCGAGCCTTCTGCACGCCCCGCGCTCGACGCTGCCGGATATCTTCGATCGTATTCACCGCGCCCTGAAAACCGGCGGCATTTTGCACGCCAGCTTCAAGGCGGGAGAGGCAGAAGGGCACGACAAGTTCGGACGCTATTACAATTATCCTTCCGCCGTATGGCTCCAAGATATGCTGAGCGCCGGAAGATGGAAGAACTTCACCATGAGCGAAGCCGATGGCGGCGGCTTTGACGGCGAGCCGACAAGATGGCTTTACGTCAGCGCCCGAAAATAGAAAGGCCGGAGCTTTCGCCCCGGCCCTCCGTTCCGACGATGCGGAAAGCTTAGTTGACCGACTTGTCGACCAGCTTGTTCTTGCCGATCCAGGGCATCATGCCGCGCAGCTTGGCGCCGACTTCTTCGATCTGGTGGCTGTCGTTGTTGC
>JBCNPI010000200.1:0-11432 GCA_039593415.1 Rhizobium sp. | reverse complement strand
CGAAATAGCCGCGCCGAGCCCTTCGGATCTGCTCCGGCGTGATGTCGAAGGCGGTATGGTCGCAGGCATTCATCAGCCGCTGTGAATGCGAATCTTGCTCATCAAAGGGGATTTCGCCGACGTCGGGGTCGAGCGCCGGGCAATCCTCATAGAGATCCCAGAAGCGGCGGCGCGCGACGTAAGGGTCGTGCGGATGCGTGAAGCTGACGGTCAGGCACCAGGGGCGCTCGTCATGGCGGCGCGAGAGATCGTATAGCTTGCGGGTGGCGTGATAGGCGACCTCGTCATCATATTCCATCTGGTTGGTGATCTCGGCAACACCCGCCCCGGTGACTGAACCGAGATTGTGATACCACCAGTCGATGCGCTCGCCGGGCTTGGTGTAGTCCGGCGTCCAGCCGAAATCGGCCGGATAGATGTCGGTCGTCAGCCGCTCCTCGAAACCGTGCATCTGGTCCGGGCCGACGAAATGCATCTTGCCCGATAGCGCCGTCTGATAGCCGGCAGCGCGCAGGTGATGGGCGAAGGTTGGAATGTCCGAGCAGAATTCGGCGGCATTGTCGTAGACGCGCGTGCGGCTCGGCAATTGCCCGGACATGAAGGAGGCTCGGGCCGGCGCGCAGAGCGGGCTTGCCGTATAGCTGTTGGCAAAGCGCACGGAGCGCTTCGCCAGGGCCTTCAGGACCGGCGCATGCAGGAATTCGGCCGGGCCGTCGGGAAAGAGCGTCCCGTTGAACTGATCGACCATGAGGATGAGGATATTCGGGCGGGACATGTGAAGCTGTTTCCTTGGGATCAGAGGCCGATGGCGGCTTTGACAGCGTCGAGGCCGGGTTTGCCGTCGATAGTGGTGACGCCGGCAAGCCAGGGCGTCAAGGCGTCCGGATGCGCCTTCAGCCAGGCGGTCGCCGCGTCCTTGGCGCTCTCACCGCCGAGGATCGAGCCCATCAGCGAATTTTCCATACCGATGTCGAAGGTGAGATTGTGAAAGAGCTTGGCGGCATTCCGGCATTGCGCTGCCCAGCCGGTGCGCGCCAGCGTATAGACTTCGGCGCCGCCGTAATTCGCGCCGAAATAGGCATCGCCGCCGGAAAGATAGGCGATCTTGAAGCGCTCGTTCATCGGATGCGGCGCCCAGGCGAGGAAGACGATCGCCTGCTTCTCCTTGGAGGCGCGCTCTACTTGCGACAGCATCGCCTGCTCGCTCGATTCCACCAGTTCCCAGCCCTTCAGGCCGAAGTCGTTGGCGTCGATCATCTTCTGAATATTGGCGTTGGCCGGTGCACCCGGCTCGATGCCGTAGATCTTGCGGCCGAAATCCTCGGCATGTTTCTGCAGGTCGGAAAAGTCCTTGATGCCTTTGTCGGCGGCATAGGTCGGAACGGCGAGCGTGAACTTGGCGCCCTGGAGATTGCGATTCAGCACTTCGGCTGCCTTCGCCTTGTTGAGATCGTCGATGAAAGCCTTCTGCGCCGGCATCCAGTTGCCGAGGAAAACATCGATCTCGCCCGTCTTCATGGCCTGGTAGCCGATCGGCACGGAAAGTGTCTTGATGTCCGGCTCATAGCCGAGAGCGGTCAGCAGCACGCCGGTCACGCCGTTGGTCGAGGTGATATCCGTCCAGCCGGGGTCTGAAAGGTGGATCGTCTTGCAGCTATCGCCATCGGCGCGGGCGATACCGGCAAAGGAAAGGACGGAAAGAAGAGCGCCGGCAGTCAGCCGACCCATTGCAGACAAGCGCATGACGATGGTTCCCTCTTGTTATTGGATTATTTTATTGAACATCACTAGAGTTCCTGCTGTGAAGCAGGCATTTTTCGATAGGTGCCAAAAGGAAATTTTATGGCTGAACGTTTGGTCGATCTCGGCTGGCTAAGGATATTTCTGGAGGTCGGGCGCTCCGGCAGTCTCTCTGCCGCCGCTTCAGCGCTCGGCCTGACGCAGCCGGCCGTCAGCTACCAGATCCGCCGCATCGAAGAGCAGATGGGTGTCTCGCTGTTTCGCCGTCAGCATCGCGGCGTCGAGCTTTCGCTGGAGGGGCAGCGCCTGTTCGACATCGTCGAAAAGGCGGTTGGCGGTGTCGATGGTCTGGTGCGCAGCTTCCGCGTCGAGGCGGAGCGTCCATCCGTCCGCCTGCGGACGGACTATGCTTTTTCCGCTCTCTGGCTGATCCCCCGCATGCATGCGTTTCGGCGTCTGTATCCGGAAGTGGATATCCAAATCGTTGCCACACAGCGGCTGGATCGCGGTGCGCCGGAGAGTGGCGATATCGCCGTCTTCTTCGGCACGCGCAGCGAGTTTGGTCCGGCGGCGGCGCTGCTCCTGCCGGAAAAGGTGGTGCCGGTCTGCACCAAGGGGTTTGCGGAGCGGCACGGTCCGTTCACCGAGCCCTGGCAGCTCGCCGGCACCACGCTCGTTCATCTTGATTCGGAGATGCCGTCGGCCTGGTTCGACTGGGAGAGCTATTTTTCCGCCTTCGGCATCGCCCGGGACGCCCATGCCGGTCGCGGAGACCTGCGCTTCAATACTTATTCGCTGGTGGTACAGGCCGCTCTCAGCGAACAGGGCGTTGCCATCGGCTGGATGGGCCTTGTCGATTCCCTGCTTGCCGCCCGGACGCTGGTGACGGCAGGCCCGATGCTGGAAGCGCCGGAGCGCGGCTATTGGCTGCTGCCGCCATCGGCACCGAATCCGCATGCTGAACAGCTGGCGCAATGGCTGCTTTCGGAAGCAGCCATTGCGCTATAGCAATAGGCTACTCGGCGGTAAGATCGGCAAGAAACGTCTCGCACCAGCGCGATACGTCATTGTCGAGCAGATAGTCCATCATCCCGCGCCAGCGTTCCTGTCGCTCCTGCAATGGCATGTTGATGCCGCGCGCCAACGCATTGGCGGTGCCGTCAACGTCATAGGGATTGACCAGCAGGGCGCCCTTCAGCTTGCGCGCCGCCCCCGCAAAACGCGAAAGCACCAGCACACCTGGGTCTTCCGGGTCCTGTGCCGCAACATATTCCTTGGCAACCAGGTTCATGCCGTCGCGCAGCGGCGTCACCAGTCCGACTTTCGCAAGCCGATAGAGACCGGCCAGGATCGGGCGGCTGATCGAGCGATTGATGTAGCGGATCGGCACCCAGTCGACCGTGCCGATCGCACCATTGACCCGGCCGGCCTGTTCGGCAACCGCATTCTGCATCGCCTCATATTCGGGGACTTCCGAGCGGGATTTCGGTGTGATCTGCAGATAGGTGATGCTGCGCTGGTGCGCCGGATTGTTGGTGATGAAACGTTCGAAGGCGTCGATGCGTTGGGTGATGCCCTTGGAGTAGTCGAGCCGGTCGACGCCGAGAATCAGATCGCGGCCTTCGATACTTTTCCGCACCCTCTGCACCATGCTGTGCGAAGCGGCCCTGCGGGCGAAGGCGGCAAAACCTGCCGTCTCGATACCGATCGAATAGGCGCCGCCGCGAAAATCATGGCCGTGAGCGCTGAAATGGCCGGGGCTTTTCTCGATGCCCATGCCCTCGCGCTTCAGGCAGCCTGCAAAGTTCTCAAGATCGTGATCCGTCTGGAAGCCGAGCAGGTCGTAGGAGGAGAGGCCGCGCATGATCTCTTCATGCACCGGCATGGCGAGCACGACATCGGCCGGCGGCCAGGGAATGTGCAGGAAGAAGCCGATGCGGTTCTTCAAGCCCATTTGCCGCAGCTCCGCTGCAAGCGGAATGAGATGGTAGTCATGCACCCAGATGATGTCGTCGGGTTCGATCAGCGGTGCGAGCCGATGGGCGAAGAAGCGGTTGACCCGGAAATAGCCGGTCATTTCCTTGCGGGCATATTCGGCAAGGTCGAGCCGATAATGACAGATCGGCCAGAGTACGCGATTGGCAAAGCCTTGATAATATTCCTCGACATCCGTCTGCGTCAGGTCGGAGAGGGCATAGGTAATATTGCCGTCCTGCGTCATCTGCAGCGGTTCAGGTTCCACATCGCCGCTCGATTTGCCGGACCAGCCCATCCAGATGCCGCCGCGTTCGGCAAGGGCGGCCTGCAGCGCCACGGCGAGGCCGCCTGCGGCTGCCGCACCCTTGTGATCGGGTACGGAAACGCGGTTGGAAACAATAATGAGTCGACTCACGAATTCTTCCTTTCGAGAAGGCTGGGAGACATCGCCATGATCGAAATTACTTGACGAGCGTTCCCAGCACGTCCCTTAAACGCGCAGGTGAGCCAATGGATGCACGCGCCAGTGTTTTTCCGTTAGCATCGCCGATGCGCACGGACTGGCCACCCAGACGGTTGGCGGCGGCAAACATGGTTTCGTCGGTTACGTCGTCGCCGATCGCGACCGGACGACGTCCCTCAAAGGGGCCTTCGGCGAGAAATGCCTCTACGGCATGTCCCTTGCTGGCGTGGGAAGGGCAGATTTCCATCACCATCTTGCCGCGCTGTAGGTTCCAGTCGGGACCCGCTTCCTCCAGATGGCGTTGCATGGCCTGGCCGATCTCCGATTCATATGCCGGCGCATGGCGAAAATGAACCGCGACCGCAGCCCCCTTGTCCTCGACGATCGCACCAGGCCAAGCCTGAGCCTCATATGCAATGGTCTGTTTCATGGCCTGAAAGGCGGGCGGGATATGTGCCCGTCGCAGCCGTCCGCCCGCATCACGGCGTTCCGCGCCATGCAGGCCGGCAACGGGAAAGCGGAAGGGCGCAAAGAGCGGATCGACGAATTCGATGGCGCGGCCGGTGACCAATGCCAGCGCGCCGCCGAGCTGGCGGGAAAGCGCATGAAGAGTGCTGGGCAGATAGTCCGGCACGACGATCGCTTCCGGCCTTTCGGCAAGATCAAGCAAGGTTCCGTCGATATCGAGGAACAAGGCCCAGTCCTGCGGATACAATGAGAGTGCGGTAAGGGCCGGCTCGTTCAGCGGCCTCGGCTTGGCTTCACCCTGTTCGGGCTGTTCCTCAGAAGACATAGTGGGTTAGCTAAGGCGCTCTTCCCATTTGGCAAGGCAAAAAATAACCTCTGAAAATCAAAAGGGGCCGCCTTAAGCGACCCCCCATGAGCTTTGGCCCGTAACTGGCCTGAAGCGGCGAACGCTTCGGGAAGGTGTTGATCAGAGCGAGGGCTGCCTCGCAACGCTCACAACCATTTCCATGCCGTATACAAAGACCGAAATCTCACTAGACATTGGATCACCTTCCTTTCGTTACGTTTCAGACAAGCTAAACGTAGCTCAAATTCGAGCCGATGCAAGGGGGACGATCCGTCGGAGCTTCACACTTCTTGTCACATGGAAATGCGCGCGCTCGGCTCACCCCGCAAAAACCCGACTATATCGGGCTTCACGAAGAAAATGTTGCGATGCGAAACGTGATCGGACGGAGCGTCAAATATCTGTCATGTTGCAGATCGCGGCATGGAAAATTAAGACTTTATTACCCATTCTGCATAAACAATCATCCTAGAGCCGGATGATTTTTAGGTCGGCTCGACCTAAAATCTAAATCCGCTCCAGAATCGAAGAAGTAGAGCGTGATGTCGTCCGAAAACCGCTTACACTTTTCGGCATCACGCTCTGGATTTGCCATTCTCCCGCGGGACAGGAAGACAGCGGGAATCGGGAGTAAAAGAACGCATGTGTCGCTGGGCAGCCTATCGCGGAGACCCCCTCTATCTGGAGGAGCTGGTATCTTCGCCTGCCCACTCCCTCATCGAACAATCTCATTGCGCCACGCGCGCCAAGACGGCAACCAACGGCGACGGCTTTGGCATCGCCTGGTATGGTGACCGGCCGGAGCCGGGCCGTTACCGCGATATTCTGCCGGCCTGGTCCGATTGCAATCTGAAGAGCCTGGCGCGGCAAATCCGTTCGCCGCTCTTCCTCGCCCATGTCCGCGCTGCCACAGGCGGCGGCACGCGCCGCGACAATTGCCATCCCTTCGTCTTCGAAAACTGGTCGTTCCAGCACAATGGCCAGATTTCCAATTTCGACCGCCTGCGCCGGCCGATGGAAGCCATGCTCGACGACCGGCTTTTCCATGCCCGCAGCGGGACGACCGATTCCGAGCTACTCTTCCTGCTGGCGATGCAGTTCGGTTTGGCGGCCAATCCGATTGCGGCGGTCGCCCAGACCATCGGCTTTGTTGAAGGATTGTCGATCCATTTGACCGGCTCTGTGCTGGTGCGCTTTACGGCAGCCTTCTCCGATGGCCGGTCGCTCTATGCCATCCGCTATGCGACCGACCGCAAGGCGCCGACGCTCTATGCTTCGCCGGTAGGCGCGGGATACTGCCTCGTATCGGAGCCGCTGAACGACGACATCGATGCCTGGCGCGAAATTCCCGACGGCAGTGCCGTTCTGATCGACGACACAGGCGTCCGTGTCACGCCCTTCCAGCCGGAAGAGCAAGCGGCCGTCGAGCGCCAGCCAATAGCCGCTATCCCTGCTTGAATCGTTCGGCGATCAGGGCTGCGAGCCGCGCCGCCACTTCATCCTTGTCGAGATCCGGCCATGGCTCGACGCCGTCGTGGCTGATGATCTTCACACGGTTCCGCGTGCCGCCCATGATACCGGTTGCCGGTGAAACGTCGTTGGCCACGATGAAGTCCGCGCCCTTGCGCTCCAGCTTCGCCCGGGCATTGCTTTCGACATCCTGCGTCTCGGCGGCAAAGCCGATGACGAGTTTCGGCCGTTGTGTGTGGTGACCGACCGTCTTCAAGATGTCGGGGTTTTCCGTCAGCGCCAGAGTCGGGATCGACTCCCCCGGATGCTTCTTGATCTTCTGATCGGACGCGGAAGCCACCTTCCAATCGGCAACCGCCGCCACCATAACGGCGATATCCGCCGGCAAAGCAGCCAAGACAGCATCGCGCATCTCGTCCGCCCGCTCGACATGCACGACGTTGAGACCGACCGGATCGGGTATGGTGACAGGGCCTGAAACGAGGGTCACGTCAGCGCCGAGCGCCGCAAGTGCTGCGGCAATCGCATGACCCTGCCGTCCCGACGAGCGGTTGGCGATATAGCGCACGGGATCGATCGGCTCATGCGTCGGCCCGGAGGTGACGACTGCCTTTTTGCCGGCAAGCGGCTTGGCGCCGTCATCCAGCCGTCGCTCGACGGCCGCGACGATATCGAGCGGCTCCGCCATCCGGCCAGCGCCGGCCTCGCCGCTCTCGGCCATCTCGCCGGTCATCGGGCCGATGAAGGCGATGCCGTCGCCGCGCAGAATCTCGACGTTGCGCCTGGTCGCCGGATGAGCCCACATCTTCGGGTTCATGGCGGGAGCAGTGAGGACTGGCCGATCCGTAGCGAGCAGTATGGTCGAAGCCAGATCGTCCGCCAGCCCATTTGCCATCTTGGCGAGCAGATCGGCCGTTGCCGGTGCGATCAGCACGAGGTCGCACTCACGCGCCAGCCTGATATGGCCGACATCCTGCTCATCCTGGCGCGAAAACAGATCCGTGAAGACGTGGTCGGCAGCAAGCGCCCCGACGGCGAGCGGCGTGATGAACTCCTGAGCACCCGATGTCATGACGGGCCGCACGCTTGCGCCGCGCTCGCGCAGCCGGCGGATGAGGTCGAGGCTCTTATAGGCCGCGATGCCGCCGGAGATGATGAGAAGGATGCGCTTTCCTGCGAGAACCATGCCTGAACCCGTCGCCTGTTCTTTTGTCCATAAGCCTAAGCCTTTGGTGTGTCATAGGCAATCGCGGCATTCTCTCATCACGGCTGTGGCCGTCCTTTCGAGGCGATTTCCGGCAGATGATCGCAGCGGTCTCACGTCCTTGTCATTTGCTGATGGTTTTCGTCTCGGACAACAGTGAACGCGTTAACGTTCGAAGGAGCAACATCTTGAAATTGATGAAAGTCGCTATGCTCGCCTTGCCAATCATGGCCGCCGCCATGCCGGCTTTTGCCGAGCGTGCCTATTCGCCGCAGGAGCTGAAGAACAAGGAGATCGTTCTGGATTTCTACCAGAAGGCGCTGAACGACAAGGACTTCGATACAGCTTCCAAATATCTAGGCAAATACATCCAGCACAATCCTCTTGCCGCCGATGGACCCGAAGGCTTACGTGGTTTCCTCGAGTACCTGAAAAAGAACTATCCGCAGTCGAAGAGCGAGATCAAGCGCGTGATGGTGGACGGCGATTATGTGATCCTGCGTGTTCACGCCGTTCGCCAGCCTGGCGACCGCGGCAGCGCCATCGTCGATATCTTCCGTGTCGAGGACAACAAGATCCAGGAACACTGGGATTCGGTGCAGCCGATCCCCGAGACGTCGAAGAACAACAATACAATGTTCTGAGTGGAAGGGCCGCAAAGGAAGTGGGATCCGCGGTCCGTCCTTATCCATTCAAGGCGTTCCGGCGACATATCCCGCAATCAGGAACTGGTTGCGGGATACGTCCGTATTCCGAGGTTGCCGGCGCGATAATTGCGTCGGCGAAACGCGCAATCAGGTACGCGTAATCGACAGGCCGCCATCAACCAGAGAGGCCGTGCCGCTGACGAAGCTTGCATCATCGGAGGCGAGATAGAGGACCGAGCGCGCAATTTCTTCCGGGCCGGCGACGCGTTTCAGCGCATGCAGGTTGGTAATGAAAGCCTGCTTTTCGGCGGTGTCGTTCATGTCGCGATACATATCGGTATCGACCGCACCCGGCAGTACGGCATTGACGCGGACATTCTGCGGGCCAAATTCGGCGGCGAGCGTCTGTGTCAAGCCGATCAGACCTGACTTGCTGGCAGCATAGGCGGCAACGCCGGGAAAGCTGACGGTATGGCCGACAAAGGTCGACGTGAAAATCACGGAACCGCCGCCGCGCTTGATCATTTCGCCGATCTGATGTTTGGCAGCCAGGAACGACGCGGTAAGGTTGATCGCCAGCGCTTCGGCAAAACCTGCCTCCGAAACCTCGGTGCTGGGACCGGCCTCACCGAGCGTGCCGGCATTGTTGAAGGCGATATCGAGCTTGCCATAACGCTCGACCGCAAGGGCGACCAACGCCTTGTGATAATCTTCCGAGCGTACATCGCCGGCCAGGACGGCGGCTTCACCGCCGGCGGCCTTGATCTCGGCGGCAAGGCTTTCCAGCTCTGCGGCACGGCGAGCGCCGACGATAACTTTCGCGCCCTCGGCGGCAAAGAGCTTTGCCGTGACGCGGCCGATGCCGGAGCTGGCACCGGTGACGATTGCAACTTTTCCATTCAAGCGATCCATTGTTCCATCTCCTGTGTGAGGACCTGTCTTTCGGTTTGTCCGATACGTGGAAGATGGCCTTTTTCGATCGTTCGGATTAGTCTGCAAATAATGGAATTCGAATTCGGAATCGCCGAACGATGTTGAAAATCGAAGGGATTGTGACGTTCGTGACCGTAGCCGAGGCCGGCTCGATCAGCGAGGCGGCGCGTCGGCTGCGTCTGTCGAAATCCGTTGTCAGCGAACGCCTGTCGGAAATGGAAAAAGCATTGGGCGCTACCCTGCTGCACCGCACGACCCGCAAGCTGACCCTGACGGAGGATGGCGCTGCCTTTCTGCAGCGCGCGACCCGCATCGCGCAGGAGGTTCGCGAGGCTGCGGCCGATCTCGCCGAGCGGCGCGGCACGCTGATGGGGCCTCTGCGCATCGCCGCGCCCGTCACCTTCGGCCGCCTGCATCTGGGGCCGGCTCTCTATCCATTTCTTGCCGAGCATCCGGAAATCGAGCTGACGCTCGATCTCGACGACCGCCGGGTCGATGCTGCTTCGGATGGCTATGACGCGATCATCCGCCATGGCCTGATTGCCGATTCGCGCCTGATTGCCTGGAAGCTTGCCCGCAGCCGCCGCCTCCTCGTGGCGTCGCCGGACTATCTTAGCCGCCACGGCAAACCCGCGTCGCTTTCCGATCTCGAGGACCATCGCGGTATTTTTTACACCAATCGCGGCGTCGCAGACTGGCGTTTCGAGGGACCTGACGGCGCTATTGTCATTCGCGCCAAGCTGGCTTTGGGCGTCAATAACGGCGATATCCTCCACGATGCCGCGATTGCCGGGCTTGGTATCGCCTTGTTGCCGGCCTTCATAGCCGGACCGGCGGTGAGGGAAGGTCGGCTTGTCGAAATCAATGTCGGCTATCGCCCCGAGCCGGAATTCATCTTCATGGCCCATCCGGAGGGGCGCAATCCATCGGCCAAGCTTCGCGCCATGGCCGATCACCTGAAAAAGGTCTTTGGCGATCCGCCTTATTGGGAGCGGGGCATGTAACTAGGCAATCAGGCTCATGAGATTGGCGATGACGGGCGATCTCTGCGCCTTGAGGCTGGCAAGGCCAAGACGTGCTACGAGCGGCGGCCCGTCGATCGGCCGATAGGCGACGCCGTCGAGCTTGATCTGCGCGATCGAGGCGGGAACGATGGAAACGCCGAGATCGGCGGCGACGAGATTGACGACGGAGGGGATCTGCGGCGCTTCCTGCATCACCACGAGATCGAAGTCCGCTTCGCGGCAAGCGGCGACGATATCGTCATAGAGGCTGAGACCCACCATGCGCGGAAAGAGAATGAAGGGTTCGCCGGCCAATGCTGCGACTGCCACGCGCTCCTTGTTTGCCAGCGGATGATGAGCCGGCAGCGCGATCAGCATCGGCTCATCGGCAAAACGTTTCAGGCGCACATCCCGCGGATCTTCCAGGCCTGGGCGGATAAAGGCGGCATCGATCTCGCCGCGCATCAACCGTTCCATCAGCCCATTCGTGTTCATCTCTGTCAATGAAAGCCGCACTTCCGGCCAATGGCCACGAAACTCGCGGATGGTTGATGTGACGATCGTGTTGAAGGCGGAAGAGGCGGTGAAGCCGAGCGACAGGCGGCCGATTTCGCCGCGATTCGCGCGCTGGGCGGCGAGCTTTGCCTTTTCCGCCGCATCGACCGCCATTTTTGCTTCCGCGAGAAAGGCCTCACCGGCGGCCGTCAGATCCGCGCCATGCGGAACACGGTGGAACAGTTGTGCGCCCACTTCGTTTTCCAGGTCCCGGATCTGCTGGCTGAGCGGCGGCTGCCCTATGCCGAGATTGGCGGCCGCACGGGTGAAGTTCCCCGCTTCGGCCAGCGCCAGAAAATAGCGGATATGACGCAGCTCCATCGCTATCTCCAAAAGCTATTGAGATCGCCTGTTCCATATATTGGACTAATGAAGCCGATCTGACTAGATTCCGGAGCAAGAAAGGTTGGGTGTCCCGATGTCTCGCGCTGCTGGCAAGCAGGAAGCCACTGCTTCCGAAGTTCCGTCCCGTCCCGAATTGACACTCGTCAGGATTGCGCCGCCGGCGGAGTCCCGCCAATTCCTGATACGCGGTACGCCTGCCTTCCGCCGTGCGACCATCGCGCTGTTTCTCTCCGGCTTTGCTACTTTCTCGCTGCTTTATTGCGTGCAGCCGCTGATGCCG
>JBCNPI010000020.1:0-39980 GCA_039593415.1 Rhizobium sp. | reverse complement strand
CCCCGGTGGCCGCTGCCGCCTCCACGCTTCTCATTTTGTTGACGGTCATGTTGATGACGCTGGCCGCGATCGTACGCAAGGTTCTGAAATCATGAGCGAATCTTTCCTGAAGATCCAAGGTATCCGCAAGGAATATGGCCCCGTCGTCGCGGTTCACGACGTCAATCTCGAGGTCAGACGCGGCGAGTTCCTGACCTTTCTCGGTCCCTCCGGCTCGGGTAAGAGCACGACGCTCTATATCCTGGCCGGCTTTGAGAACCCGACCAAGGGCGATATTCTGCTGAACGGCGAGACGCTGCTGTCGACGCCGTCGCACAAGCGAAATATCGGCATGGTGTTCCAGCGCTACACGCTGTTTCCGCATTTGACGGTCGGCGAGAATATCGCCTTTCCGCTCAAGGTCCGTCGCCAGTCCAAGGCGGAGATCGATAGCCGGGTCAGGGAAATGCTGCGCCTCGTCCGCCTCGAAGGCTTCGAGGATCGCAAGCCCGCTCAGATGTCTGGAGGCCAGCAGCAGCGCGTCGCCCTTGCAAGGGCGCTTGCCTATGATCCGCCGGTGCTTTTGATGGATGAGCCGCTGTCGGCGCTCGATAAGAAATTGCGCGAGGAGATCCAGCACGAGATCCGCCGCATCCATCAGCAGACGGAAGTGACGATCCTCTACGTGACCCACGATCAGGAGGAGGCGCTGCGGCTGTCGGATCGCATCGCCGTTTTTTCCAAGGGCGTCATCGACCAGATCGGAACCGGCCCGGAACTCTATGCAAATCCGCGAACGCGCTTCGTTGCCGAATTCATCGGCGACAGCGATTTCATCTCCTGTCATCTGCTCTCTTCCAACAATGGGCAGGCAACGATCTCGCTGGGCGACAAGATCGTATTCGACAGCATCCCGGTTCACGGCCGGCCGACATCGGGCAGCAAAGCGGCATTGATGCTGCGCCCGGAGCGCATACGCCTCGGGCGCAAGGCGGGTGCAGGCAACGGCCTCAGCGCCACCGTCAACGACATCACGTTCCTTGGCAACAATGTGCATGTGACGACACGGATCGCCGCCGGTGAAACCCTGTCCGTGCGGCTGCCCTTCGGACATGAAGCGATCTCCGGCTTGAGCCGTGGCGACAATGTGCATCTGGAGTTCGATCCGGACGCCGCACATGTCTTTTGCTAGCGCGAGGTGCCGAAAAGCGCCGGGGGTTTTGGACGGCATCCTATTCCAGATTGCATAAACCACCCGTTTTCGGGACGCTTGTCTCACTCCCTGTGGCTGGCCGACTGGAAGCTGCTCTTCGCAGGCGGATGAGCCGCCCATCCGGGTCAGGGATGGGCGGCCGGTGCGGGCGGGACGTCAGCACCCGCACCTTTCTCTTCGACCGGTCTCTTGGTCCGGAGGAGGGACAGTACGAAGACGAAAAAGACCGGGACGAAGAAGACGGCAAGAATTGTCGCTGAAATCATGCCGCCGAGGACACCGGTGCCGATCGCATTCTGGCTGGCTGCACTGGGACCTGTTGCGATCGCCAGCGGCACGACGCCGAGCGTGAAGGCAAGCGATGTCATCACGATCGGGCGGAAGCGGACGCGGGCAGCCTCGATTGCCGATTCGAGCAGGGATCTGCCGTGGGCGTAATAATCCCTGGCGAATTCGACGATGAGGATGGCGTTCTTTGCCGACAGGCCGATGATCGCGATGAGCCCGACCTTGAAATAGAGGTCGTTCGACATGTCGCGCAGCATTGCCGCCAGCACGCAGCCGATGATGCCGAGCGGCACGACAAGCATGACCGACAGCGGGATCGACCAGCTTTCGTAAAGGCCCGCCAGCAGCAGAAAGACGAAGAGGATGCTGAAGGCGAAGAGGACCGGCGCCTGGTTGCCGGAGGCGATTTCCTCGCGTGACTGGCCGGACCATTCATAGCCGAAACCTTGCGGAAGTTCGGATGCGAGACGTTCCATCTCGGTAATCGCAGCACTCGAAGACTTGCCTGGCGCTGCCTCGCCGGTGATGCGGATCGTCGGATAGCCATTGTAGCCGACGATCTGCGGATCGCCCTTGCGCCAGTCGGCGGTCGCAAACGACGCGAGCGGCACCATTCCGCCGCTGGCGTTGCGGACGTTCAGCTTCATCATGTCCTCCACCTGCATGCGGCTGCGGCCGTCCGCCTGCACGATGACCTGCTGCATGCGGCCGGCGTTCGGATAGTCGTTGATATAGGAGGAACCGAGGTTTGCGGTGATCGCATCATTGATGTCGTTAAAGCCGACGCCGAAGGTGTTCGCCTTCTCGCGGTCGATCACAAGCACGATCTGCGCGGCTTCCTGCATACCTTCGACGCGAACATTCGTCACCATGCTGCTTTTGGTCGCTTTTGCCATTAGCTCTTCTGCCGCTTGCTTAAGAGCCTTCTGCCCGCGCCCGGCGCGATCCTGCAGTCGGAAGGAGAAGCCGCTTGTCGTGCCGAAGCCGTCGATCGGCGGTGGCGAAAGCGCATAAGAGGTGGCGTCCTTCAATCCGGCCAGTTGAATATTGACGCGCTCGGCGATTTCCGCGACCGAACTGCCGGCCGGCCGCTCGCTCCAATCCTTGAGCGTGACGAAGGCGATGGCCGAGTTCGGGCCGTTTCCCGAAAAGCTGAAGCCCTGGACAGCGAAGATGTTTTCGACCGCGGGTTCGGCCTTGAAGATGGCCTCGATCTGCTTCAGCGATGCAATGGTGCGGTTGGCGCTCGCTTCCGGCGGCCCCTGAATGTCGGCAATCAGGATGCCCTGATCCTCCTGCGGCACGAAGGAGCCGGGCAGGTTGACGAAAAGGTAGCCGAGGCCGGCGACGAGCGCGAGATAGGCGGCCATCATTCGTCCCGACCGGCGTGCGAGGTCGGCCGCGGTTTTCGTATAGCCGGCCGTCATTCCGTCGAACTTGCAATTGAACCAGCCACCAAGCCCCTTTTTGGCATGATGACCGACCTTGATCGGCTTCAGGAAGGTGGCGCAGAGCGCCGGCGTCAGCGACAGTGCCAGGAAGGCCGAAAACATGATCGAGACGACCATGGTCAGCGAGAACTGGCGGTAGATGATCCCGGAAGCACCCGGAAAGAATGCCATCGGGATGAAGACGCAGGAAAGCACCAGCGTAATGCCGAGGATGGCGCCGGTGATCTGCTTCATCGCCTTCTGTGTGGCGGCTTTTGGGGGCAAGCCTTCCTCGGCCATGATGCGCTCGACGTTCTCGACCACGACGATCGCATCGTCGACGAGGATGCCGATCGCCAGAACCATGGCAAACATTGTCAGGACGTTGATGGAGAACCCCGTCGCATACATGATGGCGCAGGTTCCGAGCAGCGCCACCGGAACGACGAGTATCGGGATGAGCGTGTAGCGGAAATTCTGCAGGAAGACGAACATCACGATGAAGACCAGCGCGATCGCCTCGATGAGCGTGTGCACGACCTTCTCGATCGAGGCATTGACGAACGGGCTGGTATCGTAGGGTATCGAATATTCGACGCCCTTCGGGAAGAACTTCGACAGCTCATCCATCTTCGCCTTGACCGCCGCCGAGACAGCGACGGCGTTACCCGTCGAGGAAAGCTGGATGGCAAGGCCGGCGCTCGGATTGCCGTTGAGCCGGCTTGCCGTGGAATAGTTTTCCGCGCCGTCCTCAACGCGTGCGATATCGCGCAGGCGCACGGTTGAACCGTCAGGATTGGCGCGAAGGATAATGTCGCCGAACTGCTTCGCACTGTTGAGCTGGCCCTCGACGATCACGGTCGCCGTCAAATCCTGGCTGACCGGGTTGGGAGCAGCCCCGATCTGGCCGGCTGCGACCTGCGCGTTCTGGGCGGCAATCGCTGCACTGATGTCGGCGGCGGTCAGATGGAGGCCGACCATCTTGTCCGGATCGATCCAGACGCGGAGCGCCCGCTGCGAGGCGAAGACCTGAGCGCGGCCCACGCCCGGCAGGCGACGCAGTTCTCCGAGGATGTTGCGGTTGATGTAGTCGCCAAGCGCGACTTCGTCCATCTTGCCATCGGTCGAGGTCAGGGACGCGATCAGCAGGAAGCCGGCGCTGGCTTCCTCGACCTGGATGCCTTGCGTGCGGACTGTCTGCGGCAGCCGCGCCTCGACGCGCCGCACGGCGTTCTGGACATCGACCGTCGCCTTTCCGATATCCGTTCCGGAGACGAAAGTGGCGTTGATGCTCACCGAGCCGGAATTGTCGGAGGTCGACTCGAAATAGGCAATGCCATGGACGCCGTTCAGCTCCTGCTCGATCAGCCGGGTCACCCCCTGATAGATTTCCTGCGGCGAAGCGCCAGGATAGGATGCGGAGATCGAAAGCTGCGGAGGAGCGACCGCGGGATACTGCGCGACCGGCAGCAAGGGGATCGTAATGATCCCCGCGATCATGATGAAGAATGCGAAGACCCATGCGAGAACGGGCCGCTTGATAAAGAACTGTGCCATAAGGTGATTACTTTGCGGCCTGATCCGAGATATGCGGGTCGGCAGTTTGAGGCGTCCAGGGTTCTGCAACCAATTTGCCGCCCGGCGTAACCTTCTGGACGCCGTCGACCACTATGGTTTCGCCGTCCTTCAGCCCGGAAAGCACGATCCATTCGGAACCGATAGATGCACCGAGAGCGATCTTGCGCACTTGCGCCGTCTGATCGGAGGCGACTACGAAGATCTGGGCGTTGCCTTCCATATCTCTCGTCACCGCCCTTTGCGGAATGGTGATGCCGCTCTTCTGGACAGCCTGCTCGATGCGCACCCGAACATACATGCCTGGCAGAAGATCGCCATGGGGATTGGGGAATTCCGCACGCAGCGTGATCTGACCCGTATTGGGGTCCACATTTGCGTTCGAAAATAGGAGCTTGCCTGGCTTGGAATAGGTTTTTCCGCCGTCGAACACGAGTTCGACGGATGCTTGTCCGGGGGCCGGGCTTTGGAGCTTGCCTTCGCTGACGGCACGCTTCAGCGCCAGCAGGTCCTGTGCGGATTGCGTGACATCGGCATAGACCGGATCGATCTGCTGGATGAGCGCGAGATTGGAAGCGCCCTCGGCTGTCACGAGCGTTCCCTCGGTCGCGAGAGCGCCGCCGATGATGCCGGTGATGGGCGCCCGTACTTGCGTGTAATCCAGATTGATCTGCGCCTCGTCGAGAGCGGCTTGCTGCGCGGCGACATCGGCGTCGGCCTGCGCGAGATTGACGGAGGCGCTATCGAAATCAACCGCGCTTACCACATTGCGTGCACGCAGCAGGCGCTGGCGCTCGAGCTGCTGCTTGGCGTTGGCCTGGACGGCCTTGGCCTTCTGCAAGGCCGCTTTGGCGCTCGCCACCCGAACCTGAAACAGTTTCGGATCGATCCGGTAGAGGACGTCGCCCTGATGGACGAGGCTGCCCTGTTCGAAGACGCGCTCCTGGAGGATGCCCGAGACGCGGGCGCGCACTTCGGAAATTCTCGTCGCGGCGACGCGACCCGGAAGTTCGTTCATGACCGGCACCGGTTGTGCCTTGATTTTCAGGACGCCGACGATCGGAGGAGGCATTTCGCCGCTCTCCTGGGCGTAGGCGTGGATCGGGGCCAGCGCGAACATGGCTGTTGCCGCCAGCATTGCCTTCCAGCAAGGCAGTTCGAATGCAGATCGCATAGATGTATTCCCAATTGACCCCGACGCGCTGAGATCGTCGCTCCGCGTGCCGATGGCATGAACCTGTTCGAAAGGGGCGCTTCAACGCCGGGCGCGAGCGGCACTTTCGTCCGAGCGTAAGCAAACATTGCGAATGTTGGACTTTCGTCGGCGTTTTGTGGAGGTTTCGTGGACGAGGACAAAGGAACGTTGACGCGCGGGCCTTGTCTGACGTTTCTTTCTCATGAAGGAGCTGCAGATGGAAAATGCACTGATATTGATTGTCGAGGACGAGCCGGAGATCTCCGATATTCTCGAACGCTATTTTGAGCGTGAGGGATTCCGCGTGCTGACGGCGGCGGATGGAGAGATCGGACTTTCCCATCATCAGCGGCTGAGACCCGACCTTGTGGTCCTCGATGTCAAGCTGCCGAAACTCGACGGCCACACGGTGCTTGCCACAATCCGCCAAAGGGGGAATACGCCCGTCATCATGGTCACGGCGCTGGCCGACGACCTCGACAAGCTGCATGGGCTGCGCTCCGGTGCCGACGACTACGTGGTCAAGCCGTTCAATCCTGTCGAAGTGGTCGCGCGGGCGCGGGCCATTCTGAGGCGAACCACGGGAAACGCGGCCAACAAGATGCTGAGGGTCGGCAGGCTTGCCATTGATCCGGTCGCGCATATGGCTGTGATCGAAAACGGCGAAAACCGCGTTCTTCTGAACCTGACGCGCACCGAGTTCCGCATCCTCGAATATATGGCAGGCTTCCCGAACAGGGCCTTCGAACGAGGGGAGATCGTCGATGCCTGTCTTCCAGAGGGAGACGCGCTCGACCGCACTGTGGACAGCCACATGAGCAAACTTCGCCGCAAGCTGGATGCTGCGGGCGTCGGCGACCTCCTCAACGGGGTCAGGGGAGTGGGTTACCGCCTTGGCGATTTCGGTTAGTAACAGCCTTAACAGGCAAATCATCTGGTCGACGACGATCGTTGCCTTCGTCGCTCTGTCGGTGATGTTTTTCGGGTTCGTGATCTACGGCTATGTATACGAATGGCTGTTCAAGAACTCCGCTCCGCCGGACGACTGGGCAGTCAGCGATTTCGTCGTGCTCGGCATCAACGTGGCGATCGGCCAGGCCGTCGGCGCCTATGTCGGGTGGCGGCTCGCCAGGCGCCTTGTCAAACCCCTGACGGCCGTGACGGAGGCTGCCCGCCTCATTGCGGATGGAGACTTTGCCGGCCGGGCGACCGGCGAAGGCAATTTCGGTGAAGCGGATCGTCTGATCAACGACTTCAATCGCATGGCGGAGGAGTTGCAAAGAGCGGAAAAGGAACTCCAATATTCGAACTCGGCGATCGCGCACGAGCTGCGCACGCCGCTGACGATTCTGCGCGGCCGCATGCAGGGGCTGGCGGATGGGGTATTCGAGCCGAGTCAGGAGGTGTTCCGCGGTTTGATCGGACATATCGATGCGCTGACCCGCATTGTTGATGATCTCAGGACGCTTTCACTGATGAATGCCGGACGCATGGAATTGCAGCAGTCGCGCTTCGATATAAGCGAGGAGATCACAGACATCATCGATTCGGTGATGCCGACGCTTGCCAATCTCAATATCGAAATCGGAACCGATCTGCGGCCTGTGGCCGTCATGGCCGACCGGGCACGCATCCGCCAGGCTGTCCTCGCTCTTATCGACAATGTCGCGCGCTATGCCCCAGGCTCGAGGCTGCGCATGGCTTCGCAAGGCATCGGCGATCTCTGCACGATCACGGTCTCGGACAATGGCCCGGGCATGACCGCCGAGGAAAGCGAACGGGCATTCGAGCGCTTCTGGAGGGCCGACGATGCGCGCACACGGCGCGGCGGCGGATCTGGCCTTGGTCTTTCCGTCGTCAAGGCCATAGCCGAGGCCCATGGCGGCAGGGCGACGATCGACAGCCGCAAGGGCATGGGCACGACGGTCGCTTTCACGATTCCACATTAGGTGTCTTGCGTGATATGGGCGTGTCGCGGTGCGGCGAATGCATCGAGAGCGGATATTCGTTTTCATCCGCCGAGAAGCCGCTTCAACACGTCTATCAGCTCGGTTTTGCCTCGAACGACATCGCCGGTATCGTTCTCGGCGTCTATCCGGCCGGCATTGTGGGCGACATAGAGTTCGATCAGCAGCCGTGCATAGTCCTCGGATAATCCCGCCCGAATCAGCGCGGCATGCCACTTGGTCTCGGGAAGCAATTCGGCAGTGACGGTCCGGCCAGTTAGCGACCCGATCGCGGCGGCGACATCATTCGGCGTGTAGCGCCTTGGCCCTTCGGCGTGAACGAGCCTCGAAGCGGCATCCCTTCTGTCCAAAAGCAGCTCCGCAGCGATCGAGCCCAGGTCGAAGGCGGAGATGGTGGGAAAAGATTTGGTCAGCGGATGATGGAAGCTCGGCAGCCGGCCGCTCTCTGCCGCAGTCTTTGCAAGGCGCGCCCAATTTTCCATATGTTCGGCCGATCGCAGCAGGGTAAGTCCGGTATCGAGCTTTCGCAGGCGTGCCTCGAGAGCATGGAAGATCAAGGTGATGCCGGTTCCGGAATCATGCTGAGCGCCATAATCGGAGATGGCGAGAACGGCTCGAGGCCTGGCTGCGGCCAAGGCTTCGCCAAGCGTATCGATCGATCGCATCATGCTGGCATGCGCCTGAGACGCGCGAGCATCGACCGGGCAGATGACCTGAACGGCACTTGCCCCTTTGAACGCCGTCGTCAGAGCCTGACAATCATGCACGTCGGCGATGGCGATCTCGCAGCCGAGATCCGAAAAAGCCTGTGCTTTCGAGGCGTCGCGCAGAATTGCGCGAACCGGAGCACCGGCCTTGCGCAGCGAGGCGATAGTCGTGCGTCCAACCTTGCCGGTGGCGCCCAGAATTGCGTACATTGCATCTTCTCCTGTCGGTCTTTCCGGCAGTCTATCGATCTGCGCTCGTCGGATCGCACAGATTCGGATGGCTGATTGCAGGTTTGGACGACAATCGAAGTTATGAGTGCATTCGGTTTACCATGCCGGGGGTTAGGCCCAAGATGCGCCGCATCCAGTGTGTCATGTGGCTCTGATGGGCAAAACCGGCCGCCAACGCAATCTCGGCGAGCGGCATCTCGCTGGACAGGATGAGCAATCTGGCGCGCTCGACCCGGCGCGTCAGGACATATTGATGGACCGGCATCCCGAAAGTGGCGCGAAAGAGCGGCTTCAAATGCGATACGCTCAAGCCGACGGTCGCGGCAAGATCGGCAAGAGACAGTGGCTGATCGATATGGGTTTCGATGAAGTCTGCAAGCTGTCTTCGGTGGAGGTTCGTCAAGGTGGCGCCTGCCGGGGCGCTCCCCACCGGTGTCTGTGCGTTCCCTTCCACCAGGCGGATTGCCAGCGCCAGTCCCAGCGCTTCCGCATAGGTCTTGTCGGACGGAACAGCCGACTCGATTTCGGCCTTGATCGCCCAGGCAATCGATTCCATCCGGGAATCCCGAAGCTGGAATTTTGGTGCCAGGGAAACGGTATCCGGATTTCGGCCGAGAGCTTCCGCGGCGGATTGAAGGAGTTCGTGCTGGATATTCAGACGCAGAATGGTGCAGTCCCCGTCATCCTCCCACCAGCCATCCAGCCCGGCGGGAACGATGTCGATATCTCCATGTGCCTGACGACGGCGGTATTGGCGACCGTCGCATTCACAAAAAGCATTCACCGCCCGTCCGAAATGAATGCCAAGCCGATGCGTCTGTGATCCCGGCACATGGGTGCGGCCAGCCTGGATACGAAGGAAATTCGCTTCCAGGCCTTTCCAGTCGCGATCCTTGCTGGAGAGAACGGAGGTGGCGGTACTGTTGAGCTGATCCATGATTGCGCGCTTCTGCTAAATCCACCGGCCCGAATAGAGCGCGATCTCGATCCGGAAAATATAGGTAGCACGGCGTATCCAGTCGAGCTGTCTTCGGAGCCATGTACCGCCACGCCAACGGTGACGTTCTTGCGCCGGAGATCAGGGAATGAACGGGCATAATGTCCGAATGAATGCGGCCTCCTTGGAGAGACCGCGTTCATCTCGGTTGCTAGTCCGACGTCACTTCCAGCTTGTGTAGTCCGAAGCTGCGCACCCGAAGGGCGCACGTTGGTCGCCGAAACGCTTCTTCAGCTGATCGCAGCCCCAGCGGTTGAGAGGCGCCGGCATCATATTGTTGAGATCCATGGCGGGCGAAGTGAACTGCGAGTCCGCGCTGGTCACATACCAGAGCCAGTAGCCGAAAATGCCGCCCATGACGAGTAGTATGAGCAGGAAGACCCGGGCGAGCCGCGCCCTGACCGACGGCCCTTTCTTTCCCTGTGCGACGAGTTCCGGCGAGCGGCCGCCCAGCTCTGCCGCCAGCGGTGCGAGAGCTTGCGCGCGCTCTTCCGGCGTCATGTCGATCCGCTGCAGCCGGCTGTCCAAAAGCACCGGTAGAGCCGTATTCCCATGCCAGACGGCAAGAGCCACGGCCTTGCCGTCCTTTTGGCCGACGAGCAAGGGTTCCTGTCCCGGCTCGAGGCGCGTATGGGCCGTCCGTCCTGTTTTCCTGCCGGCAATCTTGTCGGCATAGGTTACCGTCAATCGCTTGCGACGCCGATCGAATGCCGTGATTTCGACCGGGACCGGCACGAGCTGGGCAGCCTGGAGCAATTGCCCGCTGGCGCGCCAGATCCGCAGAATCTGGAAAATCATGGCGATACAGGCACCGCCAAGAAGGGCAGCGAAGACAGTAAGCGTTATGATCCGGTTCCACAGCTTCTCAAGTCCGAGGCTGAGAGTTGCCATCTCCGGGTGGTCGCCGGAGATGACGAGATTGGTGTCATAGTCGCCGGCATGGACTTCGACGAACATGATCTCGACATCCTTATCGTAGGTTTGACCATTGTAGGCGTAGTTGAGGTGCGCCTCGCAGGTGGTGAAAAAGCCCTTTCGGGTCGAGCATTTTCCGTTGCGAATATCGCCGCTGTCGAGCGTGACGGGATTCTGGTTGATCGTCCAGTCCCTTAAAATGCCCGGCGCCTCGTAAGCTGCCATGAAAGCGGTGAGGGCGAGCAATATCGGCAGTGAGAAATAGCTGGCTTTCGGTGTGGAAAGCACGCCCCGGGCAAGCATGAGAGCTCTCTGGGGAAGCATAATTGTCGGAAATGTCATTGTCTGGCTGAAACTCCGAATGATTGCGTAGGCACCCGCAAAGCGAGGAGCGAAGCGTAAGCTTCGCAAAATCCCGAGGGTTTGACTTTGCGTCCACATTTGCAGCACGGGAAAATAGACATTTCGCCATGCGGCTCAATACCCGGTTGTGAGCCATCCACTGACTTCAAGGCAGCTTGGTCATCAAAGACTTGCCGTGCGCGGCCTTTCCTTTCTCCAGCGTAGGCCGGCTGGGCAGGTCGCGTCCGATTTTCGCTCCATTATGGGATTCGGTATCGATGGGGAAAGCAACATGATCGGTGGCTGGTGCAGGCCGACATGAGCAGCAGAGATGGGGTGGAAACCAGGATCAAGAAGATGTCGGCGGCGAGAAAGGCCTGCTGGCAAAGCGCTGATATCTCCATCTCGGCGCTTTGCCTTCGGGCACTCTCAATCTTCCACGTTGGGCAGCAGGATCGTCAAAAGCCCGATCAGCGGCAGGAAGGCGCAAAGCTCGAAGACGAATTCGATGCTGGTGTGGTCGGCAAGCACGCCGAGTGCTGCGGCCCCGATGCCGCCCATACCGAAGGCGAAGCCGAAGAACAGGCCAGAGACCATGCCGACGCGGCCGGGCAGCAGCTCCTGTGCGTAGACGACGATCGCCGAAAAGGCGGAAGCGATGACCGTGCCGATGATTGCGCTGAGGATGACCGTCGTTTCGAGATTGACGTGAGGCAGGACGACGGTAAAGGGCAGGATGCCGAGGATGGAGCCCCAAATAACTTTCTTTCGGCCGATGCGATCGCCCACGGGGCCGCCAACCATCGTGCCGACGGCAACGGCGGCAAAGAAGACAAACTGGCAGAGCTGAGCCGTCCGTTCGGTCACGCCGAACCGGGCCATCAGGTAAAAGTTGTAATAGCTGGTAAAGCTCGCGAGATAGAAATACTTCGAGAAAATCAGCGCGATCAGCACGGCAATCGCAAGGCCGATGCGGGCGCGAGACAGGCTCAGGGCCTTGTAGACCTTGCCCGATTTCGCCGGCGCGCGCAGCTGCCGGCCGTTGACCTGATACCAGCGGCCCAATCCCCCGAGAATGAGAATGCCGAGGAATGCCAGGCTCGCAAGTGCCGCCATTCCATGCTGGCCATGCGGAAGAATGAAGAAGGCGGCGAGCAGCGGCCCGAGCGAGGTGCCGAAATTGCCGCCGACCTGGAACACCGATTGGGCGAAGCCATGCTTGCCGCCCGATGCCAGCCGCGCGATCCGCGATGCTTCCGGATGGAAGATCGAGGAGCCGAGACCAAGCAGCGTCGCGCCCATCAGCAGCATCGGGTAGTTCGAGGCCGTTCCGAGCGTGATCATGCCGGCGCAGCTGCAGGCCATACCGAACGGCAAGGAATAGGGCTGGGGACGCCCATCCGTGTACCAGCCGACGAAGGGCTGCAGGATCGAGGCGGTGATCTGATAGACGAAGGTCAGCACGCCGAGCTGCGCGAAGCTCAGGTCAAAGCCGGTCTTCAGCACTGGATAACTTGCCGGAAGCAGGGCCTGCGTGACGTCGTTGATGAAATGGCCAAGACTGGCCACCATCAGTACCGGATATATCGTAGCAGCCGCGCGTGGCGGGTTCATCACCTGGCTCATGGCTCTCACTTTTCAATGATCTGCCGTGCTGATATTGGAAAATGCCGTCGCCCGCTACCGCGACAAGGCGCAATTCTTACGAGACTGGGCCAGAATGGTCAGGAACAGCCGCATAGATCCTTTCATCGATGTCGACCGGCCTCTTATTGCTCTCGGCAATGAATATGGAGACGGCAACCACGTCGAACCGCACAAGCATCGCCGCGCCCAATTGCTGTACGGCTTTTCCGGCGTGGTGGTCGTAACCACTCCCGACGGCACGCTCGTCATGCCACCGGAGCGCGGCATGTGGATACCTCCGGGCGTGATCCACAGCGTGCGCATGCTTGGCAAGGTCAGTATGCGTAGTGTCTACATTCAGCCGGAGGCGATCAAGACGATGCCGGATCACTGCCAGGTCGTCGAAATATCGCCCCTGCTGCGCACACTCATGGCCGAGGCCGTGGATATTCCGGTCGACTACGACGTCAACGATCGCGCCGGCGTCTTGATGACACTGCTTCTGCACGAACTGGCACGGCTGAAACCGCTGCCGCTGTCCTTGCCGATCCCGCGCAACAGCCTGCTTGCCGAGAAATGCCAGGACTTCCTGCGGCAGCCGACGACGCATGATACGATCGATCTATGGGCCAGCCGCATGCGCATGAGTCGCCGCGCATTTACCCGAATGTTTCGCCTGGAGACCGGGCTTAGCTTCGTCAAGTGGCGAGAACAGGCCTGTCTGCATGCCGCACTTCCCCGGCTGGTCGCCGGCGTGCCGGTGACGACGATTGCGATCGACCTCGGCTACAAGAACCCGGCCGCCTTTACGACCATGTTCAAGCGCGCCTTCGGCTATTCTCCACGCGAAATGGCGCGCCAGCATGCAAGAAGCGATGTGGCCGGCGCAACTCTGCAGCCGTGAAGGTGATGCGGGATGATCGGGAAGGGGAGGCACGGCTCCGTCATGTCGCGTCGAGATAGGGTTTCAACGGCATATCGTCGTGCCTGGGCACCGTCTGCCGTTCGATCATGTGATGGATGACCGGCGGCCGGTCGCCGCGATGCAGCCGATGCAGGTGCTCGGCGACCTCGACATCGGCATGCGTCTGGCGCTGGCTGTGGCGGACATAATCGATCCAGGTCGGCAAATGGTAGCTTTCCGTCCAGGTGTTCGGCTTTTCCAGATCGCGTAACAGCGACCATTGCTTCGCGCCGTCGCGTATTCTCATCCGGCGGCGCTTTGCCATGACGGCCAGAAACTCCTGTACGTCCTCCTGCTCGATGTCATAATCCACCATGACCAGGATCGGGCCGCTTCTGGAGCGCAGGTCGAGCTGCAATTGCGGTTCGCTGAAGGTGTTGGTCGGATCGAGATTGAGGGATTCGAAGTCCGGCTGGTGCAACACAAGGCCAAGCAGACCGCCTATGCCAAGAGCAGCGCTTGCGATGAAGAGGGCGCCGGTGACGCCATGGGCGTCGGCCAGCTCGCCCCAGAGCCAGCTCCCGACAGCCATACCGCCGAACGTGGCGGTCTGATAGAGCGACAAGGCGCGGCCGACGACCCAGCGCGGCGTCGAAAGCTGAACTGTAACGTTGAAGAGAGAGAAGGCCTGCACCCAGGCGACGCCGGCCGGCATGAGGAGAAGACAGCTCAGCCATACTTGATTGCTGAACGCCAGGAAGAAGCAGCTGACCGCCAGCGTGAAGAAGGCGCCGCGGATCACCCATTCATTGCTCAGGAGATCGCGAATGCGGTCGATCAGCAATGCGCCGCAGATGGCGCCGAAGCCGAAGAAGCCGAGCATGATGCCATAGGTGATCGCCGTGCCATGCACATGATCGCGCGCAACGAGAGGCAGCAGAGCGAGAATGACGATCGCCGTCAGGCCGAAGACGAAGCTGCGGCACATCACCTTGAGCAGGTTCGGCGACATCTGGACATAACGAAATCCGGCCGACATCGCGCTGCCGAAAGACTCGCGCGGCAGCGTATTGCGCACGGGAGCCTTCTTCCAGCGCCATAAGGTGAAAATCAGGGCGAAATAACAGAAGACGTTGAAGAGAAAGGCAAAAGCCGCCCCCGCGGCCGCCACGATGACGCCGCCTATCGCCGGCCCGATGCTGCGCATGAGATTATAGCTCATGCTGTTGAGCGCGACCGCACCCGGCAGATGGTCACGCGGCACGACATCGCCCATGGATGCCTGCCAGGACGGATTGTGCAATGCACCGCCGCAGCCGATCAGGAAGGTGAAGCAGAGCAACAGCCATGGCGTCAAGGCGTTGCTGTAGGACAGCACAGCCAGCGTCGCCGATACGCTGAGCATCAGCGTCTGCGCGATCAGCATAATCCGCCTTCGGTCGTAATTGTCGGCAAGCGCCCCGGCGGCGAGCGAGAAGATCATGACGGGCAGGGTGGTGGAGGACTGGACCAGCGCCACCATGCCATGGGACGTTGCAAGGCTGGTCATGAGCCAGGCAGCGCCGACGCCTTCGACCAATCCGCCGAGATTTGAAATGAGTGTTGCAGACCAGAGCGAGCGGAAAGTCTTGGATTGAAACGCGACGAGCGGAGAGGTTCTTTTGGGCATGTCGGCTTTTCTTCACAGGATTGTCTTGCTCGACGGCATGGCGAACTCGTTTAAGGCGTAAGCACAGCCGAGTCGGGATCAGCCTATAGCGATTTGCTAATTTCCGAAACAATTTTGGAATAATATTCTCGCCAATGGCGCGCTCGGGATCATGCCGGCATCAGCCGGCATTCCGCCCTTTCCCAGCTGGGCTGCGGCCAGCTCCCTCCTCAACGATCGCCTCCGTCCAGCCTTGCGTCTTCAGGTCGCTGCGAATCCGCCATTTCAGAATTTCGTTGATCAGGCGGCGTTTGACATTCTCGTGATCGGGGTCGCTCCATAGATCGTTGACTTCCCGCGGATCGGCAAGCAGATCGAAAAGCTGTCCTTCGTCGCTCTCGACGAAGTGGACCAGCTTGAACTGTCGGTCGCGGATCATCGTCATGAATTCCGTGCCGCTGAGGATGCGGTCGCCCGCATGTTCGGAGAAGACGAATTCGCGCGGTGTGACCTTCGTGCCGCTGAGGTACGGGATCAAGGAACGCGCCTCCATCCATTTGGGGACTTCCAGCCCTGCCATCTCCAGGATCGTCGGCCCGAAATCGAAGAGCGAGACGAGATCGTCGACGATCCTGCCAGCCTCGACACGGCCTGGCGCCCAGACGATGGCCGGCACGCGCACGCTCGGCTCATACATCGTCCATTTCTGGCTGTGGCCGTGATCGTTGAGGCAATCTCCATGGTCCGAGGTGAAGATGATGATGGTATCATCGAGGACACCGCGGCGTTCGAGCGCTTCCATGAGCTTGCCGATCTGGGTGTCGATCATCGAGACGTTGGCGAAGTAATGCTCACGCTGGCGGCGCAATTGCTCCGGCGTCGGATTTTCAAGATGTACGACCGCATCGTGATCGACGCTGATATGTTGTTCTCTGAGCTTTTTCAGTGCCGACGGCTGCCGGTCCATCGCTGCCTGGTCGCGGATCGCTTCGGGCAGATCGCGATCCTTATATTTGTCGATATAGTCCTGCGTCGGATCATAGGGCGGGTGCGGGCCTGGAATGCCGATTTGCAGGAAGAACGCTTCACGGCCCTGGTAGCGATCAAGCCACATGGCGGCGAATTCCGGAACGAAATTGTCCGAATGCAGGTCCTCCGGCAGATCCCAGACGAAGGCGCCGAGCCGTTCGCGATAGTCTTCGAGCCGCCGGTATGTGACACGGCTCGGTTTCTCGATGCCCCTGCTCCAGAAGGCCTTGTCCCAGTTGTCGAGATAGAAGGGCAGGCGCTCGGTGGCTCTATCCTTGTTTTCGACGACATGCCTTTCGTGAAAGCCGAAGGAATCCTCAAACGGCGAGGTGTGCATCTTGCCGACATTGACGCAGCGATAGCCGGCATCGGCAAGGCGGCGCACCCAGCTGTGCGTCCAGCGCTCATCATTGCGAAAGACACCATTGGTGTGCGGATAGAGCCCCGTGAAAAGGCTCGCCCGGGAGGGCGCGCAGGAGGGCGATGTCACATACATGTGGCTGAAACATGTGCCTTCCCGAACCAGGCGGTCGAGGTTCGGCGTGATCATATAGTCGAAGCCAGCCGCAGCAATCGTATCGAAACGCTGCTGGTCGGTCATGACGAAGACGATGTTGGGCCTGTTCTTTGCCTCTGTCACGTCAACCTCCATTCAGGGATTTTAGGAGCGGGCGGGTACTGCCGCGAGCAAGCAGCTCCCAATCGACCACGTTCGTTCTCGGCTCCTCGCCGTTGATCCGCGCAACGATCAATTCCGCCGTGAGCTCGCCGATCCGATGACGGTCGGGCCTGACGGTGCTGAGCGACGGGGTGACATAGTTTGCCGCCTCGCTGTCGCCGAAGCCGATGACGCCGATATCGTCGGGCACTTTCCTGCCGCGTTCATGCAAGGCCTTGAGGACGCCGAAAGCGACGACGTCGCTATTGCAGATGATCCCGTCAATCTGCGGATTGCTGTCGAGCAGTTCATGGGTCAGCTCTTCGCCAAGTGCCGGCCGGCCGGCCTCCTGGCGAACGGCATGGACGAGATCCGGCAAGCCGGCGGCGGCAACGGCGCTGGCCGCCCCGTGGGCGCGTTTCCTGGCGCGCATGTCGTTTTCGCGCATGCTGCCGAGAAAGGCGAGGCGCCGGTAGCCGCGTGCAATCATGTGATCGGCCTGCGCCTTGCCAGCCCCTTCATGATCCATGCCGACGGCGGAATCGATGATGTCGCCGCCAACGTCCCACATCTCGATGACCGGAACCCCCGAGGACGTCAGCAGTTCGGAAACCTTGGCCGGGTGGTCGACGCCGATAATGGCGACGGCGGCCGGGCGCCAGCTGAGGATAGAGCGGACGAGCGTTACTTCCTGATCCGGATCGTAGCGCGTATTGGCAAGCATGACCTGTAGATTGTCTTTGAGCAGCGCCGATTGCAGGGCGTCGATGATGGAGGCAAATTCGGAATAATAGAGCGACGTCACTACGACGCCGACGATGTCGGACCTCGTTCCCGACAGGCCGCCGGCCAGGCGGTTCGGCACATAGTTCAGCTCGTCCATGGCCTTGGCAATCTGTCGCCGCAACTCCGGCCGCACCGTGTTGGGCGCGCGTAGCGCCCGCGAGACAGTATTGACCGAAACGCCGACCCTGACAGCGATCGACGCCAGCGTCGGCGGACTACCCTTTTCTCGCTCCTCCGCGCCCGACACCATTCCTCCTCGCAAAAATTTGCTCAAGTGAGCGTTGCGTTACCGTTAACTTTATGTCATTTCTCGAGGAAGGAGACAAGAGCGCAAAATTTTTCCAGCGAAACTTTCGACTGAAATTTGCGTTCCGGCAGCAGGGAAGGACGTAGAGCGTGGCTGACCGCCCCAATATCATCCTGATCATGACCGACCAGCAGCGGTACGACTCCATCGCCGCGCTTGGATTTCCCTATGCCGTTACGCCCAATCTCGATGCGCTCGTCGAAAAAGGCGTGACGCTGACCGATTGCCATATCAACGCTCCCAGTTGCGTTCCCTCGAGAGCCAGCCTCTTCACTGGTTACTATCCGCATACGACCGGCGTGCTTGCCAATGGCCAGTGCTGGCAGAGGACATGGGTCGAGCAGTTGAGGGATGCCGGCTATCGCTGCGTCAATGTCGGCAAGATGCACACCATTCCCTATAATTCGGACTCCGGATTCCACGAGCGTTACGTCGTGGAGAACAAGGACCGCTACATGGAAGGGCGCTGGTATTTCGACGAATGGGACAAGGCGCTTGCCGCAAACGGCCTCGTCAAACAACAGCGCGAAACCTATCGCAAGCGGGAGGATTATCGCGAGCGTCTTGGCGCCTTTGACTGGGAGTTGCCGGAAGAACTGCATTCCGACGCGTTCGTCGGCAATATGGCGAAGTGGTGGGTCGATACCTATCCGCCAACAGAGCCGCTTTTCCTCCAGGTCGGCTTTCCCGGCCCGCATCCGCCCTTCGATCCGCCGGCGCGCTACTCCGAACCTTACCTGAAGCGCAACGATCTGCCATTGCCGAAGCCATCAGCGCAGGAGCTCCATTCCCTGCATCAGGAACTGAAGGAGAAACGGCAGCACGATGTCGAGGTCGATCATGACTCCGTCGTCTGGAACCTCGATCCGTCGCCCGAGCAGATGCAGCGTCTTTGGGCACACTATCTCGGCAACGTGACGCTGATCGACGAGAAGATCGGCGAGTTGCTGGAAGCCTTGAAGGCGCGCGGCTATCTCGAAGATGCGATCGTCATCTTCACCTCCGATCACGGCGAATGCCTGGGAGACCACGGCCTGATACAGAAATGGTCGATGTATGACGTCGTCACGCGGGTGCCGACCATCATCTGGTCGACCGCCAACCGGTTCGAGGGCGGCAGGGAGCTGAACGGCCTCTGCCAACTCTTCGATCTCGGTCCGACTATATTGGAATATGCAGGCATCACACCGCCAAAGAGCTTCGAGGCCCGTAGTCTGAAATCGGCGCTTGAAACCGGTGAATGGACGCCTCGTACCCATGTATTCTGTGAACAGATCGGCGACGTCGCAATGAGTGGCGGCGTGGAATTCATGACCGGCGTGCGTAGCGACGGATGGAAGCTGGTCCATTTCAAGGGATCGAGCGACGGGCAGTTGTTCGACCTCAAGAGCGATCCCGGCGAGGTGCACAATCTCTGGAGCGATCCCGCATATGAGGCGCAGAAGCGCGAACTTCTCGATGTCATGCGGGATTGGCTGATCGAGTCGAACTACCGCACGCGCGATGTCACGGCGGGTGTGCGATGACAGGTTTTGAGGAGGCAACCGCAACCAGATCAACGCCGCCTGCAAAGGAAGGGATGATATGGATCGAAGGCGGCAGTTTCCTGATGGGGTCGGAGGATTTCTATCCCGAGGAGGGACCTGTTCATCGCGTGCGGGTCGATGGCTTCTTCATGGATGCTACGCCGGTCACAAACCGGGACTTTTCGCGCTTCGTCACTGATGCCGGCTATGTGACGGTTGCCGAGAGGGCGCCGGACCCATCCCTTTACCCCGGTGCCGATCCGGCCATCCTGCAGCCGGGGTCATTGGTCTTCCGGGCGCCAAAGAGCCTGGGCGATATGCGCTTTTGGGGCGACTGGTGGCACTATGTGCCCGGTGCGTGCTGGCACCGGCCCGATGGTATTGCGCCTCTGGCCGAGGAGATGATGGATCATCCAGTGGTGCAGGTCAGCCATGCCGACGCCGAAGCCTATGCGCGCTGGGCGGGAAAGGCTTTGCCGAGCGAGGCGGAATGGGAGTTCGCCGCCCGTGGCGGCGTGGAGGGGGCGACCTTCGCCTGGGGCGAGGAGTTCGAGCCCGCGGGCCGCAGGATGGCCAATATCTGGGACGGCAAGTTTCCGATGGTCGACCCTACCGGCAAGGCTCAGTTCGGCACCACGCCGGTCGCAATCTTTCCTGCAAACGGCTATGGCCTCTCCGACATGATCGGCAATGTTTGGGAGTGGACGGACGACTACTGGACAGACCGTCATCCCGACGATGCCGTGAAGTCTTGCTGCGTTCCGAGCGATCCGCGAGTTGCCACTGCCGAGCAAAGCTATGACCTGCGTCAGCCGGCGATCCGTATCCCGCGCAAGGTATTGAAGGGCGGATCGCATCTCTGTGCGCCAAACTATTGCCGCCGCTATCGGCCGGCAGCCCGGCACCCGGAAATGATCGACAGCGCCACTACCCATGTCGGCTTCCGCTGCGTCCGTCGCCGGGCCGACAAACCCCGCCTCGAACCACGCGCAGTTGGGAGCGAACGCCAATGAGCATCGCGACGAACGCAACCACACGCCTTGACGCTCCGCGGCGCCGGTTGCTGGCGACACCTGCCGCAATGCTGTTGCTGAATATGGCCGCCGTCGTCGTCGGCATCGGCCTTTGGTGGCTTGTGACGACCGAAGGGCTGGTCGGTCTCCCAACGCCCGCCCAGGTGGCAGCGGCCGCCGCTGCCGAGGCGAGAAACGGCATCCTGCTCAGCGATGCGCTCGCCAGCCTCGGCCGGGTCATGACAGGCTTCTGCCTTGGCCTGATCGTCGCCATACCCGTCGGATTTCTGATGGGATGGTATCGCATCGCCCGGGGCATCATAGAGCCCTATGTCCAGTTCTTCCGCACCATCCCGCCGCTTGCCATCATTCCGCTTGCCATTGTGACGATGGGCATCGACGAGACGCCGAAGATCTTCGTCATCTTTCTCGCCGCCTTCCTGTCGAGCGTGGTTGCCACCTACCAGGGTGTCATCAGCGTCGACAAGACGCTCATCAACGCCGCGCGCGTATTGGGAGCAGGCGATTTCACCATCTTCCGGCGCGTGGTCATTCCAGCCTCTACGCCCTATATCATGGTCGGCGTGCGCATCGGTCTCGGCTCGTCCTGGGCGACCGTCGTTGCGGCCGAGCTCATCGCCGCGCAATCCGGCCTCGGCTATCGCATGCAGCAGGCCCAGCTCTACTATGACCTGCCTACCATCTTCGTGAGCCTGATCGCCATCGGCGTTCTAGGGCTGCTCATGGATCGCATCGTCATGGCCGCCGATCGCATTCTCACCGCATGGCAGGAAAAGCTATGACGCCGAAGATCTCGTTTCAGAACGTTTCGAAAAGCTTCGATCTTGCCGGCCAGGCGGCCTTTACTGCGCTGCAGAAGCTCAATCTCGATATCGAGGACGGCGAGTTCATTACTGTGGTCGGACCTTCCGGCTGCGGCAAGTCGACGGCCATGAACATTGCCGCAGGATTGACGCCGCCGTCATCTGGGCAGGTGCTGGTCGACAATATGCCTGTGAGGGGTCCAGGGCCGGAACGCGGCGTCATCTTCCAGCAATATGCCCTGTTTCCATGGCTGACCGTGCGGCAGAACGTCGAGTTCGGGCTTGAAATATCGGGGCGCCCCAAGGGGGAGCGCCGGAGGATTGCCGATCATTTCATCGAACTGGTGGGCCTCCAGGACTTTGCCGATGCATTGCCGAAGATGCTTTCAGGCGGCATGAAGCAGCGCTGCGCCATTGCGCGGGCCTATGCGGTCAATCCCAAGATACTGTTGATGGACGAACCCTTCGGCGCGCTCGATGCTTTGACGCGCGTGCAGTTGCAGGACCAGCTTCTTGCCATGTGGAGCAAGGAACGCCGTACGGTGATGTTCATCACGCATGATGTCGACGAGGCGGTCTATCTGGCGAGCCGGGTCATCGTAATGGCCGCCCGTCCGGGCCGGCTCCACAAGATCATCCCTGTGGATCTGCCCTTTCCCCGCACGGAGGAGATGCGGCTTTCACCGCAGTTTTCCGAGCTGCGCAACGAGGTCTGGCGGGCGGTCTATCACCCCGCCGCCAACTGAAGATCAGCAATCACAGGAGGAAATGATCATGCTGACGAGACGCAGTTTATTGACGACGGCCGCGGCTCTGACGGCCGCCGCCGCGATGCCCATCATGGCCGGGCCGGCGCGCGCGGCCTCAAAACAGATCCGGATCGGCTATCTCGCCGATTTTCCCAATTCGAGCCTGTTTGCAATCGCCAACGATCAGAAGCTCTGGCAAGCCGAGGGGCTGGAGCCGGATCTGAAGGTCTTTACCAACGGTCCTATCCAGATTCAGGCCATGGGCGCCGGCAGCCTCGATTTCGGGACGATCGGCCCCGGCGCGCTGTGGCTGCCCGCAAGCGGTCACGCCAAGGTGCTTGGCGTCAACGATATCGGGTTCAGCGACCGTGTGATCGCCCAGGCGGCTTTCGGCTCGATCGCCGATCTCAGGGGCAAGAAGGTCGGTGTTCCGCAAGGCACATCCGGGGAGATGATCCTGCGCATGGCGCTCGACAAGGCCGGCATGTCGATCAAGGACGTGCAGGTCGTGCCGATGGATCCGAGCACCGTGGTTGCCGCCTTTTCCTCGAAGCAGATCGATGCGGCAGGCATCTGGTATCCCTTGATCGATGCGATCAAGCCGCGTGTCCCCGACATGAAGGAACTGGCGTCGAACAAGGATTTTTATCCCGACACTTCGTTCATCAATACACTCGTCGCGCGCAACGAAACGATTGAGAATGATCCGGATCTCGCCAAGAGCTTCCTCAAGGTGATCAAGAAGGCGATGGATTATCGGGTTGCCAATCTGGACCATTCGATTGAGCTGACGGTCGCCTTCACGCAGTCGCCGCCGGACGCAACAGCGAAAGTCGCAAAAAGCCGAAAACTCCTGACGAGCGGCGAGCTCAACAAGTTCACAGAAGACGGCAGCGTCACCAAGTGGCTCGGCGAGTTCAACAAGATGTTCGTCGATTTCGGGACCATCAAGGACCCTCTGCCGCCGGAGAAGTATTTCGACCCGAAGCTCTTCCTGTCTGCCTGACCTCCCGGACCGCGCTGCAACCGAAAAAAGATTGCGGCGCGCCTCGGTTTGCCGATCGCTTGGGTCGCCTGGCCTTAATCTACAGGTTTCAGAAGGATGGCACGGAAGTCGTTGACGTTCGTGCCGGTCGGGCCGCTCACGAAGAGGTCGTCGAGCGCGGCGAAAGCCGACCAACTGTCGTTGCGTTCAAGGAATTCTGCCGCATCCTTTTCCCGATTGGCAAGCCGTGAAACGGTTGTGCCGTCGGCAAAGGCACCGGCATTGTCTTCTGAGCCGTCGATGCCGTCCGTATCGGCGGCAAGCGCCGAAATACCCTTCTGGCCTGAAATGGCGCAGGCAAAGGATAGAAGGAACTCGCTGTTGCGGCCGCCCTTGCCCTTGCCCTTCATCGTAACCGTCGTTTCTCCGCCTGAAAGCAGAAGAATAGGGCCTTTTGCCGCCATGCCTCGCTGCTGGATCTTGGCCACAACGGCTGCGTGCTGGCGACCGACCTCCGATGCTTCGCCCTCAATGGCATCGGAAAGCACGATGGTCTCCACGCCCACCTCGCGGGCGGCATTGGCGGCGGCATCCAGCGCGATGGCGGCCGAAGCAACGAGCTTCACGTCGTTCCGGGCAAAACGAAGATCTGACGGTAGCGGCGGCTCGTGCTTCCCATCCTTGAGATGGCGCATCACGGCTGCCGGCAGATCGAGCGCATAACGGCCTATGATTTCAAGCGCCTCGGCGGGCGTGGCCGCATCGGCGATGGTCGGGCCGGAGGCGACCAGCGCGGGATTGTCGCCGGGAATATCGGAAACGACGAGAGAGACGATGCGGGCAGGATAGGCAAGTGCGGCGAGCCGCCCACCCTTGATGCGCGAGACCTGCTTGCGTACTGCGTTCATGGCGCTGATCGGCGCGCCGGAGGCAAGCAGCGCCCGATTGACGGCGATCTCGTCGGCAAGCGTGAGATCGCCGGCAGGCGCCGGCAATAAAGCCGAGCCGCCGCCGCAGATGAGGGCGACGACCAGATCGTCTTCCGAAAGACCGCTTACTGCTGCCATCAACCTCTCCGCTGCGAGCAGACCGCTTTCATCCGGTACGGGATGAGCGGCTTCGAGGATATCGATACGCTCGCAGGGAACGGCATAGCCGTAGCGCGTGACGACCACGCCGGAGAGCGGCGCGTCCCACAGGCGCTCGAAAGCGCGCGCCATCTGCGCCGCTCCCTTGCCGGCACCGACCACCACTGTCCGACCCTTCGGCTTTTCCGGCATATGGGCGGCGAGCGCCTTGTCCGGATCGGCCGCGGCGACGGCTGCATAGAAGAGCTTTTCCAGGAAGGCGCGGGGATCGGCGATATCAGGCATCGGGCTACTCACATGTTACGCGACGGGATGGTTCGCCATGCGTTCCAGCGCCTTGACGAGACCGGAATGATCGAGTCCGCTGTCGCCACTGGCGGCACATTGGTTGAAAAGCTCCTGCGTTGCTGCTGTGTTCGGCAGCGAGACGCCGAGGGCCCTGGCGCCTTGCAGGGCAAGGTTCAGATCCTTCTGATGCAGCGAGATGCTGAATCCGGGTTCGAAGGTGCGCTTGATCATACGCTCGCCATGGACTTCGAGGATGCGCGAGGAGGCAAAGCCGCCCATCAGGGCCGAGCGCACCCGGGTGGGATCGGCACCGGCCTTGGAGGCGAAGACGAGTGCCTCGGACACGGCTTCGATCGTCAATGCGACAATGATCTGGTTGGCGACCTTGGTGACCTGGCCATCGCCGCAATCGCCAACGAGCGTGATGTTCTTGCCCATCAGCTGAAAGAGCGGCAGTGCGCGTTCGAAGCTGGTTTCAGAACCGCCGGCCATGATCGATAGCGAGGCGTTCTTGGCGCCGACCTCGCCACCCGAAACCGGCGCGTCGATATATTCAGCGCCAGTCTCGCGAACTTTTCTCGCGAATTCCTTGGTTTCGATCGGCGAGATCGAGCTCATGTCGATGACGAGCTTGCCTTTTGAAAGGCCGTAGGCAACGCCATTCTCGCCGAAGAGCACGTCCTTGACCTCAGGGGTATCCGGCAGCATCAGGATAATCGTGTCGACGGTCTCGGCGAGCACCTTCGGCGTTTCGACGAATTGCAGGCCGTTGTCGAGCAGCTCCCGACGCGGCGGAATGGAGAACTTTGAGGTGACGACTATGTGGCCGGCATTTTGCAGATGGCCCGCCATGGGTGTTCCCATGATTCCGAGGCCGATAAATCCGATATGTGCCATGGTATTTAGCTCCTGATATTGAGAATGGCGGCGCCTTCGGGGTGGCAGCCGGCTGCTGCAAACCAGCCGAGCCCCGCCACAGTTGTCGTGCGCGGCTTGTATTCGCAGCCGATCCAGCCGTCGTAGCCGAGCGCATCGAGCGCATCGAAGATGAAGGGATAGGCGATCTCGCCGGTGCCCGGTTCGTTGCGACCCGGATTGTCGGCAAGCTGCACATGGGCAATCTGCGCCTGATGCTTCTTGAACGTGCCGATCAGCTCGCCCTCGGTGCGCTGCTGATGGTAGAGGTCATATTGAATGAAGAGATTATCGTTGCCGACTTCGGCGATGATCGAAGCCGCCTGGTCCGGCCTATTGAGGTAAAACCCGGGAATGTCGAACCGGTTGATCGGCTCGATCAGCAACCGGATTCCGTGCTTGCCGAGCTCTTCCGCCGCATATTTGAGGTTGACGACGAAGGTGGTTCGCAGCACCTCATCGGGCACGCCGGCCGGCGCAATGCCTGAGAGGCAATTGATCTGCCTGCAGCCGAGAGTCGTTGCATAGTCGATCGCGGAAGCAACGCCGCGGCGGAATTCGTCGATACGATCGGGCAGGATCGCGATCCCACGCTCGCCGCCCGCCCAATCGCCGGCGGGCAGATTGTGCAGCACCTGGGTCAGGCTGTGACGATCGAGTTCGGCGCGAAGGGCGTCCTTCGCAAAATCATAGGGAAACAGATATTCGACGCCCTCGAAGCCCGCCTTGGCGGCGAGTGCGAAGCGATCCAGAAACGGCGCCTCGGTGAAGAGCATGGTCAGATTGGCCGCAAATTTCGGCATGGTATTCCTCCTTCAGTCGAGCAGGGCGAGGATCGCGGTCGGGGCATCCTCGCCGCGTTCGGCAAGTTCCTCGAACTCGACGACCGCATTGATGTCGCCACCCATGGCGATATTGGTGACGCGCTCCAGAATGAACTCGATGACGATGGGAACCTGATGCTCCGCCATCAGCCTCTTTGCGGTGGCGAACGCTTCTTGGAATTCGTTCGGACTGCGCACACGGACCGCCTTGCAGCCGAGGCCTTCGGCGACAGCGACATGATCGACGCCATAACCGGGCTCTGCGTTGTCCGTGGCGTTGATATTGTCGAAGGCGAGGCTGACCTCGAAATCCATGTTGAAGCCGCGCTGGGCCTGGCGAATGAGGCCGAGATAGGAATTGTTCACGACCACATGCAGGTAGGGAAGCTTGTGTTGCGCTCCGACCGCAAGTTCCTCGATGAGGAACTGGAAGTCGTAGTCACCTGACAGCGCGACGATCGGGCGGTCCGGATCTGCGGCGCGCACGCCGAGCGCTGCCGGAAGCGTCCAGCCGAGCGGGCCAGCCTGGCCGCAATTGATCCAGTTGCGGGGCTTGTAGACATGCAGGAACTGTGCGCCGGCGATCTGGCTAAGCCCGATGGTCGAGACATAGCAGGTGTCGCGATCGAACGCCTTGTTCATCTCCTCGTAGACGCGCTGCGGCTTCAATGGTGTCTGGTCGAAATGCGTCTTGCGCAGCATAGTGCGCTTGCGCTCGCGGCATTCCTCCGCCCAGGCCGTCCAGTCGCGCAGCTTGCCTTCCATCTTCCATTCGGTCGCGACGTCGAGGAAGAGCTTCAACGCGGCACCGGCATCGGAGACGATGCCGAAATCCGGAGCGAAGACACGGCCGATCTGGGTCGGCTCGATATCGACATGCACGAAAGTGCGGCCTTCGGTGTAGGTCGAGACGTCGCCGGTATGGCGGTTTGCCCAGCGATTGCCAATGCCGAGCACGAAGTCCGAGGCAAGCAGCGTCGCATTGCCGTAGCGATGCGAGGTCTGCAGCCCGCACATGCCGGCCATCAGCAGATGGTCGTCCGGGATCGTGCCCCAGCCCATCAGCGTCGGGATGACCGGAACGCCGGTGATTTCGGCAAATTCGACGAGCAGATCGGACGCATCGGCATTGATGATGCCGCCGCCGCCGACGATCAGCGGCCGCTCGGCCGCATTGAGCATGGCGAGCGCCTTTTCCGCCTGCGCCCGCGTTGCCGACGGCTTGTAGGGCTCGAGCGAGGCATAAGTTTCGATATCGAATTCGATTTCGGCGAGTTGGACGTCAACCGGCAGATCGATGAGGACCGGGCCGGGCCGACCAGAGCGCATCGTATGGAAAGCCTTCTGAAAGACATAAGGGACGAGCGCCGGTTCCATGACCGTGACAGCCCATTTGGTGACGGGGGTTGCGATCTTCGCGATATCGACGGCCTGGAAATCCTCCTTGTCGAGGCGGGCGCGCGGCGCCTGCCCGGTGATACAGAGGATCGGGATCGAATCGGCGGAAGCCGAATAGAGGCCGGTGATCATGTCGGTGCCGGCCGGGCCTGACGTTCCGATGCAGACGCCGATATTGCCGGCGCGAGCCCGGGTATAGCCTTCCGCCATATGGCTTGCACCCTCGACATGACGGGCTAGCACATGGCGGATCGAGCCGCGCGCTTTCATCGCCGAATAGAAGGGGTTGATCGCAGCGCCGGGAACGCCGAAGGCGCAATGGACGCCTTCCTTCTCCAGAACCAGCACTGCGGCATCGACTGCTCGCATCTTTGCCATGGGATTTCCTCCGTTTCTGCATCGAAGGTACCGCATGCGCTGATGAGCGCAATCATAAAATGGAAATCAATCCTATCATGTGGAAATAAACATTTTCAACAAATCTGGAACAATCGAGGCTAAGCGGATATGTCATGAAGCCAAATCATGGCGCGCGCTGCGCTGCGCGCCTTCAGTCAAAAGTGGGCGTCATGGCGGAAAATCGGGAAAAAACGAGGGGCAGGCCGGGCCGGAAACCGGCTGAGAATGCGGCCGCCTCGTCCGTTCAGGTGCTTGATCGCAGTCTGAAGCTGCTAGAGCTGGTGGCCGAGGCCGATGGCGCTGTCTTGACCGAGCTTGCCGATCAATCGGCCATGGCACCTTCCACCGTGCACCGGTTGCTGACCTCTCTCGCCCAGCACGGCATGGTGGCGCATGACGCCGAAACCGGCGCCTGGACGATTGGGGTGAAAGCCTTCGAGATCGGAACCGCCTACTTGCGCTTCCGCAAGCTTGGCACGATCAGCCGGCCTTTCCTCAAGCAGCTGATGGAGGCATCCGGCGAGACCGCCAATATTGCCATCGAGGAGGAAGGCGATGTCGTCTTCATCTCGCAGGCGGAAAGTCACGCGCCGATGCGCGCCTTCTTCCGCCCGGGCCGCCGCGGGCCGATCCATGCTTCGGGTATCGGCAAGGCGATCCTTTCCACCTGGGCGGATAGCCAGATAGAGGCTCTGCTCAAAGGGCGTTCGTTGCAGCATTTCACCGATAAAACCCGCGATACGCTGCCCATGCTGCTTGCGGATATGGCCGAAATCCGGTCGCGCGGCTGGTCTATCGACGATGAGGAGCATACGCTGGGCATGCGATGCGTAGCAGCACCGATCTTCGACGAGTATGACGAAGCTATCGCCGGCATCTCGATTTCAGGCCCGGCCGTGCGGCTGCCGGATGAAAGGGTCGCGGCACTTGGCCCGGTTGTGCGGGCCGCAGCAGAAGAGTTGACGAAGGCGATGGGCGGACGGTCGAAGCGAACCTGAATGACAACGCCGTCGACTGTCTGCCCCTTCGATGGATCAGGCGAGCTGTAGTTGCTCGCGTGCGGATGTGCCTGCCTTCTCGCCCTTCGTCTTCATCGCCTTGCCGGCGACGTAGACTTCTGCAACGCAGCGATCGTCACCCATGGTCTGGAGGATGAAGAGTTCTTCCGTCAGCGAGATCGCGGTGCGCATGCGGAATTCCATGGCCGACTTGGCGCGGGAATCCAGCACGACGATATCGGCATCCGCGCCAGCCTGCAGCGAGCCGATTTGCCTTTCGAGGCCGAGCGCCACCGCGTTGCCGCGCGTCATGCGATAGAAGGAGTTGAACGGCGTCAGCCGCTGTCCCTGCAAGTGCAGCACCTTGTAGGCCTCATCCATCGTTTCCAGCATGGAGAAGCTGGTGCCGGCGCCGACATCGGTTGCGACCGACCAGCGCGCGCCGAGCCTATCGAACTGTGCGGCGTTGAAGAGCCCGGAACCGAGGAAGAGGTTGGAGGTGGGGCAGAAGACGCCGATCGCGCCGGTCTCCGCCAGCACGGCGACTTCCCGCTCGCTCATATGGATGCAATGGCCGAGTAGCATGCGGTCGTTGAGCAGACCGTAGCGAGCGTAGATATCCGTGTAGTCCTTCGCCTCGGGATAAAGAGAGGTGGCAAAGGCGATCTCGTCCCGGTTTTCGGATAGATGCGTCTGGACGTAGCAATCCGGATGTTCGGCGACGAGCGCCTTGCTCATCTCCATCTGCTCCGGTGTCGAGGTGATCGCAAAGCGCGGGCTGATGGCATAGAGGCCGCGGCCGCGGCCGTGCCATTTCGCAATCAACCGCTTCGTCTCGTCATAGCCGCGCTGCGGCGTATCGCGCAGCGCATCAGGCGCATTGCGGTCCATCATCACCTTGCCGCCGATCATGCACATGCCGCGCGCTTCCGCTGCCGCGAAATAGGCATCGACGCTTTCGGGATGCACCGAGCAATAGGCAACGGCCGTCGTCGTGCCGTTCGACAGGAGTTCGTCCATGAAATGGTCCGCCACCTCTGCCGCGTGTGTGGCGCGGGCGAACTTCTGTTCCTCGATGAAGATAAAGGTGTTCAGCCATTCGAGCAGCTGGGCGCCATAAGAGGCGATCGCCTGCGTCTGCGGGAAATGCAGATGCGTGTCGATGAAGCCGGGCAGGATAAGGTTCGGGCGATGATCCGCGATCCTCGTGCCGGCATCGGCCAGCTTGCGAATGTCATTATACAAACCGATATCAACGATCTTTCCATCGCGAACATGGACGGCGCCGTCCTCGATATAGCGATAGGATGCGGTATCAGCGATCCCCTGCGGCTCGGCAAGGAAGGTCAGCACGCGACCACGGATCAGGACTTCGTTCATTGGGTCTTCTCCCCATTGATGGCACTTTCATACCAGGAGACGAGCAGGCGGCGCTCCTCGTCGGTAATGTGCGAGGCATTGGCCGGCGGCATGGCGTGGCTGCGGCCTGCCTGCAGATAGATTTCGCGTGCATGGGCGACGATATCGCGGTCGGTCTCGAAGACCACACCCTTCGGTGGCGCGATAAGGCCCTCCCAGCTCGGCTCCTTCGCATGGCACATGGAACAGCGTCCCATGATGGTGTCGCGAACCTTCGGGAAAGCTTCAGCCGTGACGAAGGGCTGCTGGATTGCGGAGATCTTTGTCGCGGGTTCCCCCGTCAGGATCTTCGGCACCGTGGAAAGCCACATGATGATGATGAAGAGGACGACGGTGACGAGCCAGGTCCAGGTTGGATTGCCGGCATTGGCGTGGCGGGTGTTGAACCAGTGGCGAATGGTGACGCCCATCAGGAAGACGAGCGAGGCGATGATCCAGTTGAATTGCGTACCGAAGGCCAGCGGATAGTGGTTCGACAGCATCAGGAAGAGCACGGGCAGTGTCAGATAGTTGTTGTGCGTGGAGCGCTGCTTGGCGATGCGGCCATATTTCGGGTCCGGCGTGCGCCCGGCGATAAGGTCGGCAACCACGATCTTCTGGTTCGGAATGATGATGAAGAACACGTTGGCCGACATGATCGTCGCGGTGAAGGCGCCAAGATGCAGGAAGGCGGCGCGGCCGGTAAATAGATGCGTATAGCCCCAGGCCACCCCAACCAGAATGAAGTACAGCGCCACCATCAGCCGCGTATTATCGTTGCCGAAGGGCGACTTGCAGATCAGGTCGTATAGGAGCCAGCCGCCGGCGATCGAGCCGAGCGAAATGGCGATTGCCACCGGCTTGGAAACGTCGAGCACGGACGGATCGATCATGTAGAGGTCGGCGCCAGCATAATAGACGAGGCAGAGCATGCCGAAGCCGGAAAGCCAGGTGACATAGCTTTCCCATTTGAACCAGACAAGGTGCTCCGGCATGTTGGCGGGCGCCACCAGGTATTTCTGGATATGGTAGAAGCCGCCTCCGTGAACCTGCCACTCCTCGCCATAGGCGCCCGGAGGCAGTGCGGGGTGCTTTTTTAGGCCGAGGTCGAGCGCGACAAAGTAGAACGACGAGCCGATCCAGGCGATGGCGGTGATGACGTGCAGCCAGCGGACGGCGAAGGTTATCCAGTCCCAGGCGATGGCATATTCATACATGGGAACTCCTCCCGATCTCTATGGGAGTGTTTGCCATCGCCGGATTTTCTCGAAAATCCTGGTTAATCCGCCAACACTTTCAAAAAAATCTATAAGATGGCCCCTGCTTTGTTCCGCACGCCGATGTGGTAGAAAGAGACCATGTCCTATCTTGATAATGTCCGTGTCTTCGTTCGCGTGGTCGAACTCGGTACTCTTTCGGCGGCAGGGCGCGACCAGCGCGTCACGCCCGCGGTCGCAAGCAACCGCATCAAGGAGCTGGAGCGTCATCTCGGCGTGCGCCTCTTCAACCGCACGACGCGTAAGCTCTCGCCGACCGAACATGGCCGCGTCTTCTACGAGAAAGCAGTAAAGATCATCGAGGCGGTGAACGAGGCGGAAGCGGCGATCGCCGATCTCTCGCGCAATCCGAAAGGGTCGCTCAGGATCACGGCGCCGCTCGGCATCGGCCGGCGACTGATCGCCTCGGGCATTCCGGAGTTTCACGACAAGTATCCGGATATCGAGGTGCGCCTGCGCCTGTCCGACCACAATGTGGATATCCTGGCGGAAGGCGTCGATGTCGCCTTCAAGCTTGGCGTCTTGGAGGATTCGAACCTGCGCATGCGCGGCATCCTCAATTGCGAGCGCGTACTGTGCGCATCGCCGGCCTATCTCGCGCGCCGCGGCGTGCCGCCGACCGCCGATGCCTTGATTGCCGACAAGCATGACTGCCTTCTGCTGCGCTACCCCGGATCGAAGGAGTATTACTGGACGCTGGTGACGGCCGAAGGTGTTCGCAAGTTCGAAGTGGCGGGCCCCTACGACAGCGATGATGGCGACGTGCTCACCCAATGGGCGCTCGAAGACCGCGGCATCATCAACAAACCGCTGTTCGAGGTGAAAGCCTATCTCAGGGACGGGCGGCTGGTGGAAATCCTGAAAGATAGTCCGCCGGCGCCGATTCAGCTCGCCGCCATTTACCCGCACAAGCGTTTCCAGGACCCGAAGGTGCGGCTGATGATCGATTTCATGGCGGAGCGCTGTCAACGGCTCATCGGCAAGCTGCTTGAGGATGAACCCGCGGCTGCGACTACGGGCGGTTAACGCTGCTCGCAACCTTTGCGTGATAAGCCGTGCAGGTCAGCGCCGCCGTCATGATCTCGGCGGCGGCCAGTGTCGCAATGACCGTCGGCCGCTTGTCCTTGACCGCCGTACCGCCGATCGGGCATATCAGGCGATCGAAAAGGTCCGTGTGGCCGGTTTCGCGCGACAGCCAGTTGTGGAAGGTGGCGCGCTTCGTCTTCGAGCCGATCATGCCGACATAGGCGGCATCCGAGCGCTTGAGCGCTTCTGTGGCAATCAGAAAATCGAGCGCGTGGTCATGGGTGAGGATCACGAAGCTGCTGCCGGCCGGCGCGTCACGAACGACAGCCTCGGGCATGGCCGTGAGACAAGTCTCGATGCGCGGCAGATTGGAGGCGGTCAGCTCTTCTTCCCGCGTGTCCACCAGGACGACTCGTAGAGGTGCAAGCGAGAGCGCCATCGCCAGCGCATCGCCGACATGGCCCGCTCCGAAAACGTAGACATGCGGCCGCGCCGCCATTTCCAGGTCGCTGCGAGCGACAAGGTCCTTGGCAAGCTCGGAATTGACGGCCGTGAAGGCAAGTCTTACCCGGCCGCCACAGCATTGCCCGATCTCCGGGCCGAGCGGCACGTTCATTGGCTCGGCCGCGAGACCCGAACGTAAGGCGCGGCGTGCCTGGTCGATCGCCATATATTCGAGTGTTCCGCCGCCGATCGTTGCAAAAATCGCCCGTTCCGACACCAGCATCCAGGCATCGGTGTCGCGTGGCGCCGAGCCCGCGACACCCGTGACTTCGACGAGCATCGACATCGGCTCCCGACACAGGAAATCGCGGATGTCTTCGTGGGCAGGCATTGCCTCACTCCTCTTTTGCAGCCTTCAGGCGCTCGATTGCCATCAGCACCCGTTCGGGCGTTGCCGGCGCGTCGAGACGCGGGCAAATCTTGTGGTCGGCCACGCTCGCCACTGCGTCCGAAAGGGCGTGCAGCACGGACAGGCCAAGGGGCAGCGGCGGCTCACCCACAGCCTTCGAGCGATGGATCGTCGGCTCATAGGCCTCCGACCAGTCGGTCAGCGCTACATTGAAAATCTTCGGACGGTCGGATGCAAGCGGGATCTTGTAGGTGGAGGGAGCATGTGTTCTCAGGCGCCCCTTGTCATCCCACCAGAGTTCTTCCGTCGTCAGCCAGCCCATGCCCTGGATGAAGCCGCCCTCGACCTGGCCGATATCGATCGCCTTGTTCAGCGAGCGGCCGGTATCGTGGAGGATATCCGTGCGTTCAACCAGATATTCGCCGGTCAGCGTATCGATCGATACTTCCGAGCAGGCTGCACCATAAGCATAGTAATAGAAGGCGTGGCCACGGCCGGCCTTTCGATCCCAATGGATCTTGGGCGTCTTGTAGAAGCCGGCGGCCGAAAGCTGGACGCGGGCCATATAGGCCTTCTTGATGAGATCTGGGAAGGACATCTCGATATCGCCGATCCGTACGCGATTGGGTAGGAATACCACCTGCTCGCGGCGCACCTGATGGCTTTCCGCCGCAAAGGCGATCAGCCGTTCTTTGATCTGGCGCGCGGCGTTTTGCGCCGCCATGCCGTTCAGGTCCGTGCCTGAGGAGGCGGCGGTCGGCGAGGTGTTCGGCACCTTGGCAGTCGTCGTCGCGGTGATCTTCACCCGGTCGAGGTCGATCTGGAATTCCTCCGCCACCACCTGCGCCACCTTCAGATGCAGGCCCTGCCCCATCTCCGTGCCGCCATGGTTCATATGCACGGAACCATCGCTATAGACATGGACAAGCGCACCGGCCTGGTTTGCTTCCGTCTTGGTGAAGGAGATGCCGAATTTAACCGGTGTCAGCGCGATGCCGCGCTTGACGATACGGCTCTTGGCATTGAACTCGGCGATAGCCTGTCTGCGTCCGGCATAATCCGCGCTTTCCTCCAGCTCCGCGACAATGCGCTGGATAATGCAGTCCTCGACCTTCTGGTGATAGGGGGTGAGGTTGCGTTCACCATCGACGCCCATCGCATCATAGAAATTCAGCTTGCGAACGTCGAGCGGGTCCTTGCCGACGGCGAAGGCCACCTCGTCGATGACGCGCTCGGCTCCCACCATGCCCTGCGGCCCGCCGAAACCGCGGAAGGCGGTGTTGGAAACCGTATTCGTGTAAAGCGGCGCCGATTTTGCATGCACATGCGGAAAGAAATAGGCGTTGTCGCAGTGAAACAGCGCACGGTCGCCGACCGGGCCGGAAAGATCAGCGGAAAAGCCGGCGCGAAGCGCGAAGGTATAGTCGACAGCGAGGATGCGGCCCTCGTCGTCGAAGCCGACATCATAGTCGATGGCAAAGTCATGCCGCTTGCCCGTTGCCACCATATCTTCATCGCGGTCGAGCCTGATCTTGACGGGGCGCTTCAGCTTCTTGGCCGCGATGGCCGCGATCGCGGCGCATTGATTTGCCTGGGTTTCCTTGCCGCCGAAGCCGCCACCCATGCGGCGAACCTCGATCGTCACCGCATTGCTCGGCACGCCGAGCGCATGGGCGACCATATGCTGCGTTTCGCTCGGACCCTGGGTGGAGCAATAGACGACGACCTCGTCGTCTTCGCCGGGGAGGGCAAGCGAGACCTGGCCTTCGAGATAGAAATGGTCCTGGCCACCCAGCCGCATGCGACCCTTCACGCGGCGCGGCGCGCGCGCCAGGCTTTCTGCCGCATCGCCGCGTTTCAGCGTCAGCGGCGTGACCACTTGCCTATGGGTCGAAACATCGAGATCCCAGATGTCGATATCAGCAGGCAGTTCCTCATAGTCGATCTTTGCCAGCCGGGCGGCGCGACGCGCCTGTTCGCGCGTTTCGGCGATCACGCAGAAGATCGGCTGGCCGTGAAACTCCACCTTGCCGGCGGCAAGCACCGGGTCGTCATTCATGTAAGAGGGCGAGATATCGTTGACGCCGGGCACGTCCTCATGGGTCAGCACGGCAACGACGCCGGAAGCTGCGCGGACGGCGGAAAGATCGACGGATTTCAGGATGCCGTGGGCGATGGTCGACAGGCCAAGACCGGCGTGGAGCGTGCCAGCGGGTTCGCTGATGTCGTCGATATAAATGGCCGTACCGGAGACATGCTTATGCGCGGAGTCATGACGGGGACTGGCATGAACCCCGCCGACGATGGTTTCGGCCTTGATGTCTGAAGCATGTTTGTTCATGGCCTATGCCGCCTCATATCTGGACACCTGCACTGGTGCCGCATTCGATGTCGTTTCCAGGTAGAAACGCATTAGAAGGTTCTTCGCGGTGAGTGCCCGGTATTCCGCCGTGGCGCGCATATCAGTCAGGGGCGTGTAATCCTCGGCGTATCTCTCCATCGCCGCCTCCACGGTCTTCTCGTTCCAGGGCTGGCCGAGCAGGAATTTTTCAACCGCGAAAGCTCGTTTCGGCGTTGCGGCCATGCCGCTATAGGCGATCCGGATTTCTGCGACCGTGCCATCGGCGGCAAGCGCGAGGCGGAAAGCGCCGAGCGCTGCCGTAATATCCTCGTCCCGACGTTTCGTCACCTTGTAGACAGCGAATTTGTCGTCTGCTGCCGGCACCGGAATGTGCACGGCTTCGACGAACTCGCCCGGCTGGCGGTCCTGCTTGCCATAAGCGATGAAGTAGTCTTCAAGCGCAATGGTGCGCCGGGCGGCGCCCTTGCGCAAGGTGAGTGATGCGTTCAGCGTGATCAGCGCCGGCGGCGTGTCGCCGATCGGCGAGCCGTTGGCGATGTTGCCGCCGATCGTGCCCATGTTGCGCACCTGCTGGCCGCCGATGCGGGCAATCAGAGGGCCGAGCGCCGGAATATGCTGCGAAAGCGTGGCGAGCGCTTCCGAATAGGTGACGCCGGCGCCGATGGTGATGATATGGTCTTTGACGGTGATCGACTTCAATTCCTGCAGCCCGGCAATGAAGACGGCGGGCGTGATGTCGCGCATGTGCTTGGTCACCCATAGGCCGACATCGGTGGAGCCGGCGACCACGGTTGCCGTGGGTAAGACTTCGAGAACATCGGCGAAATCGTCGAGGTCGGCCGGCACGATCAGGCGATGGCGCCCCTCGCCGATTTCGACACGCGCGCCATCGGCAAGAGCCCTCAGCCGCGCGCTCATGTTGGCGCGCTCGACAATCAGGGGATCGTTCTGCGTGCCGCCATAATTGGAGATAGCGCGGGCCGCGCGCAGAATCGGCTCGTAGCCGGTGCAGCGACAGAGATTGCCCTGCAGCGCCGTTTCGATCTGCTGATCCGTCGGGTTCGACGTCTGCATCCACAATCCATAGAGCGACATGACGAAGCCGGGCGTGCAGAAGCCGCATTGCGATCCATGGAAATCGACCATCGCCTGCTGCACCGGGTGCAGGCGGTCGTCGCTGTCTGCCAAATGTTCGACGGTGACGACATGGCAGCCGTCGAGAGAGCCGAGGAAGCGGATGCAGGCATTGACGCCCTCATAGACGAGTTCACCCAGCGGCGTCAGCCGGCCGACCAATACTGTGCAGGCGCCGCAGTCGCCCTCGGCGCAACCTTCCTTGGTGCCTTTCAGTGAGCGGGAAAGCCGCAGCCAGTCGAGCAGGGTCTGGTCCGGCGCGACATCACGGAGTGCAATGTCCTTGCCGTTCAGGATGAAGCGTAGTTCGGAGCGGATTTTTGCGGCGGTCATCGTTCAGCTCCCGCGATAGGTGGAATAGCTGTAGGGCGAGAGGAGCAGTGGCACATGGTAATGCGCGTTCTCAGCGGCAAGGCCGAAGCGGATCGGAATGATATCCAGAAACATGGGACTACCGCCAGAGCGCCCGAGATAGTCGCCCGCGTGGAAGCGCAGCTCGTAAGTGCCGATCTGCATGGTTTCGCCTGATAGCAGCGGCGCGTCGCAGCGGCCATCATCGTTGGTTTTGGCGGATTTCAGGAGATGCGCCGTATCGCCGTCTATCCTGTATACATCGATGCGCAGATCCTCGGCGGGCTTGCCGAGCGCCGTGTCCAGCACATGGGTCGTGAGCCGGCCGGCTCCTGGCGAATGAGACTGCATGCTTTTCTCCCGAACCTAGCACTCCTGTCTCCACTATCCGCCAGGCCGATACCTCTGAAAAGCAGTGGTATCGTTCGAGACTTTCAAATTTTCCAGGGGGAATGGCTGGCGCGTTTTGCGGTTAGAGATTGGTGATCGAAAACGTTTGGAGGAACGTTTCCCGACACCCCCGGACATGGCTACCCCTTCTTGCGGGTCACCCACAAGGTGCAACTGGCTTAGGCATAGAAATCTGCCCTGGACGCAAGGGCGGCCAAAGCAGTCGGCCGATTTATGCGCCTGCTTTGGCGCGCCTTGCGGGCATTGACCCGCAACATCTGCCGGCCGACCGGGTGCTGGCAAGGGTAGCCGGGAACAGACTCCGCGGCTACTGGGGTGAGTTTCCGTAACCAACGTCTTACGGAAATGACAGAGCCATGATGGTCGGACGGAGCGCGACCTGCGCTCCGGGCGAGCCTGGCCGCCCGTGCTGCGGGCCACACATCGAACTTCACAAGATCTATCGCCGATCGATACCGAGGAGACTTCGAGGAATGAAAACGGGAGACCATGGATGAAAGTGATCGAGATTCAGCCGCTGACCAGAGTCGCATTTGCCCCCTTCGGCGATGTGATCGAAATGGAGGGCGCACACAGCTATCCCATCAATGCGGGAAAGTGCGTTCGTTATCACGATCTCGCGAAGGTCGAAGCGATCGGCGAGGAGGCGAGAACGATGATCAGCTGGCTGCGCGGCGAACCGTATTCGCTGCCGCTGGAACTGCGCATGGTGGAGCGGCACCCCCTCGGCAGTCAGGCTTTCGTTCCGCTTTCCAGCCATCCGTTCCTTGTCGTTACGGCGCGCGAAACGGACAATGGGCCAAGCGAGCCCATTGCCTTCCGCACCAGACCTGGGCAGGGCGTCAACATCTGGCGCAATGTCTGGCACGGGATTCTGAACCCCCTCGACGGCATCTCCGACTTCATCGTCGTCGATCGCGGCGGCAAGGGCGTCAATCTCGAGGAGCATTTCTATGAGGAGACGTTCCTGATCCGCTGAAAGGTGCTGGACTGGTGGAGAAAAATAAGGGGCGCTGCAATCACAGCGCCCCTTATTGCTAGGGTAAGTTCCCGTTTCAACAGCCCAAATTTCAAAAGGTGGGTCATCTAAGCGAATGACCCGGCCTTGAATTTATACCGCTGCTACCCTGCGAAGAAGGCGAAGCGCACCACGAACAGGGCCGCGACGATCTGCGTCGCCGGATGCAGCATCGACCAGCGGCCGGTGCAGATCTTGATGACCACGTAGCTCACGAAGCCGAAGGCAAGGCCGTTGGCGATCGAGTAGGTGAAGGGCATTGCAAGCGCGGTGATGGCAGCCGGTGCAGCCTCGGTGAGGTCATCCCATTCGATCTCTGTCAGTTCGCGCATCATCAGGCCGGCGACGTAGAGCAGCGCCGGAGCGGTCGCATAGGCGGGAACAGAGGCTGCGAGCGGCGAAAAGAAGAGGGCGGCGATGAAGAACACGGCAATGGTGAGAGCCGTCAGGCCCGTACGGCCTCCGGCCTGAACGCCCGATGCACTTTCGACGAAAGCTGTCGTGCTGCTGGTTCCCATCAGCGAGCCGGCGACGATGGCGGCACTGTCGGCAAGCAGAGCCCTGCTCAACCGGTTTGGCTTTCCTTCCTGGATAAGGTTCGCCCGCTTGGCAATACCGATCAGCGTCCCGGTGGCATCGAAGACCTCGACGAGCACGAAGACAAGAATGATATGCACCAGGCCACCATGGAGAGCGCCGACGATGTCGAGCTGCAAAAAGGTCGGCATGATGGACGGCGGTGCGGAAACGATACCGTGAAACTGGCTGACGCCCAGGATCCAGGAGAGGACGGTAACGGCGAGAATGCCGATCAGGATCGACCCCCTTACCCTCAGCGCATCAAGAACCGCGATGATGAAGAAGCCGAAGATTGCCAGGAGAGGGCCGGTCTGCTTCAGGTCTCCGAGGCCGACGAGCGTTGCCTTGTTGGCGACGACGATGCCGGCACCCTTGAGTGCGATGATCGCCAGGAAAAGGCCGATACCCGCAGCGATCGCGCTTCGGAGCGAGTGCGGGATGCCGGCAATCAGCCAGCTTCGGACGCCGGTAACCGTCAGCAGCACGAAAATGGAACCGGAAATGAAGACGGCACCCAGCGCCTGTTGCCAGGTAAAGCCGAGTGTCGCGACCACGGTGAAGGCGAAGAAGGCATTGAGCCCCATGCCGGGCGCCATCCCGATCGGCCAATTGGCGACAAGGCCCATGACGATGGAGCCCAGCGCTGCCGCAAGACAGGTGGCGACGAAGACGGCATTGCGATCCATGCCGGTCGTCGAGAGAATGTCGGGATTGACGAAGATGATATAGGACATCGTCAGAAACGTCGTCACGCCGGCGATGAACTC